>NHFY01000028.1 GCA_002170165.1 Flavobacteriales bacterium TMED123
CTAAATGAAGGGATAATTGACGGATACTGGTCAAACGCTATGGGGGCAGAAACAGCCGTGAGCAGAGGTATTGGAAAAATACACGTTGATGTTAGGCGAGGCGATGACCCTGGTGATGTTCGCTTTGCGACCTGCGCCGGTCTAGTCTCAACAGACGACTATATTTCGCGTGAGCCAAAAGCCATTGATGCTGCAGTGCGTGCTATTGTTAAGACGCAGAGCGCCCTCCGTGCTGATCCTAGTCTTTCGCGCGAAGTTGGAGACCGCTTGTTTCCGCCAGAAGCGGCGTCTCTAATCACGAGCATTGTCGAACGCGATGCACTTTTCTATGACCCGGAGTTAACGCGCGAGACTGTTGAGCTTATGAATAACTTCGCATACGTGTCTGGCCAGCTTAGCGGACCTATTCCATATGAGCAGGTAATCGCTGCCCGATGCACATCGTTATGGGTTGATAAATAAACGACTACCAAATTTTAAGACCCAACGGATTCATGAACTAGAACAGCGGTCGCTATAAAAACTTAAACCTGGTTCGAGTCGCTTTCGTTATAATATATACTGATTCAGAAAACTTTACTCGGGTTGAGATTGAGATGACAGAAAAGTCAAAAAATTTAGTGTCATTGTTTTTTGAACAGACAGTTCGAAAAGGCGACGCGCCATTTCTATGGAGCAAGCAAGGTGGTAACTGGCAATCGGTAAGCTGGGCAGAGGCAGGAAAACAGGTTTCCGCGTTAGCCAGTGGGATCTGCAATTTGGGCATCAAGCCTGGTGACCGTGTTGGGCTAATTTCTGAGAGCCGCCCAGAGTGGCCAATTGCTGATCTCGCGATCATGGCTGCAGGGGGTATTACTGTTCCTGCATATATTACCAATGGTGTCGCCGACCACCGTCATGTTCTCGAAGATTCAGGAGCGAGTGCTGTCATCATTTCAACTCCCGCTCTCGCTAAAAAGGTTTTGCCCGCTGCTAAAGAGGCGGCCTGCGTGAGATTTGCAATCACGATGGAAGTTATACCCGAAGATAATACGAACGGTATTTCTACCCATTTATGGGATACCTTGATTTCGTCTCAGAACAATGGGTTAGAAACTCTTGAAGCAGCCGCTGGCAACATCGTCCGAAACGATACGGCATGCCTGATTTATACGTCTGGAACGGGGGGGGCACCGAAAGGCGTAATGTTAAGCCATGGTGCTATTCTGTGTAATTGCTCGGGTTCGACCGAAATGCTTAAAGAAATAGGATTAGATGATGAGGTTTTTCTCTCATTCCTGCCGCTGTCACACTCATACGAGCATACCGCTGGACAATTCTTTCCAATAATGATCGGTGCACAAATTTATTATGCAGAGGGTATTGATAAGCTAGCCCAAAATATGGGGGAAGTGCATCCAACTCTGATGACCGCCGTTCCGCGCCTCTATGAGGTAATGCATGACCGCATCCGGCATGGAGTAAAACAGAAAGGGGGATTGTCAGAAAAACTTTTTGAATTAACCACCACACTGGGACGGAAGGAGTATGAGAACCCCGAAAGCCTATCAATGGTCGAACGTATTCAGAATAGACTTATGAGCAAGTTAGTGCGGAAGAAAGTCAAAGACCGGTTCGGCGGCCAGCTCAAAGCGTTAATTTCAGGTGGAGCCCCGCTTAATTACGATATTGGGATCTTCTTTACGGCTCTTGGTGTAAGGCTTCTACAGGGCTATGGCCAAACAGAGAGCGCGCCGGTGATAAGTTGTAACCCACCTTCCCATAATCGGATAGAGACTGTTGGGACCCCGATGACAGGGGTCGAATGCCGCATAGCTGAGGACGGAGAAATTATCGTTCGCGGCGAGCTGGTTATGCAAGGCTACTGGAATAATTCTGAGGCCACCGAAGAAGTAATCAAAGATGGTTGGCTTTACACAGGCGATATTGGTGAGTTTGATTTGGATGGTCATCTAAAAATTACTGATCGGAAAAAGGATATCATTGTCAATTCGGGCGGCGACAATATCGCGCCCCAAAAAATAGAGGGCATACTTACTGCACAACCAGAAATCAGCCAGGCGATGGTCTTTGGCGACAAGCGCCCACACCTTGTCGCTTTGATTGTGCCGGATGAAGAGTTTGCCCTTCTGTGGGCCAAAAAGAATGGTCTCGAGAATGAGCCTATGGATTCACTAACCGAAAACAGCGGTTTTTCCTCATTAATTAGTGAGGCTGTTGATCGGGTCAACAATGATCTTTCTGTTATAGAAAGGGTTCGTCGCATTACCCTAACAGCAGAAGCATTTACCATCGACAACGGTATGATAACACCAACGCTAAAGATACGGCGCCATATGATAAACGCAAAACATGGCAAGACGCTGGAGGCACTTTATGGACGTTAATTCACATAAAAAAGACCAACTGAATTGGCGAGGCACTAAGTTTGCTAGCTTACTTATTATTTTGTTACTGGCCCAAGGCTGTGCAACGGTCGATGACCGCAAATTAAATCAGGTTGCCATCGACGCCGAGATTAAACTCGACATTAATAAACGCTTATTCAACCGCAAAAACATAGATTTATTTCTTGATCTCCAGACCAATGTTTATGAGGGAAGAGTTATGCTTACCGGTGCCGTTAAATCAGACTTCAATCGGCGACGTATTGAAACTTTAGCTAAGGGAATTCCAGGTATCCAGGTAATCTATAATAATGTCCAGGTGACTAATTTAGGTGGATATAAAAATACCGCAAATGATGTCTGGATTAGGGCAAAAATTCGTTCACAGCTTTTAGCCGAAAATGGGGTTAAATCAGCCAATTATCAGGTCCGTGTAATTAACTCGACGGTTTACCTTTTGGGCCGCGCTCTCTCAAATCTTGAGCTCCGTAAGGTTCTAACAATTGCGAAACGGGTAAAACATGTCAGCAAAGTGATCCACCATGTTGTCGTCCGACCAACTGTAAAAAAATAGTATAATTAATCTTCTAGGGAGAAGGCCATGGCTAAAAGTGAAACAGCTCTAATCGTTGGCGCCGGTTTAGGCCTTAGTGCGTCATTGGCCCGGAAATTTTCTTCTGAAGGGGTAGAGGTTGCCCTTGCGGCGCGTAATATTGAAAAACTTGATCAACTCATCATAGAAACTAATGCCAAAGCCTACACTTGTGACGCAACCGATCCTTCAAAGGTCGAAGAACTATTTAGAAATGTAACTGACGACTTCAACCAGCCAGATATTGTGATCTATAATGCTTCAAATCGTGTCCGGGGACCGATAACAGATATTGACCCAGATGCCGCACTGAAGGCTATAAAGATCACTTGTTATGGCGGCTTTCTTGTTGCTCAGCAGGCGGCCAAGCAAATGGTTCAACGCGGTAGCGGTGCTATTTTCTTCACTGGCGCCTCTGCGGGTGTAAAGGGGTATCCCAATTCAGCCACTTTTGCGATGGGCAAATTTGGTTTGCGTGGTCTCGCACAGAGTATGGCGCGTGAACTCCATCCACAAAATATTCATGTTGCCCATTTCGTTATCGACGGAGGCATCCGCCAACCTCAAGACCCGAGAACGGATCGGGGGGCCAATGGACTGCTAAAACCTGAAAGTATAGCCAATAGTTATTTTAACTTCTGGCGACAAACCCCTGATAGTTGGGCATGGGAACTAGAACTGCGCCCTTGGATAGAGAAATTCTAATACACGATTAGGGAATAGTTTTACCAAATAAGAATACTTCGTCGCCTTTTTTCCAGGGGATGTATTTATGCATCACTGATAGGAATAACTCACTATTGAGGTGATGTATTAGCCAACCTTTTAGTAAATTATAGGATGTTTCATCAAACCAAGGTTTGTCGACGAAAGCAAACTGGCGGACAAATGGAAACACCGCGATATCAGCGAATGTCGTTCGCGCATCGCAGATGCCCTTACCGTTATTTTCTAGAAGGCTATCTTCTAGTTTGGCAAGAAATTTCTCCCCAAGCGCTCTGTAATAGATTCTGGGATGTTCCGGATGATTCACAAAATACTTATATCGATCTAGGTTATTCTTAAACTTTTGATCAAGTTGATAAAGCAGCGGTGTCGCGATAGCCGCAGACTCTAGCCAGTGATCTGGATCTCGAATATTTAGTGCCCAGTGCATTATATCGAGGCTCTCATCCAATACTTTCCCGTCAGCGAGCGCCAAGACAGGCACCGTTCCCTTGGGCGATAAAGTGGTCATTTCTTCAGGTTTTTGTCGAAGCACGACTTCGCGCAGTTCGCACACAATTCCTGCCTGCTTTAGTGCCATGCGGCCTCTAATAGCGTAAGGACAGCGCCGAAACGAGTAAAGGATAGGATATTGTTTCATAATAATTTAGTTGTCATTATTATCTTGGCTATCNCCATCATTTGACAGCCTTTTTCGGCGATCAGCAATTTCATACTGCCTTTGGCGTTCCTTTAAACCAGCGATCTTTTTAGGCTTATGTTTGCCATGACAATGATGGCAGGAGACGCCTTTCTCATAAAGTGGTGATTGACAGTCGATCTCAGACAACGGCCGCCGGCAAGCATAACACTGAATATAGGACCCGGACGCAAGCTTATTGTCCACAGTCACACGGTCATCGAAAACAAAGCATTCCCCGCGCCACAGACTTTTAGTTTTATCGACCGTTTCTAGGTATTTAAGAATGCCGCCATCTAGATGATAGACATCTTTAAAGCCTTTTTTTATTAGGTAATTAGTTGCTTTTTCACATCGTATTCCGCCAGTACAAAACATTGCGACCCTTTGATGCTTGCGGGGATCCAATTCGGTATTCACAAATTTTGGGAAATCTCGAAACCTCTCAGTACCGGGTGAAATAGCATTCTTAAAGGTTCCAACGTCATGTTCATAGGTGTTGCGCGTATCAATCGTTATGACACTGGGATCCTCTAGCAATTCGTTCCACTTTTCTGCGTCAACCCGTTTACCACAAAGCGAAGTAGGGTCGGTATCAGGAACACCCATAGTTACGATTTCACGTTTTAGCCTCACCCTCATACGCCGAAATGGCAGTGTCTTGGAAAATGACTCTTTGTGCTGAAGGGTTTGAAAACGCGGGTCTGATTTGAGGTAAGACAGCAAAACTTCAACCCCCGCTCGCCCGCCGGATATGGTCCCATTCAATCCTTCTTNGGCAAGCAAGATGGTGCCCCTGAGACCGTTCTCAGAACACANCTTTAAAAGTGGGGGTTTCATATCTTTATAGTCTTTAAGATGCACAAAGTGGTACATCCCAATAACTACAAATTGATTTTTTGAGTTCTTGTTCATCCTTAGAATATCTTTAATTCAAAAATTCCATATTTGGCAGGAATTTCAATCCAATGCCACATCTCTAGCATACTTGACCAATATTTTAGTAGCTTAGAAGAATATCTCAGACCTCTATAGTGATAATACTTTATGGTCCCTATTAGCCAAATAACTTTCACTACTGGCAGTTTTTTGGTACCGATTACTTTTAGCTGCTCGCTCCATTCAACAAATTTATGGATAAGTTTGTAATGTTAAATGACGATATGAAAACAATTATTAAACGATCAAATTTAAGTTTTGTTGCGACAATCAATCAGGATGGTAGCCCAAACCTATCTCCTAAGAGCACCTTGAGACCCTTTGACGACAACTCGCTGATTTTTGCTAATTTAGCGTCACCTGGGACAGTCGAGAATTTAAATCGCAGCTCCAAGACTGAAATCAACTGTATTGATGTCTTTTCCCGTCGCGGCTACCGCTTTACCGGTACCGCAACAGTGCACTCCCCTGGTGATGATATTTATAATGAATTTAATCAGACAATACTGCTAGAACTTGGGCCTTCAACAAAAGTCCATGACGCGGTGCTAATAAAATTAACCTCAGTCAGCCCCATTCTATCGCCGGCCTACGACAATCCGAGTTGCACTGAGGAAAAACTCCGTGAGACCTATTTTCGAAAATATGGGGTGACGTAATTAAAAGGTAGGAGCAAAGGATACGGCGGAAATTGAGAGGTAATCATTAAAGCGAAATATTCCAAGACTGATTAGTAACGTGAAATAATACGATACAGTTTTGGCAATTGACGCCGTGCAAGTGGAGATAGATGTAAGGGCTGCGAAGGGAACGAATAAAATATGTCTAATCAAACTGGATACAAACCGCCCAAGGTTTGGAAGTGGGAAACCGACAATGGTGGGCCCTTTGCCTCAACCAACCGACCGATCGCTGGCCCCACCCACGAAAAAGAATTGCCGATTGGAAAGCATCCTCTTCAGCTTTATTCTTTAGGGACGCCGAACGGCGTTAAAGTTACAATTTTGTTGGAAGAACTTCTTGCACTTAGTCTTGCAGATGCAGAGTATGATGCCTGGATCATTAAGATTGGAGATGGCGATCAATTTGGTAGTGGGTTTGTCGACGTAAATCCAAACTCCAAAATCCCCGCTTTGATGGATCACAGCACTAACCCACCTACCCGTGTTTTTGAGTCTGGTGCGATCCTACTCTATCTCGCAGAGAAGTTTAATGCTTTCTTGCCCACTAGCTCAGCTGACCGCGCTGAATGTTTATCTTGGCTGATGTGGCAAATGGGTAGTGCTCCCTATTTAGGGGGGGGATTCGGGCATTTCTATCACTACGCACCAGTCAAAATTCAATATGCAATCGACCGTTTCACGATGGAAACCAAGCGCCAGCTTGACGTACTTGANCGTCGTCTCACGGANAATCGGTATATTTGTGGAGAAGATTATACTATAGCCGATATCGCAATTTGGCCGTGGTATGGTGGATTACTTTTAAACCGACAATATGATGCCGCGGAGTTTATCGATGCCAAAAGCTATAAGGAGGCCCTCCGCTGGGCTAGGGAGATCGACGCCCGCGAGCCCGTAAAACGCGGACGGATGGTCAACAGACATCGAGGTGAACTGCGTGAACAGCTTCATGAGCGCCATGATGCTACGGATTTTATTAATAAGACCCAGGACAAACTCCTGGGTGCTGAATAACTAATGTGATCTTCTGTATTAGTTTTTAGCTGACACCTCAGCTATTCTACGGCGCCTAATTGTTCAGCAACTTCCGGTGATTGAACCTTTTCTTCACCTGAGTGCTCAAGCATGCCAAGGGCGGAGAGGTAAGTATCCAAGACATATTCTTGTTCTTGCCTCTGATCGGGTTCTATTTTTCTAATCCGTACCACTTGTCTCATAATTTTTGGATCAAAGCCCGTACCCTTGGCCTCGGCATAAATTTCTCGGATATCCTCCATTAGCGTGGCTTTTTCTTCCTCAAGCCGTTCTATACGCTCAATAAAAGCACGCAGATGGTCTCGTGCCAAATTACCCGTACCATCCGCCATTCCTTCATCCCCCTTTTTCTTTTATTGGAGGGTAGAATAGGAGAGGTTGGACCGAATCGGGACCCTAATTAGGCTCCAATGCTGAGGAAGTTGTGGATAAACCTTGGCCCGCAGATCGTCCATCAGCTGGTCAGTTCTGGATTCTCCATTACCTTCTTGAACTTTGACTGCTGCTCCGCCGTCGCCTCTTTCTGATAAGTCGATTTCCACTCGTCATAGGTCATGCCATAGACCCTTTCGCGAGCGTCACCCATAGTCATCTCTATTCCTCTTTCTTCTGCAGCGGCTAAATACCATTTGCTCAAACAGTTACGACAAAAGCCGGCCAAGTTCATAATATCGATATTTTGTACATCATTTCGCTTAAGAAGATGCGCTGTCAATGTTCGAAAAGCGGCAGCCTCAAGTTCAACTTGTGTATGTTCATCGATATCAGCCATTTTTAATTCCTTTTGCGCCGTTGATTCCTGCTTAATGTCTAAGTTAACCCCAACTACTTAGGGAGATAAGTCAATTACGTAACCTTTAAAACCGAAAGTATAAAGGTTAATCCTAGTTAAAGGTATTTAGCAACAAAAGAACGGGGTCGGTACTTTACCTTTATATTATAAGCCAGCGCCAAATACCTACAATATCGACGATAAAAAACGCTGACTGCAGCACTACTAGACTGTAATCGCGCATTACCATGCCAGCAATTGTCCAACAAAGCGAAGACGTGGCGAAGAGAACCCAACCCCAACCACTTAACGGTAGATTTAGAGCGAGTATAAAAGCTCCGATGACGCCGGTGGCAGTCCCGACCCATTTAAGAACAGAAAAGGGCATGGTACCTTTCTGAAGGGTGTACAAAATATTTTCTCCTGGTGCCTTGTTATACAGCGCAAACTTTGCTTGAGAATGTCAGCTAAGGTCTAATGACTTGATGAGAGAACGACCAGAAAAACTTTTACGCCATCTTTTCGATATAGGAGTCGAGGCTGTTGCGGCAGAGCGGTGTTTGCCAACTTACCTACCAAAACCTCCGACCGGAAGAACAATAATTGTCGGCTGCGGCAAGGCCGCCGGTGCAATGGCAAAAGCGCTTGAAGATGCCTGGAATGATCCAGTATCTGGTCTTGTCATNGTCCCGCACGGCTATAAAACGGAATGTAAATATATAGAAGTNAATGAAGCGGGTCATCCGGTGCCGGACGCGGCNAGTCAAANAGCAGCCNCNAAAATACTCNAATTAGTGTCTCAACTTNAATCGAANGATCTCGTNATCGCACTTATTTCTGGTGGAGGCTCAAGCCTTCTNTCTGCCCCGGCAGCTGGGATCTCTCTTGAAGACAAACAGAAAGTTAATTTTNAGCTCTTAGCCTCCGGGGCCTCGATTACGGAGATTAATGTCGTTCGGCGGGCCATATCTCGTATCAAAGGGGGACGACTTGCTGAGGCAGCNCATCCGGCACGTGTTGTAACACTGATTGTATCNGACGTNCCGGGAGACGATCCCACATTNGTTGCCTCNGGNCCGACTCTTCAGTCGTCACCAAGTGAGCCCGNTTTGAATATANTAGACCGCTATNAAATCCAAATACCCAGCAACGTAAGAAACGTCCTNTCNAGANNAAGACAANCTATCNTAGATAANGATATTTTTGAGANNAATTCNGTTGCCATTGTTGCCCGCGCCAGTGATGCCATAAACGCTGCAGCATCGGAGGCANAACGTCANGGNTGGGAACCGATAATNCTGGGCGACTCTATTACGGGTGANGCCAAGAATATTGCTAATGATNACGCTCANCACGCACTTGAGNCTGCGCGTTTTCGAAGCTCTGGGTCTCGNCCNTTGGTTCTATTGTCCGGCGGCGAACTCACNGTGACCCTAGGCGCATCAGAGGGTAAAGGTGGGCCAAACTCCGAGTATATGCTCGCTCTNGCGCTAGCCCTAAACCGAGACCCAAAAATTTGGGCACTCTCCTGTGATACTGACGGAATTGACGGTAATAGTCTTAATGCCGGCGCCTTTATTACTCCCTATAGTTTATCAGGCGCTATTGAGATGGGTTTGGATCCGACTGGTCTCCTAACAGCTCATCGTAGCGCAACCTTTTTTGATACACTTAGCCACGCAATAGTGACAGGCCCTACGCTAACAAACGTCAATGACTTTCGGGCGTTAGCGATATGCCCTGGCGCCTATTGATAGCCTGTTCTATAAAAGAATAATGCGCCGATATAGACAAGCAAAGATAGTGGCGACCCTCGGCCCAGCCAGCGAATCGCCAGAGATGATCCGTAGCCTCTTTGATGCCGGGGCCGATGTATTTAGGCTAAATTTCAGCCATGGTAGCCATGATGATCACGCCGCACGTATTTCTATAATTCGCAAGTTAGAAATTGAAACCGGGCGACCTGTAGGAATTCTCACAGATTTGCAGGGGCCAAAACTTCGTGTTGGAGAATTTGCTGAAGGCGCTATAGAACTTGAAAAGGGCATGGTCCTTCGTCTTGATCTCAACACCGATCCGGGTACGGCCCACCGAGTTTCTCTCCCGCATCCCGAAGTCTTCACTGCGCTGAAAGTTGGCACAGATTTTTTGATCGATGATGGAAAATTACGACTTAAAATTATCAAAGCTAGTAAAGACTTTGCTGAGGCTGAGGTTGTCGTAGGTGGCCGGATCTCCGACCACAAGGGCGTCAATATTCCTAATGCCGTTTTACCTATATCCTCACTCAGCCCAAAAGACCGGGACGACCTCAGTTTCGCACTGGATCACGGAGTTGATCTGATCGGATTAAGCTTCGTCCAGCGGCCGGAAGACATTAGCGAGGCCCAAAATATAATCGCCGGGAGGGCCGGTATACTCTCTAAACTGGAAAAACCGAGTGCAATTGAACATCTCGACCAAATTATTACACTGTCCGATGCTGTAATGGTTGCCCGTGGCGACCTTGGTGTAGAGCTGCCACCAGAGGATGTACCAAGCCTACAAAAACAGATTATTCGTAAATGCCGTCAACAAGGTAAGCCCGTAGTTGTCGCCACGCAAATGTTGGAATCAATGAATGATTCTCCAACGCCAACAAGGGCTGAAGCCTCAGATGTAGCTACTGCGATTTACGATGGCGCCGATGCGGTGATGCTCTCCGCGGAAACAGCAGCCGGTCACTATCCACTTGAGGCCGTTAAGATGATGGACCGGATCATCCGCCGTGTCGAAGTTGATCCAGAGTTTTGGTCCCTAATTGAAAGTGAGCATAATGACCCAGAAGCCAACGCTCCGGACGCAATTACTGCGGCTGCCCGCCAGGTCGCCCACACAATTTCGGCATCGGCAATCATTACCTATACGACATCTGGATCGACAACGCTTCGGGCTGCCCGCGAGAGGCCCGAGGTACCTATTCTATGTTTAACCGAACGCCTTCCCACCGCCCGCAAACTTGCTGTCGCCTGGGGCGTTCAATGTGTTATTGCTGAAGATGTTAGTAATTTTTCCAGTATGGTGGGGCGTGCGTGCCAAATCGCCAAGGACTTCGATTTTGCGGTTCCATCAGACAGTGTTGTAATTACAGCGGGTGTACCCTTTGGCACACCAGGTACAACCAATATTTTGCGAATTGCGTGGATCAAACCCTAAACAGAGTAACACCCAACAGAGTTCTAAATTCCTCGCCCTTTTACAATATTCCGCAGTTCACGAATATGTGTTTTAGCACCTTCCATATGGGGATGAAT
>NHFY01000029.1 GCA_002170165.1 Flavobacteriales bacterium TMED123
CCTTAGGTGTAACCTTACCGACAAGAACGTCGCCAGGTTCAACCTCAGCCCCAATATAAACTATACCAGCTTCATCAAGGTTTTTTAACGCTTCTTCACCGACATTAGGTATATCCCGAGTAACCTCTTCCTGGCCGAGCTTTGTATCTCGGGCCATAACCTCAAACTCTTCAATGTGGATTGATGTAAATACATCGTCGCGCGCAATTCGCTCCGAGATCAAAATAGAATCCTCGAAGTTATAGCCGTGCCAAGCCATAAAAGCGACGAGCACGTTTCTGCCAAGAGCCAACTCGCCAAGCTCTGTCGAAGGACCGTCAGCAATAATATCACCCGCCACAACTTGATCACCAACCCTCACGAGTGGGCGCTGGTTGATGCAAGTATTCTGATTAGAACGCTGAAACTTCCTCAGATTATATATATCAACTCCGGGCGAGGACGATTCTGTATCGCCTATAGCTCGCACAACCATTCTAGTTGCATCAACTTGGTCGACAACACCCGTTCGTTTCGCAACGATTGTTGCTCCTGAGCCACGGGCAACCGCTTCTTCCATGCCTGTCCCAACAAGTGGAGCTTCAGCCCGGACTAAGGGCACCGCTTGTCTCATCATATTTGATCCCATCAACGCGCGGTTAGCGTCATCATTTTCTAAGAATGGAATAAGTGCGGAAGCGACTGAGACGAGCTGTTTTGGCGAAACATCAATATAATCGATATCTTCCCGTCGAGCCATTGCAAACTCACCGCTGACGCGGCAACTCACTAAATCTTCAATAAACTTGCCTGTCTTATCCAAAGCGGCATTCGCCTGCGCAACCGTGTAGCGCCCTTCTTCAATAGCAGAAAGATATATTACGTCTTTCGTTACTTTACCGTTGTTTACGGTCCGGTAGGGAGTTTCAATAAAGCCATATTGATTTACCCGTGCATAGGTTGCCAGGGAATTAATAAGACCAATATTCGGCCCTTCCGGCGTTTCTATCGGGCAGATACGCCCGTAATGTGTAGGGTGAACGTCTCGAACCTCAAAACCAGCACGCTCACGCGTCAACCCGCCAGGTCCAAGCGCCGACAATCGCCTTTTGTGGGTTATCTCGCTGAGGGGATTTGTCTGATCCATGAACTGAGAGAGCTGAGAGGAACCAAAAAATTCTCTGACCGCTGCAGCTGCAGGCTTTGCATTAATCAAATCTTGAGGCATGACCGTATCAAGCTCAACTGAGCTCATTCGCTCACGAATAGCGCGCTCCATACGAAGCAAACCGATACGGTATTGGTTTTCCATCAACTCACCAACTGACCGCACACGCCTATTACCTAGATGATCGATATCATCAATATCGCCGTGTCCATCCTTTAGGCGAACTAACAATTTAATTACCGCAAGAATGTCTTCTTTGCGCAAAACTCTGAGGGTATCAAGCGTTTCTAACTCCAAACGCGCATTCATTTTGACGCGTCCAACAGCAGATAGATCGTAACGTTCGCTGTCAAAGAACAAGCTATTGAACATCGCTTCTGCGGTTTCGGGAGTCGGCGGTTCACCGGGGCGCATCACGCGATAAATATCCATCATCGCTTCATTACGCGTAGTGTTCTTATCGACCGCCAGAGTGTTTCGGATATAGGGACCGACTGTCAAATGATCAATTGAGAGAAAGGGTAATTCTTTTACACCAGCTTCGACTATAACTTCCAAATTTTCTTCAGTGATTTCGTCACCAGCCTCGACATAAACCTCCCCAGTTTTTTCGTTTATGATGTCTTGGGCAATAAACTGACCAATTAGGTCTTCACTCTGAATGAGTTGCTCTTTCAGACCATCGGCTTTGAGTTTGTTAGCCAAGCGGGGTGTAACCCGGGCGCCAGCCTCTAACACAACCTTATTGCCTTTAGCGTTAATTAGATCATTAGCGATCTTCAAGCCACCTTCATAAACTTCAGGGTCGAAAGGCGCTTTCCAAGCATCTTTAGTTTTCCTAAAAACCTTGGTTTGATAAAATTCTCCAAAAATTTCCTCGGTCGACATGCCATCTGCGTCATCCGGAGACAAAATCTGGCCATCCGCCGAAAGTTCAAGCCGTTTTGTTTGTGTTTCCAAAGAGTCCAAAGCCATCATCAGAGTTGTTACTGGCAACTTTCGTCGCCGGTCAATTCTGACATAAACTAAATCTTTAGCGTCGAATTCAAAATCGAGCCAAGAACCTCGGTAGGGAATAACCCGCGCCGCAAAGAGGTATTTACCGGACGAATGCGTCTTACCTTTATCATGGTCATAAAATACGCCAGGCGACCGATGCATCTGGGAAACTATAACCCGCTCAGTGCCATTGACTACAAATGTCCCGTTATCTGTCATCAGGGGTAAATCGCCCATGAAAACATCCTGTTCTTTAATATCGCGAACCGACCGCGCCCCGGTCTCTTCATCAACATCAAAAACTACTAGCCGCAGGGTAAGTTTTAGTGGGGCAGCAAATGTAACGCCACGCTGCTGACATTCCTCAACATCATACTTCGGTGTTTCAAGTTCATACTTGACGAACTCAAGTGTACCGTTTTCCGAAAAATCTTTAATCGGAAAAACTGATTCAAATACTGCCTGAAGACCGGAATCTGTGCGTTCTGCAGTCGGCACATTAATCTGGAGAAAGCTATCGTAAGACGTTTTTTGAACCTCAATAAGATTTGGCATTGGAGTGGCCTCATGCAGCCTACCAAAGCTTTTGCGGATACGTTTGCGTTGAGTGAACGACTTGGCCATATAAACCTCTTAACCCTTAAGGGCGATCGCATGCGCGGCACACCAGATTATGATTACACTGATTGAAGGCCGCAAAAATAGACACAACCCCCGGATCGCTGCAGCATGAAAATGCGCAGCAGCTCCGGGAATCAACTTATTAAGCAACTGGCGTAACAGCCTACTTTACCTCTACTGTTGCACCAGCTTCTTCAAGCTTACTTTTTATCTCATCTGCCTCATCTTTAGGGGCCCCTTCCTTTACAGGTTTAGGCACACCTTCCACGAGATCTTTGGCTTCCTTAAGCCCAAGCCCCGTAATCGCACGAACCTCTTTAATCACGTTGATTTTTTTCTCTCCAAAACCAGTGAGAATGACATCAAAAGAGTCTTTTTCTTCCTGGGCTCCTGGGGCTTCACTATCACCAGCAGCAGCCGCCACAGCAACAGGTGCGGCAGCAGAGACACCCCATTTTTCTTCAAGCAACTTACTCAGCTCAGCTGCTTCAAGTACAGTCAAAGCCGACAAATCATCGACAATCTTCTCAAGATTGGTAGCCATTGTATTCTCCTAAGTATCTTTTTGTTTCTCTAAAATAGTTCGGTTTAACCGGCTTAAGCCGCCTCATTCTGCGCCGCGTGCGCAGAGACAACGCGGGCAAGCTGACCAGCAGGTGCCTGCACAACGCCTGCAACTCTTGTCGCTGGCGTATTAAGCACCCCTACAATCTTGCTACGCAATGCCTCGAGAGACGGAAGTTTTGCAAGGGTTTTAATCTCTGCTATGTCCACTGAATTCTCGAACAAACCGCCACCAATGATCTCAAGCTTTTCGTTGTCATCAGCATACTCAACGGCGACTTTGGCCGCAGCAACCGGATCATCTGAATAGGCAATCGCAGTAGGTCCGGCAAAAAATTCCGAGAGGTGGTCAAATTTAGTGCCCTGCAAAGCAAGACGTGTTAGTCGGTTTTTTGTAACTTTAAAACTAGCTCCCGACTCGCGCATACGACGACGAAGATCGTTCGATTCTGCGACTGTTAACCCACTTGGACGGGTAACAATAACGAGATTGGCCGATCCGAAGACGCCATTGAGCGAGGCAACCAGCTCTTCTTTTTGTATTCGGTCCACGCAAATTCTCCTTGCGTTTGTTTCGACGTCTTAAACTAGACGCCGAATCCGTTCACATTTTGTCCCACCGGCTAATCCGATGGGTCCAGAAAGACTGCCCCAGAAGCTCAAGTCACATCCCGTAACATCACTTAGATGAAACAGAAACGCTTGCACCTCTGTCTATACAGGCAGGACAATTCCCGCTTTACCCTGGTTGACTATTACATATCAGCCTTCCAGACTCCTGTAGTCTTGGACAGATCGGAACTAGTGATACGCTCCAGCTCCTTACGCAACTACCGTCACAAATAAGCTACTAAGACGGCAGAATTTTAGTTAGCTCCCTTTTTCACTCAGCGAGAGCACTTGAAATATCAAGGACCACTCCCGGGCCCATAGTTGAGCTTAACGAAATTCTTTTTATATAAGTTCCCTTAACGCCGCTCGGTCTTGCTTTGTTAACTGCATCTACCAGAGTACGAACATTTTCAAGCAGCGCTTCTTCGCTGAAGCTAGCTTTTCCAACACCAGCGTGAACAATACCAGCTTTTTCTACCCGATACTCGACTTGTCCTCCCTTGGCGCTTTTAATCGCAGCAGAAACATCTTGGGTGACAGAGCCAAGTTTAGGGTTTGGCATCATACCCCGCGGGCCAAGAATTTTGCCCAGCTTACCAACAACCGGCATCATATCAGGCGTAGCTATACAACGATCAAAATTGATTTTACCCTTCTGAACCTCATCAGCTAAATCGTCAGCACCGACAACATCAGCTCCAGCATTTATGGCTTCTTCCGCTTTATCACCTTTAGCAAAAACACCTACACGGATTGATTTACCAGTACCATTGGGTAGATCGATTACACCACGAACATTTTGATCTGCGTGGCGCGGATCGACGCCTAAATTCATAGATAATTCTATTGTCTCATCAAACTGAGCCTTGGCGTTTTCTTTAACCAACTTAACCCCTGCAGCAATTTCATACTCCTTAGACTTATCAATAGAACCTAATGCAATACCCATTCGTTTTCCTGATCTTGCCATATCTAGGCCCCCGTTACCTGAATACCCATTGAGCGTGCTGTACCCGCAAGAATTTTTATCGCAGCATCAACGTCATTCGAATTAAGGTCATTCTTCTTCTGCTCAGCAATTTCCCGGAGCTGGTCCATCGAGACAGCACCGACAACATCACGCCCAGGTTCCATAGAACCCTTACCAAGCTTTGCTGCCTTCTTGATAAAATAAGAAGCAGGAGGGCTCTTGGTTTCAAATGAAAATGAGCGGTCCGCATAGACAGTAATTACCGTCGGAATCGGCACCCCCTGTTCTCCACCTTGGGTATGTGCATTAAACGCTTTGCAGAATTCCATTATATTCAGCCCCGCTTGACCAAGAGCCGGCCCAATTGGCGGCGATGGGTTTGCTTGGCCTGCAGGCACCTGGAGCTTGATGTAACTATCTATCTTTTTCGCCATTTTATCCTCAGTCCTTTGCCTAAGGGTGCGGTACGACTATGGCAAGCCTCCCGCACGATTAATAATGCCAACAATTTGGCGTAATACCCACGTCTAAAGCTTTTCTACCTGTGAATATTCCAACTCTACCGGCGTTGCGCGGCCAAAAATCGAAACCGCCACCTTCAACCGGGCCTTTTCCTCATCAACGTCCTCGACTATACCATTAAAAGAACTAAATGGTCCGTCAGCTACACGAACCTGCTCACCAACGTCAAAAGTTATCATCGGTTTGGGACGCTCAATACCTTCTGCAACCTGGTGCATAATTCGATCGGCTTCGGCCTGACTTATTGGGCTCGGCTTACCGCCACCCCCCAAAAAACCCGTAACTTTCGCCGTATTTTTTACTAAATGCCATGACTCATCAGTCATTTCCATTTTAGCTAAAACATAGCCTGGAAAAAACTTCCGTTCGGAACTTACTTTTGCACCACGACGCATATGCACAACTTCTTCAGAAGGAACTTCTACACTCTCGATCAGATTATCCATACCTTTTTGAACAGCCTGCTCACGGATCGACTGAGCAACTTTATTCTCAAAGCCAGAATAGACGTGTACCACATACCAGCGAGCAGTCACTGATTATCCTCCAAAGCCAAGCACCAATTTGACAAGAACCGCCAACGCCTGGTCTACAAAAAAGAAAAAAGTTGCAGTCAAGATTACAAAAATAAATACCATTACTGTAGAAACGATAGTTTCCTTGCGGGTCGGCCAAGTGACCTTTGCCACTTCGCGTCTTACCTGCTGTACGAATTCCAGCGGATTGGTTTTCGCCATTCTACATACCATTTGGACAGTTCATCGACATGCGTCGCACACGAAAGAGCCGAATAGATCACTGGCAGGAGTGGAGGGACTCGAACCCACAACCCCCGGTTTTGGAGACCGGTGCTCTGCCAATTGAGCTACACTCCTCCCCACAACCTCGTCAAACCCAAAAGAACCTGACGACGCTGCAATCTATACGACACTGTCATTCCACGTTGATCAATTCTTTGAAATAGCGTGGATTTCACCGTCTTGTTTTTCCATATACAGGCTAAAACTATACCTGCACCCTTACCTTTAACCCTTAATAGAAGCGACGACGCCTGCACCAACCGTGCGGCCGCCTTCGCGGATCGCGAACCTAAGACCATCATCCATTGCAATCGGCTGGATCAAGGTCACTTCCATTGTAATGTTATCTCCAGGCATAACCATTTCTGTTCCATCAGGAAGAACTACAGAACCGGTCACATCCGTCGTACGGAAGTAAAATTGAGGACGATAGTTCGAGAAGAACGGCGTATGACGGCCGCCCTCTTCCTTCGTCAGAATATAAGCTTCCGCCGTAAACTGCGTATGCGGCGTAATCGAGCCTGGCTGCGCCAGAACCTGCCCACGCTCAACTTCTTCACGGTCAACACCACGAAGCAAGCAACCAACATTGTCACCAGCCTCGCCACTGTCCAGAAGCTTACGGAACATCTCAACGCCCGTGACAACAGTCTTTGACGTATCCTTGAGACCAACAATCTCAACTTCGTCGCCAACGTTTACAATTCCCCGTTCAACACGACCCGTTACAACTGTACCTCTGCCAGAAATCGAGAATACATCCTCAATCGGCATCAGGAACGGAAGATCTTTAGGACGATCAGGCTGCGGTATATATTCATCAACCGCCGCCATCAGAGCCTGAATCGCATCTTTACCTGTAGCTGGGTCACTGTCCTCAAGCGCACCAAGAGCCGTACCCGAAACAATCGGAATATCATCCCCGGGAAATTCGTAAGAGCTCAAAAGCTCACGAATCTCAAGCTCAACCAGCTCAAGAAGCTCAGGGTCATCAACCTGATCAACCTTATTCATAAATACAACAATCGCCGGAACACCTACCTGGCGGGCCAGAAGAATATGCTCACGTGTCTGAGGCATCGGGCCATCGGCAGCAGAAACAACAAGGATAGCCCCATCCATTTGCGCCGCACCTGTGATCATATTCTTCACATAGTCAGCATGCCCAGGACAGTCGACATGTGCATAGTGACGATTATCCGTCTCATACTCGACATGCGCTGTGGCGATTGTGATACCGCGCTCCTTCTCCTCAGGAGCCTTATCAATCTGGTCGTACGCCGTAAAATCTGCACCGCCACTCTCAGCAAGTACCTTCGTAATCGCCGCCGTCAACGTCGTCTTACCATGGTCAACATGACCAATAGTACCGATGTTGCAATGCGGCTTCGTACGCTCAAACTTCTCCTTAGCCATTTTATTTTCCCTTATCTATCTATCTCAGCCGTCAATTCTTCTTTTAAAGCGTTTTTGCGAACGGTTTATTAGGAACATGGTTAACTCCTAACCTGGAGCGGGCGGAGGGAATCGAACCCTCATAACCAGCTTGGAAGGCTGGGGCTCTACCATTGAGCTACGCCCGCATAATAAAGCTAGTCATGTTCATTTAATACCTATTCCGTCAAATTCTCTTTTCAAAAACCCAATAAATTCCTACCAAACTATTTTCTTTCTACACTCCAATACCCCAAACCAAATGAATGGTGGAGGGGGTTGGATTCGAACCAACGTAGGCGTAAGCCAACGGGTTTACAGCCCGTCCCCTTTAGCCACTCGGGCACCCCTCCTAGTTCCAATCCGATCAGACGGAAGAATTAGCGAGCAAATACGGGAATTTAGGTTCGCTTGTCAATGTCCTAAATGAGCCAAACACAAAAAACCCCCTGCCCGTTTAATTCCATTGGCGGGATGGAGGTTTGCTTTACCCTTCATTTGCGACGCAATATAGATGGGTAGACTGTCAAGCGCAAGGAGAACAAAGTATGGCCGGAGGCCGCTCGCAACGCCGGAAAAATCCCCGGACACCAGGAAATACTCAAGAATTATGGATTTACGGCTATCACGCTGTGAGTGCCGCCTTAAAAAATTCTAACCGTATGGCTAAACGAGTGCTTTTTCTGCATGATATTTTAGATCAGGTGGAACCANTCTTCGCGCACATTGATATAAAAGCGGAGCCNGCATCCCGTGATCAAATAACTAAGATTTTGCCACCGGGTGCCGTTCATCAAGGTATCGCTGCGTTNATGAGCTCTCTTCCAATCATNTCCATAGAAGACATTTGTCGAGANNCAAGAAAACTTCCAANCGCTTTAGTTGTTGTCCTCGACAGAGTTTCAGACCCCCAGAATATAGGAGCGATAATCCGCTCGGCGTCAGTTTTTGGCGCTATGGGAGTTATTATTCAGGATCGAAACGCGCCTCAAATCACTGGTGTTATAGCAAAAGCAGCGTCAGGTGGAATCGAGCATGTCCCCTTAGTTAGGGTCATAAACCTTTCCCGTGCTATGGAAACCCTGAAGAAAAATGGGTTTTGGTGCATTGGTTTAGATTCTGAAGCAACCACAGATTTAGAACAGGTCAAACGATCTTCGCTTTCGGTATTGGTATTGGGAGCTGAAGGCGCCGGATTACGTCGGCTAGTTAGAGAAAAATGTGACGAATTAGTCCGGATCCAAGGAACTGGTGGATTAACAAGTCTAAATGTTTCTAATGCGGCCGCGGTTGCGCTTTATGAACTTCGCCAAGCATCCAACAGCTAGTTTCAAGATATGAATTACTCCGATCGATTTGGCCAACTAATCAATGATTTTGAGCTTAACCTTAATCAATCCAAGGTATCTCGGACTAGCGCTGGGGAAATTATCAATTCAGCCCTAAACTTCTTAAGAAATGATTTATTGGACAAAGCGGAAACCACACTTCTCAGACATAAAGGCCAAATGCCAGCCGCGGGTTCAGCCTTATTAGGGGTAATAGCTGGACTAAGAAGAAATCCTAAAAGCTGCGAAACATATTTTCAAAAGGTTATTGAAGATAATAATTCAGAATTTAATCTGGTCTGTTTAGCAGGAGACTTCTCTCGATTTTTTGGTTTAATGCAGATTGCGATTAAAGCNTACGAATGCGCAATTTTCAGATCCCCTCACTCTGGTCACGCTTTCTTGCAGCGAGGACAGATCTATTCGGAAGCAGGAGATGTTTCTGCAGCGATCGACGACTTANATCGCGCAATTATACTCCAACCGAATTTAATCAATGCACATATTAGCCTTGGCGACGAATATCGTTCCGCAAACATGATGGATGCAGCATACAAATGTTACAGAGCAGCCCTAACGATTGATCCGGAGAATTTTAAGGCACAGTCAGGGCTCGATTTAACTTTGGCGTTGGCATTACCGCAATGGCATAGCGCAATGTTAAATGATGAAATTCGAAATCAAGCTTTTGAGAAGGCAATTAAGAGCGTCGTGAAACCAGGGTGTTCTGTCCTCGATATAGGGACTGGAACGGGTTTATTAGCAATGGTTGCCAGCCGCGCTGGTGCAAAGAAGGTTTTTGGTTGCGAGTCAGTCGGATTTCTAGCTGAAGCCGCAAGAAAAATCGTCCAACAAAATAACTTAGAAGACCGTATTGCTATACTCCACAAATGGTCCAAAGACCTTAAAATTGGCAAAGACATCATGGAGCCTGTTGATATATTAGTCGCCGAGATTGTAGATACAGGGCTCCTGGGGGAGAACATTATTGCAGCGATTAGCGATGCAAGACGAAGACTTTGCAAACCAAGCACAACAATAATCCCATGCGGAGCTACCGTTTATGCAGTCCCAATCGAGAGCAAAGAGATCGCTTTAGAGCGGAGGGTAAGTATGGCTAACGGCTTTAATATTTCTTTATTGAACTCGTTACGACCAAATATGTACATACAAACTGACTTATCAAAATATGATTGGCGCATGCTATCAGAACCAATCCAGATATTTGACTTAGATTTTACGAGCGACCAGCCTTTACTAGAGCAAGAAAGTTTTTGTTTAACGCCCCACTCCGACGGTACGGCACATTGCATCGCGTTCTGGTTTGACCTTCATCTCAGCCCGACGGTCACCCTTTCCACTGCTCCTGAAAAGCCAGCCACACATTGGAAACAAGCCGTCTACACGTTTTCAGACCCAGTGGAGATCAAACAAAATGAGCCTATTCGAATGAATGCATCGCACAATCAAAGTAAGATCACCATCTCACTGGGTGATAGGAGCCCTGATTAGCTCTAAATCGTAAAAGATGGAGCAATTTCTTCAGTGAAGCGATGCATCTGCTCCTTCACCATTTCATGCGGCTTCCGGCCAACATTAAAGTATAGTATAACCTCATCAATCCCAGCAGCTTCTATATTTTTCAGACTATCAATGATCTTCGACGGGGGTCCAATGAGGATTGATCGGTCAGACAAATCTTCCTTCTTCGTATTTCTCAAAACCTCATTGATTTTCATAAAATAATGCATAGTCGGCGGCATCTTACTGGGATCATCAGGGAAGGCACGCAACACACAATTTTGAAAATAATCGATTTGGTACTGTCGTCCGCGGTCTTCTTCTTCGGGCGTATCAGCAATATAAATAAAATAGCTACAGATAGCTTTACCGGGCGTATTGCCTTTNGCAATAGTCGCTTCACGATACGCATCGACAGCTTCCTTTAAACCGCCAAACACCATCGCGGCCGCGAAGGGCGCATAGGCAATGTTAAATCCCTTCCGCGCCGCCAGATCAACAGACGTTTTCGAGAACGACCCTACGTAAATCGGGATCGGNTCTTGTACAGGCTTTGGAGTGATTTCCATATTATCGATTTGATAATGCTCACCGTGATGTGACCACACTCCAGNGTNAGTCCAAGCTTTGTTTAGAACATCAAGCCCCTCCTCAAACACCTCAGCTGAGGTCATGAAGTCGGCNCCAAANGGAATATATTCCTCCCGGTCGTAGCCACGACCACAGGCATAATCTACGCGGCCATCCGACAAAAGATCCAGCGTCGCCCACATTTCAGCGACATGAATAGGATGATGGATCGGCAGGACGTTCACTGCAGGGGCCAGACGGATATTCTCGGTTTCGGGAATAATACTCGCTAGCAAGATGTCGGGCCGCGAGTTCACACCAAGACGGTCAAAATGGTGCTCCCCTATCCAGGCCGAGTTATATCCCAANTTGTCGGCGAGGATCGCTTGNTCCCTAATTTCCAGAACGAAATCAGACGCTGTTCGTGGATTATCTGGATAGTGGTTATCGGAAAGCGTAAAATACCCGAACTTCAATTGNACCTCCTGATATNGNTCACTCTGATTTNTATTNGAGTCCTCGCCATTTGAAAAGGGTGGCTATATATAGCCNCCCTCCGCAATTTATTACTAATTGATTTAGGCGAGTGCGTAAGGCACCTGCTCTGGGCCTTTGATAACAACCCGCCTGCCATCTTCAAGATAGCGATACTGCTTAAATGTACCAGACCGTTTGGAACGCACGATCACCGCAATAGATTTATCNTCACCGGCAAATTCGGAATGGATCAACCATGGTTTAACCACATCCACATCGCCCTGCCCGCAATATTCCGCGTGGCTTTCNCTNGTNTCNNANGTCCCATCGGAGTTCTTTTCTGCATCAAAATGAACAATGCGTTCTTTTCCTGAAAGAACGCCATAAATTGTCCAGGCGGAGCCGTGATCATGAATCATCGCATATCCGCCCGGCTTTTTTATTAGGGCGTTAATGACAAACCCATAATCGGGGTCCTCATAAAAGAGTAAATTTTGAACGCGATTGGTTTCCGGATTAAAGCCTGTAATCGGCCAGTCTTTTGCGTGNGCTTTNACATCNGGATCAGCAATCAANTCCCTCAANTGTTCCCGACACATTTCCCAGCGATCCGGNTCCGTTACACCATCCTCAAAAATTTTTCGCATCNNCGNTATAAATTTNTCNACTGCNGGCAACATCGGCCGCACCATACCGTCAGGCATCTTAAGCCCTCCCTTTNTTACGGGACATAAATTGACGACGAATTTCGACCATATGAGCAGCCATAACTGGATCAAAATCTACCTCGGTCATAGGTTCAGGATCCCAATGATTATAATCNTCCNCCCCGCGNACCAAAGCGGCAGATTTTTTACCATCAACCGGATCATACATAGTTTCTCGCACGTGCGTTGGGCAGTAGTGGATTGAGTACCCTATTCTGCGATGGTCTGCGTTATTAGGCAGTGACGAATGAACCGTGCATTCATGATGAATGGAAAANTGNCCGGGCTCTAAGGGCATGAAAACAGATTTAGACTCGTCTACATTCTTCGTATTCTGTCCTCTTTTTAANACATTGTGTTCTTGCGGCGCATTCTCAAACTCTGTTTTCACTTTGTGGCTTCCTGGAATACAGCGAATGCAGCCCGACTCAAGATTACTAGGTGAAAACGCGATCCACGCTGTTACCGTCTCTTGCGGCTCGATGCCGTAATAATAGGTATCAGCGTGCCATGACACAAAAGTTGGCGATTGTGGTTCCTTTACAAAAAAGGATGACCCCCAGCAAAGTATATTTGGCCCGATCAAATCCTCGACCGCATCAAGTACCTTCTCATTGCGGATCACGCGGCTAAATAACCCGAACGGCAAATGAGATTTCAACGTCAAGCTATCTTGCGCTGCATTACCTGTTCGTCTTTCATAATCTTCAAGACATTCAAGACATTCCTGCGCCTCAGCAGCTGTCAGACCGTCCATTGGCGATATAAAGCCATTTTCTTTAAAGCTCGCGATTTGTTCTTCTGTCAGATGTTTAGTCATTCGTTTGCCCATTCTGTGGAGCCGTCCCCGGATGGATTTTGCACCTAATACGGCCTGTAACACAAGATCACCATTGTCAATTTATCCAGCTCCTCATACCCTCGAGAATTATAGTTCTTAAGGATAAGCAAAAATCTATATGACTNAAAATCAACTAGATGGAAAAATTATAATTGTTACTGGTGCGGCCGGTGGCCTAGGAAGAGCTATGGTAGAGGCACTCATTTTAAATGGCGCAAGAGTTGCAGCGGTCGATTTAGCTTCGGATAGACTAGACGCCCTAACTGCTCTGAGCGGTCCGGGTGAGGTTTTACCTCTGGCCGTCGATCTAAAGGATGTAAATGCATGCACAGCAATCGCATCGCNTACAATTGAAGCTCTNGGCGGCCTACATGGTTTGGTGAACAACGCCGGAATTGGTCTTTCCAGTATTCGTGAGAATTATTATGTCGACAACATCAAATTCTGGGATGTACCAGAGGATCNTTGGCAGGCAATCTTTGACGTCAATGTTAGAGCCCCCTTTCTAATTTCCAAAAGCGCCATACCACATTTTATGAAACAAGGCTGGGGACGTATAGTTAATGTCACAACCAGTATGGANACGATGATCCGCCGCGGCTGGACACCCTATGGACCGTCAAAGGGNGCACTTGAAGCGCAATCAGCCTGCTGGNCCAAAGATTGTGAAGGTAGCGGTGTNTCANTNAACGTATTNGTCCCTGGCGGACCNGCAAACACGGCCATGGTCCCAGNATCCTCCTCNCCTGACCGCGAAGCAATGGTCCAGCCAGAGGTTATGNAGGCACCNATNGTNTGGCTCATGTCCGATGATTCNGACGGCTTTAACGGCAACCGTCTAACAGGNACCGGGTGGGACAAAANCNTNTCGGGGCAAGNCGCTGCCGAAAAAGCAGCCGCACCTGCNGCNTGGCCNGGNGCNGGNCAACAAAGTGTATGGCCAGACNTANAGCCANCCTNATNTCTNAACGAATTNATTAAAGCGGATAAACGATCGAATCTGGAATTCTGTGAGTGTCATAGATCACACGCTTTTCCTTAAATTTAAGCACGCCACCCTGTTCAACAATTAAATCGTTATAAGTCGCCGTCATTAGGAGCACCGTATCACCATCAGGTGATGTCTGATAGATCACAACATTGCAGCGCGAACGATAACCTTCTCCTGTATCATCAACCATTGCCGGGCCCAAAACGTGGCGAATTATACGCGGCGCAAAGACCGCCGCATGTTGTGTCGCCGTAGCACGATCAATCAGCATACCCACTGATTCAAACCGCATGACGCCAAGCTCCATCCCACGATCAAAGTTATCTCGCGAAACAACGGTATAAAGGCATTTATCTGTGAAAAACTGTGGCCAGTTATCGAGCGGGCCATCATCGATAGATTCTATATAATTTAGTTGTAACCTTTCAATTCGGCGAAGTATTGCATCGTCGGTAACAGGCTGGCTCATATCAGTTTGATCCATTAAACGCCCACCTTTCCGTGACCCATAGCGTCGCGGTACCGCATATAAAACCCGCGGATCAAAGATTCTGTAACCAAATGATCGTTAGATTCACAATCCTTCCCACCAATTTCAAGCACGGCTGCATCACCAACGTGCGAACCAGTGAGTCCGACTTGACTAAACTCAAGGGCCTCGGCGTCGTCCAGCGTTACATAGCCGGCAGACCCCATAAGGTTAGCCTGACGCAGACGCAAATCCTTCATTTCATTATCATCATCTTCAAACCCGAAGAATGTCCAAACGAGTTCATGACTGCCAGGTCCTTTCGGGATAACCTGGCGGGTCGCCAGCGTGTTGCACTGGGCTTGTATT
>NHFY01000030.1 GCA_002170165.1 Flavobacteriales bacterium TMED123
TATCAAATAGGGTGGACCCAAGAGCCGTAATTATTTTTGGATTTTTATGTGTGGCATTTTCGGCATGGCGTATGTCTAATTTTACAGTCGATGTGGGGATTTGGGATTTTATCATAGCGGCTGTCTTTAACGGTATTGGAATTGGGGCGATCTGGGTACCACTTACAGCGGTATCCTTTTGGACATTACCATCCAACCTCAGAACCGAAGCATCGACATTTACTAGCCTCTTTCGTAACTATGGAAGTGGCATTGGAGTTTCTGTCGTGATCAGTATCCTTTCGCGGTCGCAGTCAACAGCCCATGCCTATTTGTCGGAGCGAGCGAACCCTTATGCTGACGTAATGGGGAAGCCCTGGCTGCCAGAGCAATGGAGTCTTAACTCCGCAGACGGACTTCGTTTGCTGGATACAGAGATTGGCCGGCAAGCAATGTCGATCGGCTTTTTTAATGATTTTTACTTGATCATGATTGGCGCAATAGCATCGATTCCGGTTGTTATGCTGTTGTCACGGGGTGCCACAAAGTAACCTTGCTTTTTAATCAAAAATAATATGCGGTAAACTAAAGAAAATAGGGAGAGGCGTTATGATTCCAGAAACAAAGATAAGAACTATAAACGTTTCCGAAACGAGGACACGAAATACTTACGGTGTCGATAAAGAAGCGCAGATAATTTTTGAGGAGGATGTTGCCGCTGCGATGCGTGACGGAATTCGTCTAATGACCAACGTTTTTCGTCCCGCTAAGACGGGGAAGTACCCAGCAATTTTGAGCCTTGCGCCTTATGGGAAACATTCATACCCGCCGGACAAACAATTTGAAAGGATCCCGAATGTCGGACCGTTGCCGTTCTCTGAATATACTGGGTGGGAAATGCCGGACCCGGTTTTCTGGGTGCCAAATGGTTATGTCGTTGTTGGCGCCGACTGCAGAGCAACTAACCAAAGCGAGGGTTCTCACTTCGCTCATTTTGACCCACAAATTGCAAAGGACTTTCATGACCTTGTTGAATGGATTGCAGAGCAAGAATGGTGTGATGGCAATGTAGGGTCCAATGGGGTTTCCTATTTGGCTGCGACGCAATGGTTGGGGGCTTCTGAAAATCCGCCTCACTTGAAAGCTGCTATTCCCTGGGAAGGCTTCAACGATTTTTATCGGGAGCACGTCACTCATGGTGGAATGCCCGATACGAATTTTTATCGCGAGATATGGGGGCGTCGGATGAATTCTCAGACCGGCTTCATTGCCAGAGATGCAACGGCCGAGGATTCAATTGCAGAGCAAAAAAATCGTCCCCTGCTAGATGACTTTTGGCGTTCTAAACATCCTGACCTTTCAAAGATCAATACGGCTATTCTGGCTGTAGCAAGCTGGGCAACAGCCGGGCTCCACACGCGTGGCTCCATTGAAGGCTATAAACAAGCTAGTTCAGAGAATAAATGGCTCTATGGTCACGGCCGCAAAGAATGGGAGACCTATTATGCTCGCGAAGGACTTGAATTACAGAAACGATTTTTCGATTGTTTTCTCAAAGGTCATGAAAATGGTATGCGTGATACGCCACGGGTTCGCATTGAGGTGCGAGACTATTTCTACGATGGTCGTGACCGATATTTCGACGATTTTCCTGTGCCTGAGACGGATTATCGTCCGCTTTACCTTGATGCCAAATACGGCTCTCTAAATAGATCCCCGGTTGATAATAAATCGCATACGCGTTACTCGGCCCAAAGAACAGCATCCGAAATCGACAGTACTATATGGGAATACACTTTTGATGAGGCCGTTGACATTATNGGTCATATGAANTTGAAGCTTTGGGTTAATGCAGAAGGGGCNGATGATCTCGATCTTCATGTAGCGATCAAGAAATTTGATAAGTATGGGAATGAAGTCTATTTTCCTGATTTTCAGCATATCGAAAATGGCTTGGCTGCAAGTGGCTGGCTCCGAGTATCTCACCGAGAACTCGACGAAGAGAAATCCACACCCAGTCAGCCCTGGCTGAAACATGAGAGACTACTCAAGCTCGGGTACGATGAAATTGTTTCGTGTGAAGTGGAAATTCTTGCGTCAGCTACGGGTTTCCGAAAGGGTGAAAAACTCCAACTAATCGTTCAGGGATATGATATTATTGACGTTTTTAATCGTTTTAAGCATGAGGATACCGTCAACATTGGTTACCATGTCATTCATACAGGAGGGGAATATGACTCGCACCTGTTGGTGCCGGCGGTCGCAGTTTAAATCATTTCTTCGGTTTTGAACCGATAAGCACAAAGACGATGCGACAGGTTTCTGATCCAGTGTTAATCCAGCTGTGAAGATTAGCCTGTTGGACTAACACGTCGCCTGCATTCATTTGTACCGTTTCGCCATCGTCAAGTTCCATGTCGATTTCGCCATTAAGACAAATGACGTAGTCTATGCTTTCAGTCCTGTGCATGCGTCCAGGCCCCGGCGGATAATCGATTACACGACACCAAGAACCATGAGCGGGTGGTCCGATGTCATTTTCTCGTATGCCAAAATCTTCCGCTGTCCAGATTTCGGCTGGCGTTTCGTCACTACCCCAAATTAGCGTCGAGACATTGCCACGGGACCGAAAAATACGTTGCGGAGCCAGTCCATCACTCATAACAACAGCATCTCCGTTTTCATCATGGGTAGTTACGATACGTCGAATAGGGGGAAGTGGCGGTTTTTTTTCTTCAGGAAAGTTTTCTACGGGCTTGAGTTCTTGCGGTCCTGGTCCTTCTAGCTGATTATTTGGTGGATGTTTTGCATCAATTAATACAAAGGCCACCCGGCAGGGCTCGGTGCCGCGATTAAGCCATGAATGGATTGTACCTTGCTGCACTAAGATATCGTGCGGCTTCATATTGACTGTAACGCCGTGATCCATTTCCATATCGATATTACCCGACATACAAACGGCATAATCGAGCGTATTGGTTCGATGCATCATTCCAGGAACCCCGGGCGGGAACTCGACGATCCGGAAACCAGTTCCATTGGGCGGGGGCTGTATAATATTCTCGCGTGCTCCAAAATCTTCACCAGTCCACACTTCAGCGGGCGCCACGTCGGAGCTCCATATTAATGTCGAAATATGGCCAAGTTTCCGGATCTGTTGATTTTTAGCTGGCCCATCCATGATAATTGTTGCTAGGCCTTTTTCATTATGTCCAGCGACAATACGACGGATTGCATAATCATTATTACTCATTGTTTTTCCTTGGTTTAAAGCGCAAATGGATCTTCTCCGTCGGGGCCTTCAACTTCAAAAGATACCAACACTACGGCGACAGAAATATAGAAACCGAGTAATACAATGAACTCGACTAGGGGCTCTTTACCGAGAGTTTCTTCCGCTTGCTTGTACAATTTGTCGCTTAATCGGCGTTGGTCGAGCATTTCTTTTGTGATGTCGTATATAAGTTTTTCTGTGGGGTCCGAAAAACTCGGTCTTCGACCAATTTTGAGTGATTTAATTACACTGTCATCTAGCCCAAAGCGTCGGGCGCGCCGTTCATGCACAACCCACTCGTAAGGAGCCTGATAAGCTTGGGCAATCGTTAAAATAGTAACCTCTTTAAGCTTATGGGGTAGCGGCGAATCTGACATCAGTTGGTCGATAAACTGAGACACAGGGTCGCAAATAGCAGGCGCATGCAACATAACGGCGAACGGTCCGCCGACCTTGCCGCCAGTCCGTTGGCCAGAAATACGATCGTAGAGTGCGGTCTGTAGTCTCGTCATTTGATCACGTGCAACCGGCGCAAGCCTTGCCATTATCTTCTCCCGATATTTTTTATAGACTGCACAAGAGAATAGCTTACGGCAACGTTAGCGATAACTCTTATTGTAGGTCATGCTGCCGCAGGTCATAAATGGAGTGTCTGAGACCAAAGAATTAAAATTATGGGATGTATGGGGTCCGAAAGAAAGATTTTCTGATCTTACGAAGCCGGAATTTACTATTTAGGCGTATGGAGTAATGGAAATTTTCCTAGGAAAAATTAAATTCGTTATAGAAGAGAGATTAAAAGGTTCCTTCAATGGAGGATATTCTTCGAATAGAAAGAGAGGGCGCGCTTGTCCGCATGACGATGCAACGCCCCGCGAAACGGAATGCACTTAATTCTGATTTGGTTGACGCCTTATATGATGCGCTTAAACAGGCGNAGTCTGATAATAATATAAGGGTCATTATATTAGCTGCAAAAGGAAGTGTGTTCTGTGCGGGAGCTGATTTTAAAGAATTTTCTGACCAAAAGGATAGTATTTTTGGTTTGTCAGAAAAACGTTCAAAAGTTATGGGGCGGCTGTTTCAAATGGAACCGGTAAAGACTAAGCCAACAATTGCCGTTGTTGATGGGCCAGCGTTAGGTGGCGGTTCCGCACTCGCAATTGCCTGTGACATCGTTATCGCTAGCAACAAAGCGAAGTTTGGTTATCCGGAAATCAAAGGCGGCTTCACCATAGCAGGTGTCTTACCATTACTGGTGAGGCACATTGGTTTAAAAGCGGCCTTCGATTTGGCTTCTACAGGTAGGAGTATCGATGCCGAAGAGGCAAGGTCTATGGGGTTGGTGACTTATATCGTAGATTCCGATTGTATAATGTTGGAGGCAGAACGCATCGGCAATAAATTAGCTGGATATTCCTCAGACGCTCTTTCAATCATGAAGCAGATTGTTACTAAGGCTGGTGACTTAAGCCTTGATGAAGCCATTAATTTTGCTAGGACAGTGAATGGCGCTGGTAAAGAATAGGTAAAGAGTTTTCTTTGTTCCAGTATTCAAATATCAGTAAAATAAAACTAACTTGATATAAAAAAAGGTTGATCTTTGGCGGACCTCAAAAACTTAAATATGAATTTGCTAAAGGTTTTAGACGCCTTGATCAAAGAAAAAAATGTGACGCGGGCTGGCGAACGGCTTGGTCGCACTCAACCAGCTATAAGCAACGCGCTGAACCGCCTGCGAACACTTTTAGATGATGAGCTCTTGGTTAGGGGTTCTGGTGGTCTTACTTTAACGCCGCGTGCGGAAGCGCTCCGGGATCCTTTGAATGATATCATGCAGCTGGCTGAGATTTGTCTTTCAGAGGGGATCCAATTCGACCCTATGGAAGCGACAGGGATCTTACGGATTGGGTTGCCGGACAGGTTAAGTCTTTCGGTCCTACCGCTTCTCGTTAAGAAATTGAGCGATACAGCGCCGGGCCTAGGACTTCATGTAAAGACAGCGGATCGGGATCAAACACTTAGTTTGTTTGAAAACGAAGAAATTGATTTGGCCTTAGGCTGGCCAGAAAACTTACCACCGCACTTAAAATCCGAGTGGCTTTTTGATGAGGAGTTAGTTTGTGTTTGCCGTAGGGGGCACCCCGTGCTGTCTAGGACGAGACCATTTGATACAAAAGCCCTCGTCTCCTTCCCGCATGTCGTCGTAAGTGCGACGGGTGGTCAAAGGGCTGTTTTTGATAATCTTCTTGCAGATAGAGGTTTAGAAAGGAAGGGAAAAGTTTTTGTTCCAGGGTTTTCAGCAGTTCCTGAACTGTTGCGCTCGTCAAATATGCTCGCCGTCTTCACCAGGGGATTGGCGNGTATTTTTGGGAAAACTCACGGACTTGAACATACAGAATTACCCCTTGATTTGGGCCCCTTGGGACATTTTATGGTTTGGCCGGCGAGATATGATAGTGACCCACGNCATGTGTGGTATCGAGAACAAATACGCTCGGTCTGCGGCACCTTGGACGCGCGTGCTGATTAGGGGTATTCTNNGATCATTATGATAACCTCCATAAACTAAAAAATTGTCCTAATNTTTCTATAATTCGAGTTTCCTTGTCTTGAGAAAATNTGCAAAAACCGCAAAAGATATTGTNCTNCTTCACAGCTCTGACATTCATGTCGATGATGGGTTTACAGCGCGAGCAAACGAAGGCGACGGTACGAACCCGCTTCGAGATGTCTTGCGAACCGCAGCTAAAGTAAATGCTGATATTGTGTTGCTAGTCGGTGACGTTTTTGAACACAACCGGCTTGCGGNNNATATTATTTCAAAAGCAGCAAAAATTATGGGAGATGCGGCAANGCATGTCGTCGCGCTCCCCGGAAACCATGATCCGGCGACGCCTGATTCCCCTTGGCGTCATCAGTCAATGGGGACCGCGGATAAGCTTCATATAATCGGTGTGACCCATAAGCGGGCAATATTATTCCCAGAATTTGATTTAGAAATTTGGGGTAGGGCACATTATGACTATGACGATATGAACCCNCTTGCGAAGCCCCTCCGTCGCAAGACCCGTTGGCAGGTTGCCCTAGCCCATGGACATTATGAGCCAGTTGCCGATCGCAGGACTGCNCTTCGTGCTTCTTGGTTGTTTGACGATGCNGAGCTTGATGCAACTGGNGCAGATTATGTCGCTCTTGGCCATTGGAACCGCCCTATCAGGGTTGGAAAGGGGGTTGTTCCCGCTTATTATTCTGGGTCTCCTGACCTCGCTAAAACTGTCAATATTATAAAGTTGACGGCCGGAGGGGAGGTCAAAGTCAAACGCCAAAAACTTTCATAAATTTGTCCACGCGGGGGCATAGGTATTTAGCGTTTTGCATTTCAGTAAAATATGGGAAAATACCGGAATAGATTTTAGAGGCAGGAACGATATAATGACTATAAATACCTGGAAACGAAGTAGTTTGCCCCGCGAGCGAGCTGATCTTGGGAAGCCTCTTGTTGATCCAGCTCTCTGGTACCCAAAAGATATTTTAGCGAATGATGATTGGATTTATCGTTTGTCTGATAAAGAAATATCTGAAGTTAAATCTGCTGTTGCTAATGTCCAAGAATGCGGGCTCGACATTAAGGATATCACTAAAAAGGATTTTCCGCTACCAACGTTAGCGCCTCGCCTACAAGAGGTACAGGATGAGCTGATGGAAGGACGAGGTCTCGTCCTTATTAAGGGTCTACCCATTCAAGAGTTTAATCGGGCACAATATGCGGCTGCTTTTTGGGGGATTTCGGTATATGTGGGACGGGCCCTTTCGCAGAATAGGCAGGGCCATCTTCTAGGACATGTAAAAGATGTTGGCGGCGATTATTCTAAAACTCGTGGCTATCGGACAAATGCCCACATGGCATTCCATTGTGATCAGGCTGATGTTTTGGTGCTTGGCTGCATCCATGGTGCAAAGGTGGGGGGCGAACATCTCGTTTGCAGTGCTGTAACTCTCTACAATGAAATGCTTAAGCGTCGTCCTGATTTGGCTATGGAACTTGGTTGGAAGTTTTATCGTCAGCTATCAAATGAAAAACATCCAGGCCAAAAAGATCCATTTATTCGACAGGGAATTTTCAATTTTCACGAAGGATACTTTGCAGTTCGCGGTGTAAGCTCAGCATTAAATAAAGGTCAATTGATCCCAGGTGTGCCGAAGTTTACAAAACCACAAAAAGAGGCCTTGCAGATGTTTCGTGATATTGCGCCGGAAATTGCAATTGAGGTGCCTCTTGGTCCGGGCGACATAAGTTATGTCATGAACCATGTAACGCTGCATTCGCGGACAGACTTTGAAGATTGGCCTGAACCAGAGCGCAAACGCCATCTCCTCCGATTGTGGATAAATACCGGTGATCGGCGCCCTCTTCCACCAGAAATTTATAAATTCTCACAGGGTATTTTTGACGAGACTACAAAATTTGTAGCTCCACTTGACGCTGAATAGTTTTTTAAATTTAGCCTTGGAGTATTTGCATTGGTGAATGATAAAGCGCCCCGGCGTAATGAAGGCTATGAAGATTTACGTGACCTTTTGGAACGTTTTGAAGAAATGGGGGAGGTCGCTCATATAGACGGAGCAGACTGGAATTTGGAAGTTGGCGCCGTTTCGGAAATGACAGCTGCAGCCCGGCCGGGAAGGGCTAAGGCTATCTTGTTTGATAATATTAAAGGCTACCCCGAAGGTACCCGTATACTTTCTGGCGCTGCAAACGCGTTCCGTCGTCTCGCCGTTGTTCTCGGTTTGCCAGAACCAAAGGACGAAATTGACCTTGTTCGAAGCTACCGCGAGCGGTCCAAGCGTGTGTTCAAACTCATTCCCCCCGTTGAAGTTTCAACCGGTCCGGTAATGGATAATGTCATTAGGGATGATGAGGTCGATATCTGGAAATTTCCTGCCCCTTTTGTTCATGAGCTTGATGGAGGCCGTTATATAGGTACGGATGATGCGGTCATTATGCGCGACCCTGATACGGGTTGGGTAAATTCCGCAACATATCGGGTAATGGTACACGATAAAAAGACCGTAGGAATTTGGATGTCTCCAGGTAAGCAGGGGCGGCTGATCAGTGAAAAATATTTTAATAAGGGTAGACCTTGCCCAGTTTTAATTTCTTGCGGCCATGATCCACTGCTCTTTCTCGTCTCACACCAAGAAATTGATCATGAAGTTGATGAGTTCGCTTATGCGGGTGGTATGAGGGGTCGCGCAATAGAAGTGATTCCCAGCGAGCTTCACGGGCTACCAATTCCGGCGCATGCTGAAATTGTATTAGAAGGCGAGATATATAGCGAGGAATTACGTTCAGAGGGTCCTTTTGGTGAGTTTATGGGCTACTATGCTTCAACTTCCAGTGAACTTCCTATTGTTAAAATCAAACGTGTTTATCACCGGACTAATCCAATTTTGACTCTGGCAATTCCGTCCCGCCCGCCTGAAAATTTTACATTTGCCCGAGCCGCAGTGAAGTCAGCAATGATTTGGGACGAATGCGAAAAGGCTGGATTGAATGGTATAGAGGGGGTCTGGTGTCATGAGGCAGGAGCGGGGCGATTGTTTAACGTGATTTCAATTAAGCAACTCTATCCAGGGCATGCTTCGCAGGCTGGAATGCTTGCAATGAACTGTCACGCAGGAAATTATGCGGGACGATGGGTCGTCGTCGTTGATGACGATATAGACCCCTCAAATATGTTCGATGTTATTTGGGCCATGTCGACCCGTTGCGATCCACCAGAGGACGTGCAATTTGTTAAACGTTCTTGGTCGACACCTTTGGATCCAATTTTACGTGAGCCGCCTTGGCAGAATAACCGTGGTCTCATCGATGCTTGCCGACCCTACGGTTGGAAGGACGAATTTCCTCTAGTTGCTGAGGCTAGCCCGGAACTTAAGGCGCAGATGCGCAAAAAATTTCCCCAGTTATTTGATTAATTTTAATCAATGAAGAAGAGTTTGGTCTTACACAACGAGAAATATACGAATTCGTTTGAAGTATTAGGATGATGTGTGAGCCAATTTGTACGGTTCTCTCTATCCAAGAACTTCGTCGAGAAATGCCATCGACTGTATCCAAGACTTGCGAGCCGCGTCAGCGTGATAGCTCGCTTGTTCGGGATTAAAAAAAGCATGTTTAGCGCCGGAATG
>NHFY01000031.1 GCA_002170165.1 Flavobacteriales bacterium TMED123
GCCAGATACGTAAACAAGCCTCTTAATAAAAAAAGATGCCAGTTTTTAAGCGAATCCCGTCCTGTATCGCCAATGTGTTTAAACAGAAATGGCAGCAGCATAATTGTCGCAACAAAGGAACGCCAAAATACGATTTCCATAGTGTTAAGGTCAGCTGAAAGCTGTTTGACCAGACCAGCATTAATCGAATAACCAATTCCAGAAACTACCATCCAGGCAATACCTCTTATAGCCGCATCCCGCCCTTCGGCACGCGAGTCAGAGGCATTCATGTTTTTTTTACACCCCGTGTTTCACGACGCAATACATCATAGGCGCCAACAAAAATAATCACGGCGCCCACCCAGGTCCAAAGATCAGGTAGCTCTGTGAAAAGGACCCACCCTACGACAACCGACCAGGGCAGTCGTAAGAAATTAATTGACTGTACGATGCGAGCATCAGCCTCACGGATAGAGAATGTCAGACAAACCATCGCCAACATAAAAAGCACACCCATAATTATTATAAAGGGTACCTGCTCCCAGGTCGGCGTCACCCAATTCAAGGCAGCGGGAATAATTGAGAGTATCGCGACAATTAAGTTGGATACCATTGTGATCATAATGGGGCTTTCGGTGCTCCCAAGCTTGCGGATCGTAATGTTAGCCGCAGCAAAGGCTAAGGCCGATGCAATTGCCGCAAGGGCTCCAGGATTTAACGGAATGATCCCCGGCCTCACAATAATTAGCGCTCCAATAAATCCAATTACACAAGACATCCATCCCCTTAAACCAACAAACTCGCCGAGTAATAGCCCCGCTAATAAAATTGTAAATAAGGGCACGGTAAAAAGCAGGGCCTGCACGTTAGCAATATCAAGCACAGAGTAAGCATAGAAAGAGGCATACATCCCACCGAAAGATAAGAAACCGCGAAGAAGGTAAAGCCCGGCCCTGTCCCTTACTCCCGCAAAGGAACCTGGAGAAAGTTTCACCGTCATGGGCAAAAGAAGCAGCGCACTAATCGAACTAAAAAATAACAAAAGCTCAATTACGGAAAAATCACTAGATAGCTTCCTGACAAAGCCGCTAGCCGTCGCTTGGAAACCTGTTGCGAGCACCATCCACAAGATACCCCGAACAACCGGGTTTGATAAAATACCAGATTTCATGGTCTTGGGAGTACATTTGACGTTTGGTAAGAACTTCGTTTCTTCGCCTCACGCAACACTATGTAATAGGAAGCGCCAAAAATCACAGCTGCTCCAACCCATGTCCAAAAATCCGGTAATTCAAAAAACATCCAATACCCAATCACCGCGGCAAATATCATCCGAGTGAATTGAAAAGGTTGTACGACACGCGCATCTGCAGCACCTACCGCTAACGTGAAACACAAACCACCGACAGCACTAAAAAGAGCAGCGCCAATAATCCAGGGAACTTGTGTGAGGGTTGGCGTTACCCAGACAAAGAGGGTCGGGACCAACGCTAGAGGCAACATCAATAAATTGGAATAAACAGTAATGGTTCCGACGCTCTCAGTTCTTGTTAGCAATTTTATTGTCGTATTGGATCCAGCAGACATCAAAGCGGATGCGATCGCGGCAACAGCGGCCATTGTAAGCTCGACAACACCCGGCCGCATTACAATCAGGGCGCCACAAAATCCGANCAAACATGCCGCCCAAGCCTGACGGTCCGTTTGTTGTTTAAGAATTAAAACCGCAAGCAAGATCGTAAATAATGGGATAGTGAACTGTAGGGCGAAGACATCCGCAATTGGCATTTTTCCCCATGCAAAGAATAGCATCACCATAGCGGTATAGGCAAAAAACACCCGCAAACAATATAATGGTAGTCGACTAGTGCGTATAACGCCGACACCCTGCCGCATAAGCCATGGGAGAAACATTAATAAACCAACAATATTCCGAACCAAGACCAGTTCTAATGTAGGTACAGCCCCNTCGAGTTGTCGCACAGAAGCACCAGCCATAGCACTTAAAAGCATCGCCAAACACATCCAGAGAATACCGGCATTAGAACGGCTAAGCTTCAACATAATTCCCTATTTTGATATACTTTTTTCTAAATCGAATGCACGAATTGTGAGATATATTATGTATACTTTTGTTTTTTATTCAGCGGCCGATGCATTAACGTAACGTGGGGTCAATTCAAATGACTGAGCTAACAATTCGTAGGACCGAAACCTAGCTTCCAGTGTTGGGCAAATTGTCAAAATAACAAACTCGTCAACATCGTACATCTTCCCCGCTGCTAAAAGGCTCTCCCGCACCTGTTCCCCTGTTCCCCAAAAGCAACGTTGACGATTATAACGCCGCAAAGCCTCTTCCTGCGGCGGATATTCATATGTTTCCGCTTCTTCAAATGAAGGAACCGGTGCGGCAAGACCCTTACGCTGTCGGATCGAAGAAAGGTCACGACACTTCATTAACCGTTCAGCTTTGTCTTCGGAATCAGCTACCATTACAAACACACCAATATTAACAATTGGTTCAGGCCATGCCTCCGATGGACGATAATTCTCGCGATAGGCCGCAACAGCCTGAGGCCCCCCTTCGGCAGTAATAAAGTGAGCAAAAGAAAAGGGCAGCCCGAAGTAAGCTGCCAAAGAAGCACTTTGGTCACTTGAACCCAACATCCAAACGTCTGGGGCAGTCGGTCCAGCAGGCATCGCCCTTACACCAGAGAATGGGTGGTCATCCGGAAGACTTCCGCCAAGGTAACCAAGCATATCCCGTACCTGCATTGGATAATGCTCTGGGCCAAGGGACCCTGGGCCAGTTTGCAAGGCCTGATCAGTGACACGATCACTGCCAGGCGCTCGTCCAATTCCCAGGTCAATCCGTCCAGGATATAGTGTTTCTATCGTTCGAAAAGCTTCGGCCACTTTCAATGGACTGTAATGGCTAAGCATTATCCCACCTGAACCAACCCTTATACCCTGAGTTCGCCCTGCAACTTGCGGAATCATGATTTCTGGTGCCGCTCCAGCCAGCCCGTTACTGCTGTGGTGTTCCGCAAGCCAATAACGGTGAAACCCAAGTTGGTCNNCATGTTCTGCTAACGCCAACGTATCGGCGACNGCGTCCGCTGGTGTCGCNCCGTTTCTNATCGGGGATTGGTCGAGAACACTNAGTAAAGTCATAGNGTATTCTANACATATTTTACAATGAATGCACCGGATTACCTTGGCGAGTTCTAATGGTCCACATAAAGTANATCAATGAATGATCAAACCCCTACCGAGAANAACTCCGCGCATGAGAAAGCCGGNTGGCTAGACCTCTTTAGGGATGGACGCGCACCCTATACNGTANTGCTTAATCTNGGCATCTCACTGCATGCCATCGATATTTTCATCATTACTACAATTATGCCAACCGTCGTCGAGGATATTGGTGGCATTTCCTACTATGCTTGGACATCTATGCTATACATGGTGGGAACCATTGTGGGGGCAGCCGCAAGTAGTCATCTAAGAGCTCGGCTGGGTACGCGACGCGGCTACATATGGGGCGGCCTAATTCTTCTGATCGGCACAATTGCCTGTGCCATTCCACCNGATATGGTANNATTGCTTNTTGGCCGATTTATCAAAGGCGTTGGTGGGGGGCTTGTTATTGCNCAATCAATGGCCCTTATCAGAGATTTTTATACCCCTTCGATACGCACACGCATTCTNGCAACGGTTTCGACNACATGGAGTGTCGCCGCATTATTTGGGCCAGGGCTTGGCGGTGTCTTTGCGGAGCTTGAATGGTGGCGAGGCGCTTTTTGGGGCCAAGCTCCCTTTGTCATCGCCTTTGTGTTCATGGCCTCGAGACTTGTGCCAAACCAAGACGANCCCTCNTCTCAACAACGCTTCCCCTGGCGACGTCTTTTGATGCTAGCAGCAGGTGTATTAGCAGCTGGTCTTACCAATCAATATAAAATGCCGATAGCTAGTGCTGGACTAATTCTTATAGCAGTTTGNCTCGTGTGGCTTACTTTTCAACGAGACAAAACATCAGATTCAAAACTATTTCCCAGTAACGCTCTTTCTCTCCTTACNCCCGTCGGACTNGCCTATTGGTCATATTTTTTAATCTCCGTAACTCATACAACCCTTCTAATATTCGCNCCNCTTTTCNTNCAGGTACTGCACAACATAACTCCACTNCTCCTTGGCTATCTATCCCTTGTTTTTTCNATCGGNTGGACAACCGGTTCAATCGTTGCATCTGGCTGGACTGGCAAATGGGAGCGTCATGGATCAGCTGCTGGAATGCTATTCGCGTCNGTTACCACTNTAGCATTCACTTTCTCCATATTATCTGGAACTATTTTTTGGGTGACGATATGGAGCACCTTAATCGGCCTCGGAATTGGGGCAACAAACGTCCTTATGACAAATTNTGGNATGGGCGTTGCCNGAGAGGGNGAGGAAGCTATTACCGCCGGTTCAATGCCAACAATTAGGTCCCTGGGTGTGGCTTTTGGGGCCGCTGCGGCAGGGCTTGTTGCGAACAGTGCCGGGCTGGACGAAGGCATGTCAAAGGAGACAATTTCGCGAGTTGCCGCCTGGGTTCTATGGTTTACAGCGATTATCCCGGCGATTACCGCAATAATTTGTTTACGCGCGACAAGTTGGGGCTGGAAATTTAGGACAGGGCGCTAGCCTCCTCAACTCTTCAATAATAATATCCGGATAATAACTTTTATAAGGAGCGGGCTATGGAAATTAAAACTGTTGCTATTTTAAGTCCTGGCGAAATGGGTGCGGCGACTGGTAAGGCCTTTCAACAAAATGGGTTTGACATNATTACATCGCTNGAAGGACGCAGTGATACGTCGCGAAAACGTGCCGACGCCGCTGGTTTTAGAGACTGTGGCACCATTACTTTGACACTTGCAGAAGCAGATATAGTTTTCTCNATTTTACCGCCTGGAGAGGCATTAGCGCAGGCCAAACGGGTTGGAACAATAATGAAACAAACCGGCCATACACCACTCTATTTTGATTGTAATGCGGTAGCNCCAGAAACCGCCGCCCAAATTGGGTTAGTAATCGAAGCAGCAGGCGCNTCTTATATCGATGGCGGAATTGTCGGCAATCCTCCCGGAGCTGNAGTACCAACTCGATTTTTTGTTAGCGGCAGCGGGGCTCAACAAGTCAACATATTTGACGGCAAGGGCATAGACATTAAACAATGTGGCCGGGAGGCTGGGAAAGCTTCTGCCATAAAAATGTGTTATGCAGGGATTACTAAAGGCACCAGCGCCTTGCATGCGGCAATGTTAATGGCGGCTGAAAAACTCGAAATCGCCGACGAGCTCCATCATGAACTCATCTATAGTCAAGGCGCAATGTATAAACGTATGGAAGGTCTTACCCCTGCCCTGCCAGCGGTATCAGACCGTTATATTGGTGAAATGCAAGAAATAGAAAAAACCCTGGGATCTGTAGGGATGCCAACCGGTTTTCACAGCGGTTCCGCAGATTTATATAGGCTAATGGATAAATCGCCCTACGCTTCGGAGATTCGGGAGACAGTCGATAAAAGCCGGACGTTGCGTCAGACTGTCGAAGGTTGTGCAGCCGTAATCGACAGCAAAGACGTGACCGAATAGACTTTTCCGCTAACGATTTCAGAAATTTCCTTAAGCAAAAACCGGCTATTATCAGAAACAGGGAGAAAATGAACGGGACAAAGCAACCCTCAGAGAGAAGTGTAGAGATAAAATTAGGGAGTGGTAAGACAACCATAATCAAAATAAGAAGGAGTTCCCGCGCTCGCCGATTGGCTCTTCGAATTTTACCCTCGACGGGTCAAGCAGAATTAGTTTTACCCAGACATGTCTCGGAACAAGAGGGCGTTACTTTCCTCCATCAGAAAATAAAATGGCTTGATCAACGCCTGATAAAATATCTAAAACCCGTACCTTTTAAAGATGGTGAAACAGTTCCTTTTTTAGGCGAGCCTCTAATCATTTTTCACCTCAATTCTATCCGAAGGGATATTTATAGGGAAAAAGGTAGGCTGATCGTTACTGGACCAAAAGTCCGCCTATCAAAGGCCATTCACGGTTGGTACAGGCGAGAGGGTGGCGCCGAGATTACTTCTCGAGTTAAAGAAAAATCAGAAATGCTAGGTAGGAAATACGGTCGATTAACAATCCGAGATACAAAGAGTCGTTGGGGAAGCTGCTCGAGTAAAGGTAATCTAAATTTTTCTTGGCGGGTCGTAATGGCACCGCCCTATGTATTAGACTATTTAGTCGCTCATGAAGTTGCCCATCTTGCAGAAATGAACCACTCAGCCCGATTTTGGGACATCGTAGAAAGTTTAACCGACGAATTACAAAGAGGCCGCCGCTGGCTGCGACATAACGGGCATGAACTGCACCGTTATGGTGTCGAACCGCCTACAGTTAAAGGACGAGAGTCTGAATAAGAGTTATAGAACACCGCAGCGAAAATAACGATCGCACCTACGCCTACCCAAATTTCTGGAACCTGACCAAAGAAAAAGTAGCCAATCAAGCTCGCCCAAATAACCTTGGTAAAATCAGCTGGCAGGACTAACGTCGCATCCGCCTTATGGAAAGCCTCAGTTAAAGCCAATTGGGAAATTGTGCCAAGGATTGCTATTCCTAAAAGCCAAAATAATTGCTCAGCCGTCGGCCACTGCCAAAAAAATAGAGCGAACATAAAAGCAAGAGGTGTTTGAAGAAGACTTGAATATAGAGCAACCGTCACAGAAGAGTCCGTGCGGGTGAGGACTTTAATGACAACTAATGCAACGGCCCATAGGGTATTTGACATTAAAACCATGAGCGCACCCAGAGACACCACCTGTACGCCAGGACGTAATATAAGCAATGCGCCAATAATCCCAATGCCAAGAGCGATCCATCGACGCAGCGTCATCGTCTCTCGCAAAAAAATTACTGCACCCACGGTTGCAAACAAGGGCGCCGTCAAACCCAGAGACACAACTTTTGCCAATGGCTCTAAGCTCAACCCATAAAAAAAAGCGAGCATTGCTACCACGTTTAAAATTGACCTTAAAACATGCAACCATATTTTTCGGGTAAACAACGGTCGCAGGCCGCTCCTGAGAAAAAGAGCGGACATAAGAATTAGCCCGAGTAGCTGTCGGAAAAATGCAATTTCAAAAACATGCAAACCAGTATGCGACAAATGCTGGACAGCCCCGTTCGCACCAGATATCGATGCCGCAGAGCCAAGCATTAGCCCGACTCCCTTGGCGCCGTCGGGGGCCGAGCCAAACAGTGCAAATATTCGATTTTTTAAATTAGCCATATATGAAACGTTGCAAGCTGATCTTTCGTATATCACGTTTCATAGTGGATGGCACAGTATTGAAGAAACCTGCTAAACAAAGCAGAGAAAATCTATAAAGCCAAAGAAACAATGAAAACTAGTATCTTCGATTTTGATTTACCTAAAGAGCTAATTGCTCAAAAGCCAGTATCACCACGCGACTCCGCAAGATTACTCCACGTTGGCAATGATGTTACGGACTTGTTGGTAAGAGATCTAACAA
>NHFY01000032.1 GCA_002170165.1 Flavobacteriales bacterium TMED123
CATACACGTTTTTCAAACATGTATCGTGCCTACCAAAAAATTCCAGAAAACTTAAAAAAACAGCTAGCAGGTCGGACAGCTTTGCAGGTTTATGATTTTCATATGACTGAGACAGTCGATATTGATGGTAATTTAGATGGGATTCATAATCTGTCTCAGCCAATCTTTGTCCGCCACCCAGAGACTGACCGCACCGCACTCTACGTTAACAGGCTCATGACAGCCAAAATTGATGGCATCCCGCGTGATGAAAGTGACGCCATTCTTGAAGAACTTTTTGCTATAATTGAGGCAACTGAAAACTATTACGAACATGTCTGGGCAGAGGGTGAGTTAGCAATGTGGGATAACTACTGCTCCTGTCATGCCCGGACAGACTTCCCCGCTGCAGAACGGCGTTTATTGCGTCGCTGTACTTTGCTTGGTGAAGAAATGATTGCAGCGTCGTAAAAAATACCATTGTCGATTGAAAAAAATACGAGAACGATATGACACTCACGATAACACCGTTTGATTCTCCTATTGGTGCAGAAGTAACAGGCATTGAACTTCGTCATGCCCTCGATAAATCTATGGTTGAGACAATTTATCAAGCATGGCTCGATAATATCGTTCTAATTTTTCGTGGGCAATCTCTGTCAAAGGACGAACAAATTGCCTTTGCTAACCAGTTTGGGAATGTTGGCATCCGAGCCACACCTAAAGACGCGCAGAATGAGGTCGCCAATGGATATGATGGTAGCATTATGTTGGTTACAAACCAACGCGACGAACGAGGTAATTATATAGGGTCGTTACAAGACGGTGAGATGTGGTTCCACCACGACATGAGTTACCGACCCGAGCCGCACAAAGCTACTTTACTGCACGCGATAGAACTGCCATCAACCGGTGGGAATACGAAGTTCGCTAATCAATATTTAGCATATGAGAATATACCCCAAGAAATTAAAGAATTACTTTTTGGGCGTAAGGTTCTGCAAGCCTACAACTTTACGATGCTTGAGAAAGTTGATCTCAAAGAAAGCCTCGATGGCATCCAACACCAATGGCAACCAATCTTTGTACGCCACCCCGAAACTGGAAAAACGGCTCTTTATGTCAGTCGTCTAATTTCTGCGGCAATTGAGGGGTTAGAACGCCAAGAGAGCGATGAAATCCTGGGTCAACTTATCGATATAGCCGAAGATCCGAGCGTAGTTTATGAGCACATTTGGCAGCCAGGGGATTTAGCTATGTGGGACAATCGGTGTTCGACCCACGCAAGAACTGACTTTCCTGCCACAGAGGCCCGCCTTTTGCGTCGCTGCACACTTGAGGGCGCACCAATGATTAGCGGCTCCTAAAGACCAGCGTTAGGGTTTCGCAAAAACGACCTGAGTGATAGTTTCAATGAAATGACAATACGCTAACAAGCTCAGGAAGGAGGGGCCAATGCCGACACTTAAGGCCAATGGAGAACAAATTTTTTATGTGGATGAAGGCAACGGCCCGACAATTCTATTTATCCACTCGCTCGGCACCAATAATTATCTCTATCGTGACCAGATAGCCGTCCTAAAGGCTAAATATCGTTGTATCGCGCCTGATTGCCGCGGGCATGGCGCCTCTTCCTACAACAATCCGTTCTCACTAGATGATATTGTAAGTGATCATAAAACTTTGCTAGATCACTTAAAAATCGACAAATGTCATATCGTCGGCCTATCAATGGGTGGAGGTATTGCCCTTTACTTAAACCGAACCTGCCCCGAGCTCGCCACTTCAATCACCATCGCCGACAGTTTCGCGCGTCTTCGCGAAGGATCAGAAGATCGCATTTATGCTACTCAGGAAGCCGTAGCCTATCTCTCAATGCAAGAATTTGGTAGCCAATATGCAGGCGATCGGCTGATGCCTAGTACGCCAATAGAAAAGCTCGATGAACTTTCTGAGGAAATCTCTAAGTGCCCGCCAAAGGCCTACGTCGATACGATTCGTGGGCTCCTAACATACGACGCCAGCGAAGACCTTGCCCTTGTAAAAGTGCCGACGATGGTTCTCATTGGAGATTCTGATGACGCGACGCCGATGGTTGAGTCCGAATTCATCCGCGATGGAATTGCTGGGGCTGAACTTAAAGTCATTCCAGATGCGGGCCATCTATCAACAATTGACAGCCCAGAGGAATTTACGGCTAAACTTAGTGCCTTTCTAGCCGCCCAAACCTAAAATAACATACTACCGGAGGGGTGCATGCCCAAGGCCCTAAATGAAGAACAAATATTAGGATATAAAAAGAACGGTTTTGTCTCACCGATACCGATCTTTAACGCCATGGAAGTCGCTGCATGCCGCGCAGACGTAGAAAAAACTGAATCTACCATGGGTGAGTTTTTTCGCGGTATTGGTCAAACAAAATTCTACTTACGTTTTCCCTGGGCCTACAAAATGGCGACACACCCAAAACTTCTGGATGCGGTGGAAGATCTCATCGGTCCCGATATAATGATTTACCATAATACAGCTTGGATTAAGGAACCCAGTGACGATGCCTATGTTAGCTGGCATCAGGACAATACCTATTTTGGGCATAATCCGTGCAATGTGTTAACGGCGTGGATAGCCTTGTCGCCCGCCACCGAAAGGAGTGGATGCATGCAATTTTTGCCTGGTTCGCATAAAGCTGGGCTGCGCAATTTAAATGCTCCCGACGTAGGAGGTGGTAATATGCTTTCGAGTGGTCAAAACGTCGATATCAGTAGTGATACAATCGACCCAGTCTCTATCGTTCTCCAACCAGGTGAAGCTTCGATCCATCATGCCTTCCTTGTACATGGATCCTTGCCGAATANNGGNANTGATCGACGGATGGGNATNACATTTATTTATCACCCNCCNTNCCTCGGTCAGCTCGGCGAGGNNAGGACAAGTGCGCTACTTGTTCGGGGCGAAGANAAGTTTGGAAATTTCGATCACGAACAGGCTCCTATTCGCGATGACGATGCGGGTAACACNGCAAGGCATNAGGAAGCCGTCTCCTCCTATCGCCNAAAAGTCCGCGANCTTGGCAACGTGACAGTAGATAGGTTTGACTAAACCTANTCNGGCTCTGAGANTGTATATCTTCGTAATAGACGACGTTGCCCCNCAGGAAAATCATTCCGCGCGTGATTNACACTACGATTATCCCAAATAACTAAATCACCTGGTGNCCAGCGATGGGTGTAGACAAAGTCCGGNTTTTCACAATGATCAAAAAGAGACAATAAGATGTTTTCACTCTGTTCTGCACCCATCCCAACGATATCANAGGTCATCAATCGGCTGACATATAAGGATTTGCGGCCAGATTCGGGGTGTACCTTCACAAGCGGGTGGATAGCATTAGAAACATTTTCATCCCTGCGCATCTCTTCGCGTGTAGTTTTATTATAATTGAACACATGACGAGCCTTGAGGGTATCAAGAAGTTTCCGTTGCGCTTCCGNAAGAGTTTCATAAGCNGCNGCCATCCCAGAAAACTNTGTTTCGCCGCCAACCNATGGCACCTCAATCGCGAATAGNGTNGTAGCACGATANGGACTATCACGATGCGCTCCATCAGAGTGGAAATGCATTTCTCCGTCTGGGAGCACCCCAATGGGCTTACCATCCTTTAAGATATTACTGACATACATTACCCCACGTTTGGATTGTTTATTATCCGGGTCCTCTTTGGCGCGATCAGCCGTGTCAACCTTGCCAAATAGGGCCGCAAAATCTGCTTGATTATCGTTGGTGATTTCCTGATTTGGAAAACATAATACCGAATGTCTTGTGAAGGCATTCCGAATTTCCTCACCAATATCTTGAGTGATTGAATGACGCAAATCTATGCCCGTTACGCGTGCACCAACGGCCTGATGCAGCGGTTCTACCTTCAATTTTGGGTTTCTGGTTCCCATACCCTTTCCACCTCTTTGGCTAACTCCGGCCAAGATCTAAACATAGAAATTGTACACTTCTACTTTTTCTAAACGATAGGATTACGGTTTATTTTTGTCTCAATATTTTTCACAAATCCGGGTTAACAGCAGAGATTTGATAGTCTAAGCTGTCTTTTGTCAAAAAGATAACAACTCCAAATTGTATCAAATGGAGTGGATTTAACAAAAGGGAGAGATTTTATGATTAGTAAATTTACAACAGCTGCGCTTGCGTTGGGCGCAGTCGCTGCGTTGGCGGCAGCACCGGCACAAGCGATAGATTTTCCAAAGAAAAACATTACATTCCTGATTGCGTATGGGCCCGGCGGTGGTTTTGACACGATTACNCGTAAACTAGCGCCTTATTTAAAAAAATATCTTGGTGGCAAAGTNAACATTATTGCCAAAAACTTACCCGGCGGACGCGGNAAAAANGCAGCATCNTTNCTCGCCAAGCGCAAGCCNGACGGCTCTCATATTTTAATGTTTAATATGCCCGGCCACGCCATGCCAAATATCATTGGTGAAAAAGCGGGATATGATGTCCGNAAAATCGACTGGTTAGGCCGTGTAGCTCAGTTCCGCTACATCATTGTAACCAGTGTAAANAAGGGGAAGTACAAAACAATTCAAGACGTTCTTAAAACGAAAAACCAAATTAAGATACCCATCACNGGTCCCGGCACAACGGGCTATCTTGCGAGCGCCATCCTTTGGAATGCACTAGGGGTCCAACCGAAATACATTACTGGATATAAATCGAGTTCNAAGTATGCACTCGGTGTNATCCGCGGCGACGGCGATCTGACTATCCTCGCTAAGGGTAGCTTTAAGAAGTACGTCAGNAGCAAAAAGAAAAAACGCGCGGCATTTAAAGATCTCAANCCAATTCTTGAAATCACTAACGGCAAATCTGAATTTGGCGTCCCGACAACNGGNGAACTCGGAAAGAAAGATCTNGCNATCCTNGGNGGCGATCGAATCGTTGGCACAACACCGGGNACCCCAAAGGCTATTAAGACCAAGTTAGCAAATGCCTTATACAAAGCGGTCACAGATCCAGAATTTGTTGCCTGGGGCAAAAAGGTGGGNCGTCCCGTTTCGCCNCTCAACTCTGCCGATGCAACCAAATTGGTTGGNAAATTATTCTCTTACTATGTTGGATATAAAGACATTCTTNCGGCGAGTAACAAGAAGACCCGTTAATNTGAAAGAAGCAGCCGGGATTAAAATTCTGGCTGCTTCTTCTCTACCCAAATTATACGAAGAAATCAGATCACAGNGCGCTTAAAGTGGTCTTTGGGCTATTTCGCGGGAAATATACATCAAACATAATATTGAGGAGCATGGAATTCTGTGTTTGAAGCATTACTTGAAGGCNTCGTTAATCTCAGNTCACCACACTCTTTAATGCTGCTNGCAGCTGGATCAGCTGTCGGGTTATTATTTGGCGCAATACCNGGTTTAGGNGGCACAACAGCGGTAGCTCTCCTTATTCCTCTAACATTTGGGATGGAGCCATGGCAGGCNATTATCTTAATGGGAGGCGTTATGGCCGCAACATCAACCGGTGGATCGGTCAGTGCCATTCTTTTAAACACACCAGGTATNGCCCCAAATGCGGCCACAACATTTGATGGATATCCATTAGCGCAACAAGGCAAGGCCGGGATGGCNATTGGAGCNGGCGCAACGGCATCCGCAATCGGGGGTGTTATCGGAATAATTTCTTTAGTCGCCGTAATTCCAATTATGAAGGCTATTGTACTTTTATTTACACCCCCTGAGTTTTTTATGCTGGCAATTTTCGGTCTCTGCGCAATTGCNGTCTCCTCTGGAGATCGGCTTCTGCAGGGTCTGATAACTGCAATTATTGGACTGATGGTCGGTTTTGTTGGGTATTATGACGTCACAAGCACAGTGCGTTACGATTTCGGTATCCCGCTATTAGAAGATGGCATAAAGCTAGTACCGGCACTAATTGGGCTGTTTGCAATCTCAGAGATGATAAATTTAGCAGTCAAGGGTGGATCCATTTCGCAAGATACATCCGACGTTGAGATAAGCCGTATTTCTGACGGGGTAAAATCGGTTTTTAAGAATTGGTCGACAATGTTAGTTGGCTCCGGCTATGGCACTTTTATAGGTGCTGTCCCAGGTGTTGGCGGAACAGTCGCCGCGTTTTTGAGCTATTCAACCCAAGCACAGCGTGACCCAACACCAGAAATCGAATACGGAACTGGAAATATCAAAGGCGTCATCGCACCGGAGTCGGCAAACAATGCAAAAGATGGCGGCTCACTTATACCAACCCTCGCTTTTGGGATCCCCGGCAGTGCTGAGACCGCTGTGTTTCTGGGGGTTCTTGTCTTGCATGGAATTGAACCAGGCCAAAAGCTACTTGAAGATCATCAGGACCTTGTTTTTACTCTTGTCGTTGCCTTAACAGTATCCGCCGTCTTCGCCACTCTAGTTGTCCTCGCCCTCGCGAAATATATGGCCCTTTTGACACGGATTAGTGTTCACATGCTTATTCCAACGGTTACTGTAATNGCCCTAGTTGGAGCTTTTGCATTAAATACAGAGATTGGTGACGTCGTAATTGCATTTATCTTTGCCTTTATCGGGTACTTTATGATCCGATTTAATTATCCGCGGGTAACATTCACGATTGCAATTGTCTTAGGGAGCATTACCGAATTGAGCTTTCATCAGTCAATGCTGATTTCTGATGACCAGTTTTCAATATTTTATACAAGAGGACTTTCGGTATTCCTGATGATTCTAACAATCCTCAGTCTAGCTTTCCCTACCTTTCGGCGAAAGATGAAGGAGCGAAAGCTCGCGAAAGAAGGAGCCAGCAAATGACAATTCCACAGCACCGGCGTGCATCGGCTTACTACATTTTGGTTATATTGGCATTTGTAGTCTTATTTATTGTTACTAGCTACCAATACAAACTAACGGACCGAATGTTTCCCTTGATGGTTGGCTATGTCGCTGTGCCTTTATTGCTGATCGATTTAATTGCTCTTACTGACAGTAAAATAGGCAGGAAGATATCAGTTTTCTTTTCTGCCAAAACACCTGAAGAAGTTGACAAAGACGCAGATAAAACCAAACGCACCATGGCAGAAGAGTTAAAAATCTTCATGTGGATGGGTACGCTTGTGTTAGGTATTTATCTTATAGGTTTCTTGCCTTGCACCCCAATCTTTGTTTATTGCTGGATGAAATTTAGAGGCGGCTATTCTGTTCGCCAAAGCGCATATCTCGCTATTGCCACAATTACCTTCGTTTATGTCTTATTTGAAATTCTTCTGCAATACGAGCTATATCCTGGAATTTTTCTATATTGGTATGGTTGACCAAGTAGTAACGGTGCTTTGGACCTTTTTGTCTAACCCCAAGGATCCAAAGAGGCGGCTTGTTTCCCGGCGATCTGACCTGTGACAAGACATTCGGCCAGGTTTCCGCCTGACATATAAAGATGTCCCCAGGCACTCCCCATTTCACCTGCCGCAAACAGGCGGGGAATGGGATTGTCTTCGACATCAATTATACGTTGTTGGGAATCATGTTCTGGTCCTCCCTGAGTATTTGAAACAACTGGCCATACTCGGCCAGCATAAAAGGGAGGACGTTGAATTTTCATCATCGTGCCGGGCGGCCGTCCAAAATCAACATCATTTTTGGAAGCACACAATTCATTCCACCGGGTCAGTGTTGCTTCCAATTTTTCCGGATCCATATCGATGATTTTTGCTAGGTCGGCGATTGATTCAGCCTTCTTGATCAGACCCGACTTCACTTCCTGCATATTATCCTGGCTCCAGTCATAATGTGCTTCCGGGTCGTTCCGCGTTGGTGCACCAACGCGATAGCGTCTTCGTCCAACCTCATCAAAAATTACATAGGATGGAATACGCGGGAATTCCTGTGTAACTGTATCAAAATATTCCATAGGCCGATGTGACGTATCCTGGGTATAAGGTGGGTTTTCATTCATGTAACGCTCGCCGAATTTGTCGACAACAATCCAAGTCATTTGAACCACGGCGGTCGCCTCACGCCCAGGAATCCAATCAGGAAGGCGTTTCATCCGAATAGCATACGGATATTCGGGATGATCAAAGCCGTATGACCCGTGATAATGCCACATATGCCAAAGTCGGGCACCCAGCTCCTGAGCCATCCTAATACCATCCCCTGTATTTGAATTGGTGGTTGCAGCAAGTACCGGCTTCATTTGCCAATATTGGCTCTTCATTTCTTCATTTGCCTCGAACCCGCCACAAGCTAAAATCACTGCTTTTTTTGCCTTTACGGTTCGAATACCACCCTTGGTCTGAATGATTCCTCCCTGCACTTCACGCGTTCCATCAGTTTTATAAACCAGCTTCTGAACCGGCGATTCAAGCCAAATATCAATGTTACGTTTGGCGACATTGTCTTCTAGAGTTTTAAAAACTCGGGCCCCGCCAGGTGCACCGCGAACATGCGGGTAGTAGGTATCTGGGTTAAAGTTTGGAATTTCTTCAATCAGAGTTTGATAAAAGGTGTCATACCCTTCAAAAGGATAGTTTGCGACCTTTTCCCGAGGACTAACGATAGCGCCATTTGCTTCAGCCAACTTGCGCATATAAGGCTCAATTTNNGCCATCCCNTCTGCAAGAGCTCGGTTCACAGACGACGGCGTACGCCCGCCATTGGTCGCTTCAAGATATTTAAACGCCTGATCCGCATTATGCGCCGAACGCATTGCCCCATAAGAACAAACCGAAATACCACCAGGATTAGCCATTTTATCAACTAGTAATACTTTTGCACCCGCATCAAATGCCTCAATTGCGGCGATACCCCCTGAATATCCATAACCAACCACAATGACGTCATATTCTGCGTCAAAGGACACAGAACCTTCAGTATCAGACCTATCTACCATGATTCCTCACTTACCTATTTCTCTTTAGATATATTTTGCCTCAGCCACCTAAACCCTGCAACAGGACCTATAAATATCAGCAGCATAAGTTGTAAATACCTAGTCTAGGTTTGTCAGTTGTGGCCTGGACTCTTTATAGCGTTGTGTTGAATGTTCACCAGCGGTGCAGGGCGGAAACATTGGTGTTTCGCCGTTCACCAAGCAGGTAGGGAGACATTCAACATGAGTGTCATGGGCATGATTAAAAAACAAAACGATTGAATGGCGGTTTTCTTTAGATTGATTATTAATGACGCGATGGAGACTTGAATGATAAAGCCCGTTAGACCACCTGCGCATTATGTCCCCTAAATTAACTAAAAAAGTTCCAGATATGGGTTTGATGCTAACCCATTCACCTGAAGCAGTTTGAACTTCCAGCCCCAGTCAGTATGTGCGCCACACCCAAGCTGATTAAATTTACTCTCTT
>NHFY01000033.1 GCA_002170165.1 Flavobacteriales bacterium TMED123
GGCGAGCAACAAAAGGTTAATAAGATGAGTGATAATCCTACCTTTGACCGTATAAAACAAAATGTTTCTGACGACGACGTTGTCCTATTCATGAAGGGGACACCAGTGTTTCCTCAGTGTGGTTTTTCTTCCACAGTTGTCCAGGTATTGACCGTTATGGGGGTCAAATTTAAAGGCATTGATGTCCTTTCTGATCCAGAGCTGCGCGAAGGAATCAAATCTTTCAGTAATTGGCCGACTATACCGCAGCTTTATGTTAAGGGTGAGTTCGTTGGCGGCTGCGATATAATTAGGGAAATGTTTGAAAGTGGCGAACTCATTGAATTTATGAACACAAACGGTATCGACGTTAATCTACAAGCTACGGAATAATCCATTAAAAGCGGGAACATATCGCCAAAAATAAAATATAATCATAGATGAGACTGGGAGGTTTCAATGGCATTGGTAAAGACCAAAGGACTTGCGCATTTTACAATTCCGGTGACCGACACCGTGCGAAGCCAAAAATTTTATGAAGAAGTTCTCGGGATGGAGGCCGTACAGGTCAACCATAAACGTGGCATGGTATTTATGGACTCTGGAGGAGACTGCGTAATCCTGACCAAGACCCAACATCCAGTCAACCAGGCCGGTGAGCAAGATATCCATCATGCTTGGATTGTCGGACACGATGAATATGCAAACGCAGTGAAAGAGCTACAAAGACGCGACGACATTAAATTTCATTTCGAAGAAGATCGTCAGGGCGGCGCCGTAAATGGACCACGCGCTTATTTCGAAGATCCCGATGGCAACGTTCTCGAAATAATTGATCTCACTAGCTACAAAGGGAACTAATATGGCTGCTCCAAAGCTTCAAGGTCTCGCCCATTTCAGTATCCCCGTAAGCGATGTCGCTGCAAGCAGTGAATTTTATGAAAACATTGTCGGGTGCAAGCATCTTTTTAGCACGCCGCCAGGTAATATGTCCTTTCTAGATGCAGGGGGTATGTGCATTATCCTTTGCAAACACGAGTCGCCAATTAATCCAAAGATCGATGACCACAACGGTGTGCATCATTCTTTTATGCTCGACAGTGAGGACTTTGATTCAGCTTTGGAAAATCTTCGTGCTAATGATGTTGAGATTTTCTTCGAGGAAGATCGTCAAGGAGGTGTGGTTAATGGACCTCGGTGCTACTTTCATGACCCCGACGGTACTGTTTTAGAATATATCAATTTAACGAGCTATTCTGGAACAAACGCATAAGACGAACCGCTATCCATCTAAAATTCCAGATCTCAAATCGGAGTAAGTTTTACGACCGGCATAACACGTGAATTGCCGATACGTTTTGCATATTCATCCATCAGAGGATAGACACCTCCCATAAGTTGCCAAAGCCGGTTTCTTTCATCACCTAAAACTCCCTGCGCAATCGCTCTAAACCGGTCGGCACCAACTTGAACACTCACACTAAGGTCTTTTTCGAGATTTAAATACCATGCCGGATGGGTTGGGCGTCCGCCCTGCGACGCAACAACAACAAAACTNAAACCATCGCGACCATANACTAATGGAGTAGTCCGTAGTTCACCGGATTTCCGCCCTTTGGTTGTTAGCAAAAGACAGGAATAGGTGCCTGGCGCCGCCAGTCGATCCCAGAGATGTCCGTCCTCACCACCAGAACTTAAATAACGTTGAACATGTTCTTTAACTTTTGCTGATTGCGTCATTGCAGAGCCCTGTAATTTATCCGTGTGAACTTTTGCACGGGAAAAATTTTATAAAAACAACTTTAGCCAGGCATAGCATTAGTCGTCTGAGTTAATGCAGGTGACACAACCTTCCAGAATTGATGACGGATCAGGACAATGATGCACTTTCCCGATAATCCTGCATTGATTTTAGACAGCTCTTCAACTTCAATAAAAGACTGGAGACATAACAAAAACCCCGGAAAATCCGGAGTTCCAATTAAAAATGGACGGTTTATCTTAGCGCGAATAGTATTCAACTACCAGGTTCGGTTCCATTTGTACCGGATAGGGCACATCGGCTAGCATTGGTATTCGTGAAAAACTGCCCTTCATATTACGATGATCAACTTCTAGATAATCAGGAATGTCGCGTTCGGGACTTTCTACAGCTTCTAGCACCATAGGAATCTCGCGAGATTTTTCTTTAACCTCTATCACGTCACCTTCATTGACCCTATAGGAGGGGATATTTACCCGCCTNTTATTAACNCGGATATGACCATGATTTATAAANTGACGCGCCGCAAAGACCGTTGGCACAAATTTCATACGATAAACTACCGCATCTAGCCGACGTTCTAGAAGTCCAATTAAATGCTCCGAAGTGTCGCCTTTTCTGCGCTCGGCCTCGGCATAAACTCGGCGGAACTGCCTTTCGGTAATATTTCCGTAATAACCCTTTAGCTGCTGTTTCGCATTAAGCTGCGTCCCAAAATCCGACGGTTTACGGCGGCGTGCCTGTCCATGTTCGCCTGGGCGGTATTCACGTTTGTTAAAGGGAGACTTAGGCCGGCCCCAGAGGTTACACATTAAGCGCCGGTTAATTTTGTACTTCGCCTGAACTCGCTTACTCATTTGTCATTCATCCTTATTATGTCGAAATTTCTTCGACTTTTTGTCCCGATAGTCCGACCCGGCTATCCGGCGGCGTGGTAGAGCGTATCCCTTTGTTCTAGCCCCCCTCTATCTTTCAACCGACCACAATATTATTTCTGGGTCGGTCAAAAAGGGAGGCGGGCAACTTATTACAGGGTCACGAACAATCCCTACCCTCATTCTCGGGAATGGCGGCGAACTATAGGGATTTAGCCCCAAATGTCAAAGGGAATAAACGACTATTAAACCTTATTTATAGCGATCTAAGCGGCCTCATCACGCGGTAACGCCTCATGTCCACGGATCATATCAGAAACCTTATCAGCCATCATGATAACGCAGGCATTGGTATGCGCAGACACAAGATCGGGCATTGCCGCTGCATCAACTACACGAAGCCCTTCCACACCGTTTACCCTGCATTCCGGATCGAGCACAGACTCAGGGCCACTACCCATCGGGCAGGTGCACGTCGGATGCTCTACAGTGATTAGCGTATTGCGAATAAATTCATCAATCTCGGCATCGGTTTTCACGTTGAGGCCCGGTTCTAGCTCCTCCCCACGAAAAGGATCCATTGCACTTTGATAAGCAACATCTCGGCCGATTTTAAATCCTTCTCGCAATGTTGGTAAATCGTTAGGCGCTGTGAAAAAGTTGAAGAATATCCGTACTGGATCAAGAGGGTTTCTTGAACGTAGTTTCACCTCCCCTCGACTATCCGGGTGCAGGAGTGCTGGCTTGATACCAAATCCGTCATTATAAGGCTTCGAGACTCCGGGGAACCAAGTCCTCGCATCATCAGGTATACCACGGAACATAAACTCAATGTCCGGGACTGCTAATTCGGGCCGCGTCTTAATAAAAGCATGCATACCGCCTGGAACCACACTGCCTGGGCCTGTCCCAAACAAATATGACCGCGTCATTGCCATTACCGCCTTATCAGCGCGCATATCTTCTCTAAACTTACTAGTGTTGTTTGGCCGGGAGAAGGAAATCGAAACTGTCTGGTGATCCTGTAAATTTTTTCCAACCGGTAGGTCAATTATTGTCTCGATGCCCAGATCTTTAAGATGTTCCGATGGACCAATACCAGACAACATAAGCAATTGCGGTGAGTTAAATACTCCCCCCGAAAGGATTACTTCACGATCCGCGTCAGCACGAACGGTCTTCCCACCCTTTATATATTCAACCCCAACCGCCTTAGTACCTTCCATAATTACCCGGCTCGTCTGTGCCTTGGTAATAACGGTCAAATTAGTACGGCTCATCACCGGCTTGAGGAAAGCCACAGCAGAGGAACAACGCTTTCCATCCTTGATTGTATACTGGCTTCGGCCAAATCCCTCCTGATCTGTCCCGTTATAATCATTGGTCACCGGCAAGCCAGAAGCCTTCGCGGCCTCAATCCATGCTGGAAATAAAGGATCCTCAGTCTTAGCCCAGCTCGTACCCAATGGGCCATTTCCGCCGCGCCGTTCGTCCCCACCTTCTTCCCAACCTTCACATCGTTTGAAATATGGCAAGCAGTCGGCGTGGGTCCAACCGATGGCACCTTTTTGGGCCCAACGGTCAAAGTCGCCGGGGTTTCCACGCGTGTATGCCATGACATTGATCGAGGAAGAGCCCCCCAAAACTTTACCACGCTTAACTTGTAACACCCGATTATTTAAATTTGGCTCCGGTTCCGAGATATATTTCCAATCATGCAACCGATGCTCATAAATCTTACCCATGCCTATAGGTATGTGGATTAATGGATCAAAATCCCGTCCTCCCGCCTCAAGGAGTAAGACTGTCGCACTGGCATCCTCACTAAGCCGATTGGCGAGAACGCATCCCGCAGAGCCAGCACCAACAATAATGTAGTCATATCCCTGTGACATTGTTTATTCCTTATCTAAATCTCCGACCACCAATTTAATCTTCTCTGAACACCCCCAGACCGGTATGACAGAATTCATAACCGTCGTCCGCTAACTGTTTCCTTATATTCTGGTGATAGAGGCGTTTTCAACTTCATACCTTCGACAACGATCCCAGCCGGACGTTCGCCGGGACGAAGGCCAACATACCGTTCCAGCGTCGCTTCAGGCAATGGTCTCCCCCCCGGTGTTGCCAGCCAAAGCCGTAGCAAATGTCGCTTGCGCTCTGTCTCTGGCCAATCCTCATAGAGCGTACGCCCATGTACGATCACATGGTTATGTAAAAACTGGATGTCACCCCGCCGAAACCCAGTCTCGTGTTTCAATTCATTAGCGAGGGTATCCATCATATCCAGCGCATCATGTTGAGCTTGAGTAAAGCGAGGTAAATCGTCGAAACGTTGGGCTGACCGGATATAAAAATTGTGCCAGCTACAAGAGAAGTAGCCTTCTGTGAAATTGAATACTGGGAGTTCAAACCAGGGCTTTTTGCCGGGCGGAATTTCGTTGCGCCGATCGCGATACCAGGGCTTTATTAATTCCGCAGCTAAGTCAGGGCGCCGACGCAGCATTTCGTTATAAATTTCTACTGAACTCGCGACCGAACTGACACCGCCCTCTTTAGCCGGATGCAGACAAAGCAGCCCAACAATGTCACAAGAATCTGAGTGATAGTTAATATACGCACTCGTGTGATAGGAACGACTTGAAGAGCCCTCGCGAGTTGGGCCGGTTAAATCGTAAACATGACCGAGAAGATGACCATGATGATTTTGCGACACAGCCCTCCCCATACGCAGTCCTATCCCCCAATACGCCGCCGCAGAAGATTCTATATCGTAGCGTTCAACCGGCACGCCCCTCAATAACGCGACACCCCTGCCCTCCATTAGCTGATACTTTAGTTTTTTAAGTTTAGTCTCCAAGGTGGGAAGTGGAAAATTTTCTAAAGTAATGTCTTTGATTTCTAGGCCCCGTCGTTTGACGCCAGCGACCGCTTCATCAAGTTCCGAGACTTCTAATTCTGATAGCTCAAACCGCCACCCGCTATCATTTTCAAGCAACTCACCATGCCAAGCTGCCGGGTCAACAATGGGCTTCATTGCTTTTGCCACTCCACGTTTCTCCGCATTCAGCGTCTGGTTTCTGGCAAATATTGTCGCCATAAATTCAAACCTTTCTACAACTTCAGTAGTTTTCGTACGTTACCGTTCAGCATCTTCTTGCGGTCTTCAAGGCAAAAGTTCAACTGTTCGGCCCAATCTTTCGCTGGTTGGTTTTCAACAAACGGGTAATCGACCGAAAACATGATCCGGTCCACTCCCATTTCTTGCACAGTACAAAGTAAAGCCGGATTAGAAAAATTCCCGCTGGTAGTGATATGGAAATGAGCTTCAAAGATTTCGCGAAATGAACGCGTCTGAACATTTTCGACCCGGGACAGCGCCTGGTTCACACGCCACAGCAGGAATGGCAACGTTTCTCCCATGTGACCAAGGATCATCTGTAACCTCGGATATTCGTCAAATACACCGGACAACACCATACGGATCGCCTGCGTCGCGGTTTCCACCGTGTACCCCCAACCGGCAGTGGCAAACGCCGGAAAATCGTTAAGATAATCTTCGTAATAAGCAGCGACAACATCATCATGAGGAAAGCCTGGGTGCAGATAGATTGGCACGCCGAGTGCTTCCGCCCGAGCATAGATAGGCCAATACTCTTTGCCATCACAGAATTTACCATTGGTCAATCCGTGGATCATTGCCCCTTTAAATCCTAGCTCCTTTACNCAGCGTTCAAGTTCGTCCGCTGCAACCTCAGGATTTGCNGTTGCCAGCGCCGCNAAAGCGGCAAAGCGATCCGGCTTAGATTGCACGGTGGCATAAAGCTTGTTGTTGGCTTCTTCGGCGAGACGGGGGCCGGCCTCTGCGTCAAGCCGCTGCGCCGATGGNGCGCCATGNCTGAGNACCTGTATATCAATNCCAGCGGAGTCCATCTCTTTAAGTCGCAGCTCGCCGAGATCATAGAGTCGATCTANCAATGGACCCCGACGGGTNGAATTTCGGCCTTTGAAAGTGTCTGTGATTACCGTNTCCCAGTAATGCTCCTCAAGTGCAATAATTTCTATACCTTTAGAGGTCGCCATTTTCTTATCCTNANNGCTCTATATGTAAAACTTGGGTTGTGATTTTATGCGGTCCCCACGGACAAGTCTATTGAGNTTACTTTTCTAAACGCGCCTGAGGTCCAAATCTTAAGGATCTAACAATATAGAGTGTTAAGGGTTTACTGACTTTGAAAGAATTAAGTAGAGACTATTTCAACTCATCAAACAGCTTAAATGTACGCTCATGAGCGGCTTTAGCAGATGCTGCAGAATAGAGGTCATTTCTCTCGGTATNGGCGAAGGCGTGGCCAGCATCATATTCATATATGATTGCGTTCAAGTTTGGTGTGAGAGAGCTCTTAATCTTCTCAAGAAGTTTAAGAGAAACATGTTCGTCTCTAGTCCCCGCATGAAGGATCATAGGGCATCGGATATTTTGTCCCTCAGTGATAAATTCATGAATTTGAGTTCCGTAATAAGAGGCAGCGGCATCAATATTAAGCCGCGCCGCCGAAAGAAAGGCCAGCGTGCCGCCTGTACAAAAGCCAGTAACCCCTATTCTCCCATTACATTTTGGCTGGGATTTTAGGTGTTTAATAGTCGCCGCTATATCAGCTATCGCCTTGTCGTGATTAATTAGCCCACGATATTCGAAACCCCTTTGTCGCTGCTCCGGTATTTTAAAGTCGGCATAAAAATTTCGCTCTAGGCGCCAGAAAATTTCGGGAGCCACAACGCAATAGCCCTGCGCAGCAAATAAGTCGGCTGTATTTTGAATCCAGTCAGTGACACCAAATATTTCATGCAATAATACTATGCCCGGCGCTGGGCCCGATTCGGGCATAGCACCGTATGCGCCGAAGGTATCACCATCTATTTCGGGATATTCCGGATTTGAGATGATAACGGGTAAAGAAATATTCGCCACGCTTACCTACTTAATCAAGACATCAACCATTTAAGACTGACCGCCACTGCAATTGATCACATCACCAGTTATGAAACTCGCGTCGTCAGAAGCAAGAAATGCGACGGCCGCAGCGTGTTCTTCAGGCAACCCACGGCGGCCCAAAGATTGTTGAGCCCTTATATCAGCGCTCATTTCCTCTCGGTATCGATCACCCTCCTCTTTTTCAAGATCTTCAGCCATCTCACCCGGACGGATTTGTAAACGTGGTGTAAGTCGGTCTGGGATATCTGTACCNCCTGGCGATACTGTATTCACTCGAATTCCATAGCGGCCATACTCCATAGCCAACACCTTACCGATCGCCAGAATGCCCCCCTTGCTGGCGGCGTAAGGAGCNCGATANAGNCCCCGCACCGACTGGGACCCTATATTNATAATACAACCACTCTCNTGTTTTATCATAATAGGTAGCACTGCATTGCAGCCCCAAAGTGTCGGTAGCAATGAGCGCTCAAGTTCTTGCTGTGTTTCCTCTTCAGTATAAAGATGNAATGGTTTCATCCATATCGTCCCGCCCACATTATTTACTAGAACATCAATACGGCCATATGCTTTTACCGCTTCAGCCATCATATCCTGAGCACCAGATAAAGTGCTGAGATCGGCGATCACCTTGACTGCCCCAACACCAAGATCCTGCAAATCTTTAACTGTTCGTCTTGCCCCTTCATCNATACGGTCAGCGANAACAATTTTACCGCCCTCTTGACCGAGCCGGCGTGCGATTGCCCNGCCGATGCCCTGACCNGCNCCGGTAACGATACAGACCTTATCCTTCAANCGGCGCGCGCCGGCAGCTCTTGGGTCCANTTTCTCAGTCAAATTCCACTCCTACCGNATTAAAACCTTAAAAATGTTCTTTAAATTGACGTATGGGCAACGCCTTTTCTAACCTTCATCGGTTCATTTGGTGCCTCGGTAAAAGCTATATTCCGGGGCAATACAAATGACGCAGAACGGACGGCCTGGGTATCTTCGTCTAGGCCGCGCGGGCGTTCATCTTTCTCTAGACCAAGCGCTGATCTGTAGAGGACATTCCGTGCCATGATGATTGCATTATCTGTCGACACAAGATTTTCCTGGGTTCGGTCGCAAATTCGCCCCATACTTTCTTGAAGTGACGCGTCTTGCATCGCGATACCTTTGACACCACTGTAGGAGCGGCGGGCCTTTTGAGCACCACGGTCCATCATATAATCATTACCTTTATTGACTGTGGGCCTAAAGGTACCGGGAATTAAATCAACATGCAGTCCTCCACCGTCACGCATAACACCAAGCTCTAATTCATTTAAAGACCGTGAGGGATGATAAGAGAATGTCCAAGCGAAACAATTTTCGTCATCGATCGGCACCCAAGCATGGCCGTTTAGAGGATTATCCCCGTAGGGCGGCACAATCGTATACCATGGCATAATCCATGGCGTAATGCGCCAGTAATACTGATCATTTTCAGCGTTGCGGCGGACACCGATATGCAGACCACACGACGATTCTACAACCTCAAATTTGGGTGCTAGATCTGACAGGTGATAGTCAGAGCCCTTCGATCCATGATGTAAGGGGTCACTGCGTAACTCGCCACTATGCAAAAAAGCGACATGACTAGAATCAATACCACCCTCTAACGCCTGCAAATAATTACACTCTTCCCAGCGTTTAGTATGGTAACGTTGGCTTTTGGGCACGGTCGTCCATTCAAAAGCTGGCTCAGGCGGTTGCCTTTCGGCCGGCCCCATATAGGTCCAAATAATACCGCCACGCTCGACACAAGGGTAGGAAGTGAGTCCTATCTTTTCACAAAACCCCGAATCTTTGGGTTCCGAAGGCACCTCCATACATTTTCCCAAAACATTGTATTTCCAACCATGGTAGGGGCAACGAATACCCCCTTCTTCATTACGCCCAAACCAGAGAGAAACGCCGCGATGTGCGCAAAACTCATCAATCAAGCCAAGTCTACCATTGCTATCACGAAAAGCGATTAGGCTTTCCGATAATAATTTAACGCGGACGGGGGTGCCCCCATTTTCTTTTACTTCCTCAGACAACAAAAATGGTATCCAGTATTCCCGAAATAACTTCCCCATCTGCGTACCGGGACCCGTCCGGGTAAGAACCTTATTTCTCTCTTGGGTTAACACGCTTTAGCTTACCTCTCACACACTTTACTTTTTGCTTTTCAAATTCTTTTGGTTTTAACGCGTGGCGTAGCCTGGACACAATGCTTCAATGCGACTTATTGAATACCATTGGAGAAACACAAACCATGAAACTACTTGCCTGGAATACGATTGCCAGGCTGATTGATACCACCGGCACCCCACAGGGCCGGGCGCCCACGCTCATATTGCCTCGGATAAGTGACGTTTTCACCAAGCGCCTCCGCTGCATGCCAAACCCATCGCGGATTGAAAATTACGGGTCTTGCCAAGGCTATCATATCAGCCTGACCCGTTCGTAAAATTGTTTCTGCTTGAAGCGGCTCACTTATTTGACCAACCGTGATCACTGGCATATCGACTGCCGCCTTCACGGTCTCAGCGAACCCCGTCTGGTAACCAGGTCCTACAACAATTTTCTGCGCTGTACTTAAGCCGCCACTAGAAACATGAATATAGTCGCATCCGAGTGCTTCAAGGGCCTTAGCCAGCTCCACCGTTTCCTCGACAGACCAACCACCGTCGACCCAGTCGGTCGCAGAGACGCGCATGCCGATCGGCAAGTCATCTGGCCAAATGGCGCGCACCGCCTCAAAAACTCCGAGCGCAAAACGCATTCTATTAGGTAAACTGCCGCCATATTCGTCGTTCCGTCGGTTCGTAATCGGCGATAGAAACTGGTGGATCAGATAGCCATGCGCGCCATGCAGTTCGATCAACTTGGCACCGGCGTGTTTCGCGCGCTGCGCCGCTTCGACAAAGTGCTGTGTCACATC
>NHFY01000034.1 GCA_002170165.1 Flavobacteriales bacterium TMED123
AGGGCGGAATGAATGTGACTTTGGAAGTTTCAGTTGTAGATGTGATTAGAGCCTTGGCAAATAATACAAATGATGAGAACTTCAATATTGCAATTGCAAATGCTCAGCAAATGCAAAAGAACTCCCAAGATGATTTTGTTACTTTATTTGATTTAGAATACGAAAAACTATCTCCAAACAATGGTTTAGCTGTGTTGTTTATGGCGCAAATGAGAGAAGAGGTTAAAATAAATGCCACTAATAAAGAAGTAGTTACGGTAATAAGAGTAGAGGTAGAGGATGCTATTAGTCGTTCATTCAATATTTTGCGTTCTCGTATCGATAGATTTGGTGTTACCCAACCTAATATTCAAAGGTTAGAAAATTCTGGTAGAATTTTGGTAGAACTTCCTGGAATTAAAGAGCCAGAAAGAGCTAGAAAGCTTTTGCAATCAACTGCTAAATTAGAGTTTTGGGAAACCTATGAGTATGCGCAATTATTATCTTCATTAGAGGATGCTAATCGATATTTAAGAGAAGAATTAGCGCTTAATGACACTACTGCTAAAAAAGAAGTAGAGGAACTTTTATCAACTAATTTAAATACTGCAGAAAATGAAGATGCTTCAACTCTACAAGAAGATACATCTGCTAATTCACTATTGAGTAAGTTAGATGGTGATTCGGCAATTGCTGATACCTCTGATGCGCAACTTTCTTTTGAAGAATTTGCAAAAGAGAATCCGCTTTATGCAGTGCTTTATCCAAATATCGATCAGAATAACAGGCCAAATGAAGGTCCTGTAGTGGGCTATTGCAGCATTAAGGATACTACAGTGCTTAATCAATATTTAGGAGATGTAGAGTTGATGAAAAACTTCCCACTTGATGTAAAATTTGCTTATACGGTTAAGCCATATGATCCTGATGGTAAGTTTATGCAATTGGTAGCCTTAAAACAAAGTGGAAGAGATGGTAAAGCATCATTAGAGGGAGATGTCGTAACAGATGCTAGACAAGAATTCGGCCAATTTAATGCAAATCCTGAGGTGTCTATGACTATGAATTCAGAGGGGGCAAAGCAGTGGAAAAGACTAACGGCAGAAAATATAGGGAAAAGTGTAGCAATCGTTCTAGACGGATTTGTATACTCTTTCCCAACAGTCCAAAGTGAAATTTCAGGAGGTCGTTCTCAAATTACTGGAAACTTTACTATTAATGAGGCTAACGATTTAGCCAATATTCTAAAATCTGGAAAATTACCAGCTCCAGCTCGTATTATTGAGGAAGCCATTGTCGGGCCATCTTTGGGTGAGGAAGCGATAAATGCAGGATTAAAATCATTTATTATTGCACTTGTTATTGTGCTTATTTACATGATTTTTTATTATTCTGGTGCAGGTTTGGTATCTAACATTGCATTGCTGGCTAATATTTTTTTCATATTTGGTGTACTTTCTTCAATTGGAGCAGTATTAACACTACCGGGAATAGCAGGTATAGTGCTAACCATTGGTATGTCAGTAGATGCAAATGTGCTTATTTATGAAAGAATTCGTGAGGAATTAAAAGGAGGAAAAGGAATTCGTTTAGCGATAAAGGATGGTTATAATAATGCCTATAATGCTATTATTGATGCCAATGTTACCACTTTGCTTACGGGGATTGTACTTTACACTTTTGGAACTGGCCCAATTAAAGGATTTGCTACTACTCTTATTATAGGTATCCTTACTTCACTTTTCTCAGCTATCTTTATTACACGCTTAGTGATATCTTGGAGGTTAAATAAAAACAAAGAAGTAAAATTTGCTACCAAACTCACTGATGGTGCATTCAAAAACACAGCTATTGATTTCCTTGGTAAAAGAAAAAGATTTTACATTTTCTCAGCACTTATTATATTAATGGGAATTTTCTCATTGGTAACTAAAGGGTTGAATTATGGAGTTGATTTTGTTGGTGGAAGGTCCTATGTGGTTCGCTTTGATAATACAGTAGATAATGAAAGATTAAGAGCTGAACTGACAACTGTTTTTGTAGATAGTGAAGGATTGAAATATGCTCCTCAGGTAAAAACTTTTGGAGACGATAATCAGGTAAAAGTGACTACTAAATTCATGATAGATGAAAACTCTGCAAACGCAGATGAAATAGTTGAAGCAAAATTGAATGAAGGGCTTGCTAAAATGAGCATGAATTATCAAGTAATGAGTTCGCAAAAGGTCGGCCCAACAATTGCTGATGATATTAAAGATGCTGCAGTATGGTCAATATTTTTCTCTTTGCTTATTATCTTTTTATATATTCTTTTTAGATTTAGAAAATGGCAATTCTCTTTAGGTGCAGTTGCTGCAGTATTTCATGATGTCCTAATTGTGCTTTCTATTTTTTCTGTCTGCTATGGAATAATGCCTTTTTCATTGGAGATTGACCAAGCCTTTATTGCGGCTATTTTAACCATTATAGGATATTCACTTAACGATACGGTTGTTGTTTTTGATAGGGTGAGGGAGTATCTCGGAATGCATAAAAAACGCGAAATTGAAATGGTGATGAATGGTGCACTTAATAGTACTTTAAGTAGAACGATTAATACTTCCATGACTACATTCTTTGTGCTTTTAGTAATATTTATTTTCGGGGGAGAAGTAATTAGAGGATTTATGTTTGCTTTAATGGTGGGTGTGCTTGTAGGAACATATTCTTCACTTTTTGTAGCCTCGCCAATAATGCTTGATACCCTTAAAAGAAAAAATATTAAAGAATAAATAGATTATTTATTTTATATAATAAGCCCTTTACTTAAGAGGGCTTTTTTTATTTTTGCTTTATGTTATTATTTATAGGGGGTGCTGAGATATTAATTATTCTACTTTTTGTTGTGCTTTTTTTTGGTGCCAATAAAATTCCAGAATTGGCAAAAGGATTAGGTAAGGCCATGCGCGAATTGAAAGATGCATCCAATGAGATTAAAAAAGATATTCGCGAAAGCACTAATAAAATAAAAGACGACCTTGATATAGATAAATAATGACGGAGGCATTCTTTTTTATTTTCGGATTCGTATTGCTTTATTTAGGAGGTGAGTCTTTAGTAAAAGGTGCAGTATCTCTTTCAGCTAAGTTAAGAATATCAACATTAATTGTTGGGCTTACAATTATCTCTTTTGCAACTTCTGCTCCAGAACTTTTTGTGAGTTTGCAAGCCGCATTTGAAGGAAAATCAAACATAGCTTTTGGGAATGTTATTGGTTCTAATATTGCTAATATAGCATTGGTATTAGGTCTTACTGCCATGATTTTTAGGGTAAAAATCAGTAAACAAACGCTACAATTCAATTATCCATTTATGCTTCTTTCTTCCATAGCACTAGCGGTTGTTTTGTATTTTACAAATGTATTAAGCACTGCAATTGGTTTTGTATTTATAGCTACATTGCTGTTGTTTTTAGCCTATTTGGTTAAGCAAGCTAAATTAGATAGGGTAACTAATTCGCATCAAGAAGAACAAACAAAATCGTCCATATTGCAGGCTTATGGCGGAATATTATTAGGAATTGTCTTACTCAAATTTGGAGCAGACTGGCTAGTTGAAGGCACTATCTATATTGCAAAATCTTTAAATATTTCTGATAGAATTATTGCCGTCAGTGTATTAGCAATAGGCACAAGTATTCCTGAATTGGCTACTTCTATAGTTGCCGCACTAAAAAAGCAAGAAAATTTAGCTGTTGGCAATCTTATTGGCTCAAATATTTTTAATGTTTTGGCTGTACTTGGTATTACTGCTGCAATAAAACCTTTAACAGTTAATGATCTTCAAATTATATCATTTGATATTTCATGGATGTTAGGCATTTCCTTTGTATTAGGAATTTTTATTTATGTACGGTCTAAATATGTAATTAGTAGAAAAGAAGGTGCTTTTTTGTTTCTGCTTTACTTAGCTTACATTTTCTTTTTAATCAATAAATAAAAAAAGCAGCCAGCTAATGAGTGCCTTTTCCTAATGTTTAAAAATTAATATTAAACTTTTGCTGATTTTACAGTTTGTATAATTCTTGCTGCAATTTTGTAAGGATCTCCATTTGAGGCTGGTCGTCTATCTTCTAACCACCCTTTCCAACCTTGTTCAACTGTTATAATTGGAATTCGGATTGAAGCTCCTCTATCTGAAATTCCATAAGAAAAATCGTTAATGGAAGCTGTTTCATGTAAACCTGTTAGTCTTTGTTCATTGTATTCCCCATAAACTGCAATATGTTCATTTGTAACAGGTCGGAATGCTTCACATATTTTCTCATAGGTTTTTTGATTGCCACATTCCCTCAAAGTAGAATTAGAAAAATTAGCATGCATCCCTGAGCCATTCCAATCTCCTTTTATAGGTTTTGGATGGTATTCTATGTAATAATTGTAGTCTTCTGTGAGTCTATCTAGCAAATATCTTGCTACCCAAAGTTCGTCTCCTGCTCTTTTGGCGCCTTTTGCAAACAATTGAAATTCCCATTGTCCGCATGCAACTTCTTGGTTTATACCTTCAAAATTAATTCCAGCTTCTATACAAATGTCAGCATGTTCTTCTACCAAATTTCTGCCATGGGTGTTTTTCCCTCCTACAGAGCAATAGTACAATCCTTGGGGTCCTGGATAGCCGCCCAAAGGAAAGCCTAATGGTAATTGAGTGTCTACATCCATTATAAAATATTCTTGTTCAAATCCGAACCAGAAATCATTATTGTCATCATCAATTTGTGCTCTTGCGTTTGATTGATGAGGCGTCCCGTCTGCATTCAAGACCTCAGTCATTACCAAAAAGCCATTTACTCTTTCTGGATCAGTAAAAATAGCAACAGGTTTTAATAAACAATCAGATGAATTTCCTTCTGCTTGTTGGGTTGAACTTCCATCAAAAGACCAAATAGGACAGTCCTCTAATTTACCACTAAAATTATTTACCACTTTGGTTTTGCTTCTCATGTTTTGAGTAGGAGCGTAACCATCAAGCCATATATATTCAAGTTTGGATTTTGCCATTTTTTTTATTTTAGAATTAGTAATTTTCTTTAACAATTACAAAAAAACAATTTTTTATTTTTCACTTAATTATTTGAACAGTTCGTTTTTGCTTGACTTATCAAAACTTTATTAACAAATGATTGTTTTATTAAAATATAGCATTTTATTGTATTTGTAAATTATTCTTTATTTTAGCAAAGTTTTAAAAAATGAAAAAGATGAATAATTTCTTAAAAATCATATTGTTGAATTTATGCTTGCTTGTAGCATTACAAGTTGGCGCTCAAAGCAGCAATTATTCCAAAACTAAAAAGGCGGATAAAGCATTTTTGGTAGAACAGTACTACAAAGCTGCTGACCTTTACAAGAAAGCATATAAAAAAACCAAGAATAGGGCATTAAAGGCAGAAATCACTTTTAAGCAAGCAGAATGTTATCGATTAACCGGATTGGATAGAGATGCAAAACGAGCTGAAAGTTATTATAAAAGAGCAATAAAAGCCAAATATCCTGATGTTATTGTGTATTTAAGGTATGCAGACATGTTGAAGAAGAATGCCAAATACTCAGAAGCATTAGAGCAATATAAAAAATATGTAAAGCTTAACCCTACTGATATTAGAGGAGAAAAGGGAGTAAAATCTTGTAAATTAGCTGTTGACTGGGAAGCAAATCCTACGCGTTATAAAGTTGCAATTATGCCTATTGTAAATTCTAGATATGCCGATTTTTCCCCTGCATTTGGAAATAAAGAATATACAGAAATTTATTTTGCGTCTTCGAGAAAAGGCTCAACCGGAACTGAACTGGACGAAAGAACAGGGGAGAGCTTCATGGATATTTACAAAACAAGAATTGATAAAAAGGCAAAATGGAGATCTCCTGTTCCAGAAATGGAAACTATAAACACAGAAGCAAATGAAGGTCCAATGTATTTGAATGAAAGAGGAAGTGTGATGTATTTTACAAAATGTAAAGTAGAAAAGAAAAAACAATTGGGATGCGATATTTTCGTATCACAAAGGAAAGGTAAATTGTGGGCAGAAGCCCAAAAGTTGCAAATAAAAGTAGATAGTGGAGCAAGTGTTGGGCATCCTGCTATAACGGATGATGAAAATATGATTTTCTTCTCTTCCGATCAGAAAGAAGGATATGGAGGGAAAGATCTTTGGGTGGTGCAAAAAATCAAAAGAAATCAATGGAGTGAACCTATGAATTTAGGTCCAGCTATTAATACTTCAGGAGACGAAATGTTTCCTTTTGTCCATGTTGACGGGACATTGTATTTTGCTTCTGACGGCCATATTGGAATGGGTGGATTGGATATTTATAAATCAGTTCCAGATAGCAATTTGAGTTTTACTTCTGTTGTCAACTTAAAATCACCAGTCAATTCTTCTGGAGATGATTTTGGTATGATTATTGAAAGAAAAGATGAAAGGGGTTATTTTACTTCCAATAGGGCTGGCGGAAAAGGAGGAGATGATATTTATCAATTTGAATTGCCGCCACTTAAATTTACACTTCAAGGTGTTGTGACAGATTCAAAAACCGGAGCAATTCTAACAGATGCTAATGTGCAACTTGTTGCTGCTGATGGGTATTCAGATGATAAAAAGACGGACAATACTGGATCGTACAATCATAAAATTAAACCAATTACTTCTTACGAATTGGTAACTTCCTTAGAGGGTTATTTGAAGAAAAAGAAAACAATGACAACTATTGGAGTTGACAAAAATACTGACTTTGTAATTGATTTTGAGTTGGACCCTGTTGTGAGAGAAATCGTACTACCAAAAATAGAGTACGACTATGCTAAGTGGGATTTAAGAGAGCAATCAATTCAGGATCTAGATGCGCTTATCATTACTTTGAATGAGAATCCTAATATTACAATTGAGTTGCGTTCACATACAGATTATAGAGGAACAGATAAACAGAATCAAATTCTTTCTCAAAAAAGAGCAGATGCTTGTATTAACTATTTAATTGAAAATGGCATTGCTGCAGATCGTTTAACTGCATCTGGAATGGGTGAAACAGAGCCTTATGTAATGGAACGTAATGATGCAAAACTGAAAGAAGGAGATGTGCTTTCAAAAGCATTTATTGATAATTTGAGAAGAGGAAAGCATAAAGAACAAGCGCATCAATACAATAGAAGAACAGCTTTTAAGGTAGTGCGACAGGATTATGTTCCGCCAAAGCCAATAGAAGAGGAAAAAGAGGTAGAAGGCCCAACCATTGAGTTGAAAGATGTTAAAAATGAAGAAGAAAAAGCAACTGATCAAGATAAGTAAATCATATATAATATACAAAAAAGCGTCCTTTTTTAGGGATGCTTTTTTATTTACAAAAAATGACAAACGATAGATACAATCAAAGGGGAGTTTCAGCCGACAAGGAAGATGTGCATAATGCTATAAAGCATGTAGATAAAGGGCTTTTTCCAAAAGCATTCTGCAAAATTGTTCCAGATTATTTAAGTAAAGATGAAGAGTATTGTTTAATCATGCATGCGGATGGAGCGGGCACAAAATCTTCATTAGCATATATGTATTGGAAAGAGACAGGAGATTTGTCAGTTTGGAAAGGAATTGCTCAAGATGCTCTAATTATGAACATTGACGATCTGCTTTGTGTTGGGGCAACTGAAAATATTATGCTTTCTTCTACTATTGGAAGAAACAAAAACCTTATTGGAGGAGATGTTCTTTCTGCAATAATAAATGGTACAGAAGAACTAATTGAGGAGTATAAAAAATATGGTATAAGTATCATTTCAACTGGAGGAGAAACAGCTGATGTTGGGGATTTAGTGCGTACTATAATTGTAGATTCAACAGTTGTTGCTAGAATGAAAAGAAGTGATGTTATTGATAATGCAAATATAAAAGCAGGAAATGTAATTATAGGTTTGTCTTCTTCTGGAAAGGCGACTTATGAGAGGGAGTATAATGGAGGAATGGGAAGTAATGGACTCACATCCGCTCGACATGATATTTTTTCAAAAATATTAGCAGAAAAATATCCTGAAAGTTTTGATTCTTCTATGCCACAAGATTTAGTATATTCTGGAACCAAGAATCTAACGGATAAAATAGATGGAACATCTTTAGATGCAGGAAAATTAGTTTTGTCTCCAACGCGTACTTATGCACCTGTAATAAAAGGAATTTTAGATAAATTTAGAAGTAAAATTGATGGAATGATTCATTGTAGTGGTGGGGCTCAAACAAAAGTACTTCATTTTGTAAAGGATATTCATATTATAAAAGATAATATGTTTGAATTACCTCCATTGTTTAAAATGATTCAAGAAGAATCTTCAACAGATTGGAAAGAGATGTATAAAGTATTCAATATGGGACACAGAATGGAATTATATGTTCCTCAAGAAATTGCGAATGAGATCATTTCTATATCTAATTCTTATGATATTGATGCACGAATAGTAGGTAGAGTGGAGAACTCTGAAACAGGAAAAAAATTAACAATCCGTTCCGAATTTGGGACATTTGAATATTTAAGATGCTAGATAAATTAAGTGCAATAAACGATAGGTATCTAGAAGTAGAACAACTTATATCTTCCCCTGATGCTATGAATGATATGAAGCTCTATGTGCAACTCAGCAAGGAATACAAAGATTTAGAGTCTATTGTAAAAGCTTATAAGGAATACAAGAATCTAGTAGAAAATATTGATGAAGCGAAAGACATTATAAATAATTCTGATGATGTAGAGATGAAAGAGATGGCTAAAATGGAGTTGGATGAAAATTTGACAAGAAAGGAGCAAATGGATGAGGACATCAAAGTTTTACTTATTCCTAAAGATCCTGCTGATGCCAAAAATGCAGTAATGGAAATTAGAGCAGGAACTGGAGGTGATGAGGCTAGTATTTTTGCTGGAGATTTGTATAAAATGTATACTTCTTATGCTTCTGCTAAAGGTTGGAAAACAGAATTGGTAGATGTGGCAGATGGAACAGTTGGTGGATATAAAGAAATCATCTTTAATATTAATGGAGAGAATGTGTATGGTCAGCTGAAATTCGAATCTGGGGTGCATAGGGTGCAAAGAGTTCCTGAAACCGAAACACAAGGAAGGGTACATACTTCAGCAGCAACAGTTATTGTTTTGCCAGAGGCAGAAGAATTTGACATTGAGTTAAAATCAGCTGATATCAGAAAAGATACTTATTGCTCTTCTGGTCCTGGTGGACAGTCGGTAAACACTACTTATTCTGCGGTTCGTTTAACCCATATTCCAACAGGAGTAGTTGCACAATGTCAAGACCAAAAATCCCAACATAAAAATTACGATAAAGCTTTAAAAGTTTTGCGCTCTCGTATTTATGAAATGGAGCTTCAAAAAAAGTTGGAAGAGGATGCGAAAAATAGAAAAACCATGGTTTCTTCTGGAGATAGGTCGGCTAAAATTAGAACTTATAATTATCCTCAAGGAAGGGTGACAGAGCACAGAATTGGGTTAACTAAATATAATCTACAAGCAACAATGACGGGAGATATTCAAGAGTTTATTGATGAGTTGCAACTGGCAGAAAATGCAGAAAAACTAAAAGAAGGCACCATATCAGATGAATAGAGAAGAGCTCATAAATCAGATTAAAGAAAAACGCTCATTTTTGTGCATTGGTCTCGATACAGACATCAAAAAAATCCCTAGCTATTTACTAGATAATAAGGATCCTATTTTTGAGTTTAACAAACAAATCATTGATGCTACTAAAGATTTATGTGTTGCCTACAAACCCAACATTGCTTTTTATGAAAGTATGGCGGAAAGTGGGTGGAATTCACTACAAAAAACTTTAGCCTATATTCCAAAAGATATTTTTACAATTGCAGATGCAAAAAGAGGAGATATAGGAAATACTTCTCAAATGTACGCTCGTGCATTTTTTGAGAATATGAACTTTGATGCTATTACAATAGCTCCTTATATGGGAGTAGATTCTGTTATTCCATTTTTAGCATTCGAAAATAAATGGGCGATTATTCTGGCGCTCACTTCCAATAAAGGTAGTTTAGATTTTCAGCAAATAAAAAGTGAAAAAGGAAAACAACTGTTTGAGCAAGTTCTGGAAACCTCTAAAAATTGGGGAACGGACAAAAATATAATGTACGTTGTTGGCGCTACAAGATCAGAGCAGCTTTCAGAAATCAGAAAAACAATACCAAATCACTTTTTATTAGTTCCAGGAGTAGGAGCTCAAGGCGGAAGTTTAGAAGAAGCTGCTAAATACGGAATGAATGATGATTGTGGTATTTTAGTAAATTCTTCTAGAGGAATCATCTATGCAGGAGATGGTATTCATTTTTCAGAGCAAGCAAGAGAAGAAGCTAAAAAATTGCAGCACAAAATGGATTTTTTACTTTCAGAAAAGGGACTCTAAAATACTATTTTGTACACAAGATACCCTACCCACTCATGAATAATGGATTCCCATTTTTCAAAACTTTTCGAGTTAGGTAAAAGCAAATATTCAAGCTGAAGGTTTCTATTACTATTGGTGTTGTCAGTTGAGAATGAAGCTACTTCTATTCCTGCTTTTTCAAAGCAAAATATGGCCCTTTTCATGTGTAGTGCTGAGGTGATTAGTAAAACAGATTTATTTTGAAAATCACGCTTCAGTATTTCGGCTGATAAAAAAGCGTTTTCTTTTGTGTTGCGTGATTTGTTTTCAATAATGATATCATCATCAGGAATACCATTTTCAATCAGATGATTTCTCATGATAAAAGCTTCTTTATATTGATTTTTTATCAACATCCCACTTCCACCACTTATTAGAATCTTATTGATGATTCCTTTGCGGTAGAGTTTTTCAGTATAAATTAAACGATCTGCATTTTTATTAAAGTTGACAGTATTGGTTTTAGAATCGAATGCTGACATGCCGCCAAGCACAACACCAACATCATATTTTGTTTGGATATTTTCTATACTAAATGTTTCATGCTCCCAAAGACTAGATATTTCATCACAAATAAAGGTATTGCTAAAAAACCAAAAAGTAAAAACAGATAAAAGCAATATTTTTTTTCTACTTTTTTTAAGTAATACTGCAATAATTAGCATTAAGAAAACCCAAACTATTGGACGGATTAAAAAAGCCAGTATTTTTGAGAGTATAAAAAACATAAATTGTCGTTCAAAAGTAATGGAAAATCTTTAGAAGCAGATTATTACTGCAGTAAAAAAATTAACTAAATTGCAGGCATATAATTTGTAATAGATAGTGTTTGAAATAGTAAAAAATTTCTTTAACAAACAATTCTTTGGCGTTTGTTCTTGGTGGGCTGATATGCTAGGTATAAAAGCTTCCTTTATTCGTTTGGTTTTTATTTACGCTACCTTCACTAATGCACTAACAATTTTGATATATTTGTTCATGATATTCTTGTTAAGATTAAGCCATCATTTAAAATATAGAAAACGAAAAAGTGTTTTTGATTTATAGTATTTATGGATAACCTGCAAATCACACTCACTATCATACTTTTAGTAATTGAAGTAGCTGCTTTTGCATGGCTGATAATTGATATTCAAAAATCTAAAAGGAAACAAGATAAAATTATTGAATTGGAAAGACAGATTTTACAAGTTGAGAATACTATTATAGAGCTTGAACAAAAGATAAGTGACAAGATTGATATTTTAATTAAATTACAAAAAAATGACTGAAAGAAAAGTGTTAGGTATTTGCGCTTGGCTTGCTGATAAATTTGGATTGGATGTAGGTGGAGTTAGAATTTTATTTGTTGCAGCAGCAATTTTTGGATTCGGATCACCAGTTATTATTTATCTAATATTATACTTAATAAAGCCTGACAACTATTAATGAAAATACTGATTACAGGTAGTAATGGGTTGTTAGGTCAGAAACTTCTATACAAATTAAGGATTGATGATTCAGTGGACTTAGTAGCAACTTCTAAAGGAGAGAATAGGGTTACAGTAAGAGATGGCTACGCTTATCATTCCCTAGACATCACCAATAAAGCAGCATTAGAGGAGCTCATTTCGACACAAAAGCCAGATGTTGTTATCAATACGGCAGCCATGACAAATGTTGATTTGTGTGAGGATAAAAAAGAATCTTGTGATGTCTTAAATGTAGATGCTGTTCAGTATTTGGCAAATGCATGTGCTCGCATAGATGCACAACTTATTCATATCTCAACTGATTTTATTTTTGATGGAGAGGATGGTCCATATACAGAAGAAGATATGCCTAATCCGCTTTCTTATTATGGATTATCTAAATTGAAATCTGAGCAGTTATTACAAGTACATTCAGTAAAATGGACGATTCTTAGAACCATAATTGTTTTTGGGGTAGGAGAGAATTTAAGTAAAGGAAATATTGTGCTTTGGGCGAAGGAAGCTTTAGCTAAAGGAGATTCTTTAAATATTATTGATGATCAATTCCGGGCTCCAACTCTGGCAGAGGATTTAGCAGATATCTGTATATTAGCTGCCAAGAAAAAAGCATTGGGGATTTTTAATGCATCTGGTAAAGATATTATGAGTATTTATGAAATAGTAGAAAGAGTAGCTAAATACTATGGAAACTCAACAAATAATTTAAATAAGATAAGTACGGCAACACTTAATCAAAAAGCAGTAAGACCTCCAAAAACGGGATTCATTTTGGATAAATCAATAAATGAATTAGGATATAGACCTCACTCATTTGAAGAGTGTTTAGCTATAATGGATGAGCAATTAAAAACAATACATTAATAATGAAAAAAAGACTGCTAAATCAGATAATAATAGTTTATTGATACACTGAAATACTAAGTAATTTTATAAAATAATATGACAAAAAAAATATCACTTTTAACTTTAATGCTTATCTCTGCTTTTGCTTCAAAAGCAGCTACATTAAGCGAAACAATAGATAGCTTTTTTAAGCCTATTGTAGAGAACTATTTAGTACCTGTTATTTTTTGGGACCCTATAAGAGCAATGGGCTTTGATGTAGGAGCTAGCGTGCCTATTGTAGTAGTATGGTTAGTTTTTGGTGCTATTTACTTTACTTTTAGAATGAATTTTATAAATTTTAGAGGATTTAAACATGCTATTGGTTTAGTAAAAGGAGATTATGATGATCCAAATGATAAAGGAGAGGTTTCACACTTCCAGGCATTAACAACTGCTCTTTCAGCAACTGTTGGTTTAGGTAATATAGCAGGTGTTGCTATTGCAATTTCTATTGGAGGGCCTGGAGCTACTTTTTGGATGATAATAGCTGGACTCCTTGGAATGTCAGCAAAATTTGTAGAATGTACCTTAGGTGTAAAATACCGAAAACTAGATGAGAATGGTGAGGTATCAGGAGGTCCAATGTATTATTTGCGTGATGGTTTAGCTAAATATAATATGCCACGATTTGGTAAAGTCTTAGCTATTTTATTTGCAATACTTTGTATTGGAGGTTCTTTTGGAGGTGGTAATATGTTTCAAGCTAATCAAGCTTATGCTCAAGTAGCTGGGCAGTTCCCATTCTTAGCTGGAAATGGTCCTATGTTTGGTTTGATATTATCTATTTTAGTAGGTGCTGTTATTATTGGTGGGATTAAATCTATTGCAAATGTTACAGAAAAGATCGTGCCTTTTATGGCTGCTTTATATGTCGGTACTGCATTAATTATTATTTTAATGAATATAACAGAAGTTGGTAATGTATTTGCTTTAATATTTAAAGGTGCTTTTGCTCCAGCAGCTGGTTTAGGTGGTATAATAGGAGTTCTTGTCCAAGGATTTAGAAGGGCAGCTTTTTCAAATGAAGCTGGTGTTGGTTCTGCTTCTATCGCGCATGCAGCAGCTAAAACAAATGAGCCAGTATCTGAAGGAATAGTTGCCCTATTGGAGCCTTTTATTGATACAGTTGTTATTTGTACTATGACTGCACTTGTACTAATTATAACAGGATTTCATAATGTGCAAGGAGTGGAGGGTGCTCAAATGACTTCTCAAGCTTTTGGATCTGTATTTTCTTGGTTTCCTTATTTATTAGTAATTGCTATTTTCTTATTTGCTTTCTCTACTATGATTTCATGGTCTTATTATGGACTAAAATCGTGGACATTCTTATTTGGTAAAACTAAATTTTCAGAGTATTCATATAAAGTATTATTTCTTCTATTTATTATCATAGGTTCTTCCGTAAAATTAGGAGCAGTACTAGATTTCTCTGATATGATGATATTAGCAATGGCATTTCCAAATATTATTGGTTTAATAATTTTATCTAAAGAGATTCGTATTGATTTAGATGATTATTATAGTAGATTAAAGTCTGGTGTTATTAAGAAGTTTAAATAGTTTTTAAAAAGACCTATGATTAGTCAGAAAATAGATTTAGCTATTAGGCAAGTACCTAACTTCCCAAAACCTGGAATTAATTTTAAAGACATAACTCCTCTTTTTTTAGATTCTGGGCTTTCTTGTGAGATTGTTGATGCTTTTATAGAGAGATTACAAGGTCAAAAGGTTGATGCTATTGTCGGTATTGAAAGTAGAGGTTTTCTATTTGGTTTTTTACTTGCTAATAGAATGGGGATACCTTTTGTTCTAATTAGAAAGGTGGGTAAATTACCTGGAGAAACTTTAAAATACAAGTATGATTTAGAGTATGGTTCTGCAGAAGTTGAAGTTCATAAATCAGATATACAAAAAGATTTGAATATTGTAATACATGATGATTTATTAGCAACCGGAGGCACAGCTTGTGCAGCAGCTGCACTTATTCAGCAATTAGACGCAAAAGTAGTAGGATTTGCATTTGTAGTTTCGCTTGACTTTCTAAATGGAAAAGAAAAATTAATACAGTATTCAGACAATATTATTAGTCTGAAAGATTATTAACGATATGGATTTTAATACAAACGAAAATCAAAAAATGATTGCTGATATGATTCAGCAATTTGGCAAACAACACATAACGCCCTTTTTTCGGGAATGGGATGACAATCAAACCTTTCCAGTACATGTTTTTAAAAAATTAGGAGAGTTGGGGCTTATGGGGGTTTTGGTGCCTACTGAATATGGTGGTTCAGGATTTACTTATAATGAGTATGTAACCGCTATTGAGCAGCTTTCTGTTCTTGATCCTTCTATTGGGCTTTCTATGGCTGCTCATAATTCTCTTTGCGCTGGACATATCTTACAATTTGGAAATCAGCAACAAAAGCAAAGGTGGCTACCAAAATTAGCAAATGCTGATTGGATTGGTGCTTGGGGATTAACCGAGCACAATACCGGTTCCGATGCTGCCAGCATGGCAACTACTGCTGTAAAAGATGGTGATTGTTGGGTTCTTAATGGAGCTAAGAATTTTATTACACACGGTATTTCTGGAGATATTGCAGTAGTCATTGCGCGTACAGGAGAAAAAGGAGATGCGCATGGGATGACCGCTTTTGTGGTTGAAAAAGGATCAGCAGGTTTTAGTTCAGGTAAAAAGGAGGATAAACTAGGGATGCGTGCTTCTGAAACAGCTGAAATTATATTTGATAATTGCAGAGTTCCACATACTAATGTTTTAGGAGAGGTTGGGGAAGGATTTATTCAGTCTATGAAGGTATTGGATGGAGGAAGAATTTCTATAGCAGCATTAGGGTTAGGTATTGCTAAAGGAGCGTATAAAGCAGCATTGCAATATTCCAAAGAAAGATATCAGTTTGGCAAGCCTATATCGCATTTTCAAGCTATCGCTTTTAAATTAGCTGATATGGCAACAGAAATTGAAGCTGCAGAATTGCTCATTTATAATGCAGCTGATAAAAAGAATAACGGGCAGCAAATGACAAAAGAGGGGGCTATGGCAAAGTATTATGCGTCAGAGATTGCAGTAAAAATAGCTAATGATGCAGTACAAGTACTAGGGGGGTATGGTTATACTAAAGACTTTCCTGTTGAGCGATTTTATAGAGATGCAAAGCTTTGTACTATTGGAGAAGGTACTTCAGAAATTCAGAAGTTAGTAATCTCTACACAAATTTTAAAATAATATTTGTTTGTATCGATTTATTTGTATTTTTGCAGCCCAAATTAAATTAGTAGCATGATAATTATTCCAGTAAAAGAAGGAGAGCAAATTGATAGAGCCTTAAAGAGATTCAAAAAGAAATTCTTAAAAACAGGGACTTTGAAACAACTGCGCTCGAGAAAGCAGTTTACCAAAAAATCAGTAATTTTAAGAGAACAAAAACTAAAAGCTGCTTACTCTCAGAAACTACTTCAAGAAGAAGAGTAGTACTTAAATTTCATTTTTTTCTTGTAAATCCTTACTTTTTTTGTATATATTCGTATACCTTCAAAAGTTGATTTATGCACAAGGAAAAATTTCTTCATTATCTTCTTCACGAAAAACGCTACTCTAGGCATACTATTAAATCTTATGAAACCGATTTGCAGCAGTTCGTTCTCTTTCTAGCTGACGAATTTCAAGTATCATCTGCTAAAAAGGTGAATTTCCAATTGGTAAGAAGTTGGATTGCTAGTTTGCTAAATAATAATATTTCTCCTCGTTCAGTAAATAGGAAAATAACTACCCTGAAAACATATTTTCGTTTTCTAATAAATGAGGATGTTATTAGTATTAGTCCTATGCAAAAAATTATTGGACCAAAAACGCCAAAAAAGTTAGCTGTCTTTGTAGAAGAAATAAAAATGGATGATCTTTTTAATAAAGTTGAATTTGGAAAGGGTGATGTGGCTGAAAGAGATCGTCTAATTTTGGAGCTTTTTTATTTTACTGGCATGCGATTGTCAGAACTTATCAATCTCAAAAAGAGAGATGTAGATTCTTCAAATAGCACTATTCGAGTATTAGGAAAAAGAAATAAAGAGAGGTTAATTCCTATAACGCCTTATATTTTAGACAAAATAAAAACGATAAATAATTCAAATAAAAGTACCTTTTTATTCGTTGCAAAAAAGGGGGGGCAAATTTCATCAAAACAAGTCTATCGGCTAGTTAAGAAATATTTAGGGATGGTAACTTCTTCAGATAAAAAAAGCCCACATATTTTGCGGCACACTTTTGCGACTCATATGCTTAATAATGGCGCGGACATTAATGCAGTAAAAGAGCTTTTAGGACATGCCAATCTTAGTGCAACAGAAGTTTATACACATAACACTATTGAAAAATTAAAAACTGTTTATAAACAAGCTCATCCTAGAGCATAAAAACCAAATATTATGACTATCAATATCCATTCTATTCACTTTCATGTTGATAATAATCTCCAAGATTTTATAGAGAAGAAGATTAACAAATTACTAAAATTAGATAAAAAAATAATATCCACTGATGTATTTCTAAAATTCAGTAAAGCAGATTCGTACTCTAATAAAATAGCGGAAATTAAACTGAAATACCCTGGTTCTAAATTTTTTGCAAAAAGACAAACTGACACATTTGAAGAATCTACTATGCAAGTTTTACAAGCATTGCGTAAACAAATCTTAAAAAATAAAGCAAAAAAGTAGAATATTACTAGATTAAAACTATTTTATAAAAAATCTGTTTTATTGTTTGGTTAAAATAAAAAAACTTTAATACATTTGCAACCCCTTTTTAAGGGCATTAGTTCTTTGTTATTTAATAGGAAGAGTGATTGCCGATATAGCTCAGTTGGCTAGAGCAGCTGATTTGTAATCAGCAGGTCGTGGGTTCGAGTCCCTCTATCGGCTCTTATTTAGCCGGGGGAGATACTCAAGCGGTCAACGAGGACAGACTGTAAATCTGTTGGCATAGCCTTCACAGGTTCGAATCCTGTTCTCCCCACGAACTTTATTAGCGGAAGTAGCTCAGTTGGTAGAGCATCAGCCTTCCAAGCTGAGGGTCGCGGGTTCGAATCCCGTCTCCCGCTCAAAGCTATATTTAGCCGATGTAGCTCAGGGGTAGAGCGTTTCCTTGGTAAGGAAGAGGTCACGGGTTCAATTCCCGTCATTGGCTCTAACTTATCATATTAATGAAGAAGTAAAAAATAAAAAATAGTAACTAAAAAAAACTAAAGCAATGGCAAAAGAAAATTTTAATCGTACCAAGCCACATTTAAATATTGGTACTATTGGTCATGTTGACCATGGAAAAACAACTTTGACTGCAGCAATTACAAAAGTCTTGTCAGACAAAGGATTAGCTCAGGCAGCAGCTTTTGATTCAATTGACAATGCTCCTGAAGAAAAAGAAAGAGGAATTACAATTAATACTGCTCATGTTGAGTATGAAACTGACAATAGACATTATGCTCACGTAGATTGTCCAGGTCACGCGGATTATGTAAAAAACATGGTAACTGGTGCAGCTCAAATGGATGGAGCCATATTAGTATGTGCTGCAACTGATGGTCCTATGCCACAAACAAGAGAACACATCTTATTAGGAAGACAAGTTGGTATTCCTAGAATAGTAGTGTTTTTGAACAAAGCGGATATGGTAGATGATGAGGAATTACTTGAGTTGGTAGATATGGAAGTAAGAGAATTACTTTCATTCTATGAATATGATGGTGATAATACTCCTGTAATTACAGGATCTGCTCTTGGCGCTTTGAACGGAGAAGCTGAGTGGGTAGAGAAAATCGGTGAACTTATGGATGCAGTTGATGCTTACATAGAGGAGCCTGTTAGAGATAATGAAAAGCCATTCTTGATGCCAATAGAAGATGTATTCACTATTACTGGTAGAGGTACTGTTGCTACTGGAAGAATTGAAACAGGAGTTGCAAATACTGCTGATTCTGTAGATATTATCGGAATGGGAGCAGAGAAATTAGCTTCTACAATTACAGGTGTTGAGATGTTTAGAAAAATTCTAGATAGAGGTGAAGCGGGTGATAATGTTGGTATCTTATTAAGAGGAATTGAGAAGACTGATATAAGAAGAGGAATGGTAATTTGTAAACCGGGATCTGTTACTCCTCATACTAAGTTTAAAGCTGAGGTTTATATCTTGAAGAAAGAAGAGGGTGGTAGACATACTCCATTCCACAACAATTACAGACCCCAATTTTATTTGAGAACTACTGATGTAACTGGAGAAATTCAATTACCTGAAGGAACTGAAATGGTAATGCCAGGTGATAACTTAACAATTACTGTTGAGTTGATTAATGCAGTTGCAATGAGTGAAGGATTGCGTTTTGCAATTAGAGAAGGAGGAAGAACTGTAGGTGCGGGACAAATTACTTCAATAGTTGAGTAATACATAGTTTAATCAGCAATAAAGGAAGGTGATATTTACCTTCCTATTGCTGTATAAACGGGTGTAGCTCAATTGGTAGAGTAGTGGTCTCCAAAACCATTGGCTGGGAGTTCGAGTCTCTCCACCCGTGCAAAAGAGAAAAAAGAGTGATAAAGATAGGTTCATATATAAAAGAGTCGGTAGACGAGTTGTTACATAAAGTAAGTTGGCCAACATGGTCAGAATTACAAAATAGTGGGATAGTGGTTGCAATTGCAACTGTCATTATTTCATTACTTGTTTATTTTATGGATACTATATTTAGTAGTTTGATGAAAGTATTTTATGATTTCTTTGCTTAAAAGATGATGGAAGAACAGGCAGTACAGCATAAATGGTATGTGGTCAGAGTAAAGGGAGGCCAAGAAAAGAAAATCAGTACTTATATTGAAAAGGAGGTAAATCGACTCAATTGGAATGATTTTGTTACTCAAATTTTGGTACCAACAGAGAAGGTTTTCCAAATTAGAAAAGGTAAAAAGGTGAGCAAAGAACGTAATTTCTTTCCAGGATATGTATTGATTGAGGCAAACTTGGTTGGTGAGATTTCACACACATTAAGAGCATTGCCGGGTGTTTTTGGTTTTTTGGGTGAGAAAAAAGGAGGAGAACCAATTCCTATGAGACAGTCGGAGATTAATAGGATTTTAGGAAAAGTCGATGAGATGTCTCTAAGCGACGAGCACATAAATATTCCGTTTGTAGTTGGAGAAACTGTAAAAGTGATTGATGGACCATTTAATAGTTTCCATGCTGAGATTGAGGGGATTGATGAACAAAAGAAAAAATTAAAATTAGTCGTAAAAATATTTGGAAGAAAAACTCCATTGGAGTTAAATTTCATGCAAGTAGAAAAAGTATAAAATATGGCAAAAGAAGTTACTGGAATTATTAAGTTACAAATTAGGGGTGGAGCAGCTAATCCTGCGCCTCCAGTAGGTCCTGCATTAGGAGCAAAAGGTGTGAATATTATGGAGTTCTGTAAGCAATTCAATGCAAGAACGCAAGATAAGCCAGGAAAAATTGTCCCAGTTGAGATTACAGTATTTGCAGACAAATCTTTTGAATTTATTATTAAAACAGCTCCTGCTGCTGCGCAGCTTCTAGAAGCTGCGAAAAAGAAAAAAGGATCAGGAGAACCGAATAGACAAAAAGTTGGAACTGTAAGCTGGGATCAAATAAGAGTAATAGCTGAAGATAAGATGGCTGATTTAAATGCATTTAAGTTAGAATCAGCAATGCTTATGGTTGCAGGAACTGCTAGAAGTATGGGTTTAAAAGTACAAGGAACAGCTCCAATAAAATAAAAAATTAACAATTAAAAATTAACAATTAAAAATTAACAAAAACAAACAATTATGGAAGGTACAGTAAAATGGTTTAATGCTAGTAAAGGTTACGGATTCATTGAAGGTGAAGATGGAACGGATTATTTCGCACATTTTGGAGAGATCCAATCTGAAGGTTTTAAAACATTAAAAGAAGGACAATCCGTTACTTTTGAAGTAGCAGATGGTGAAAAAGGTCCTGTAGCAAAGAATATAGTAGCTGCTGCTTAGATACAAAATATAGTAGTCAGTTACTTAACCACTTTAAATTAACAATTTAAGATGAGTAAGTTAAGTAAAAAAAGAAAGGCTAGTTTTGAAAGTCTGGATACAACTGTAAGTTATAGTGTTCAGGAGGCTGCTGATATTGTTAAAAAAACAGCTCCTGAAAATTTTGATGCTTCAGTTGACATGGCTATTCGACTAGGTGTAGATCCAAAACAGGCTAACCAGATGGTAAGAGGTGTGGTTACACTTCCTCATGGTACTGGTAAAGATTTAAAAGTCTTAGCGCTTGTAACTCCTGACAAAGAAGCTGAGGCAAAAGATGCTGGTGCAGATTTTGTTGGTTTAGATGAGTATATTGAAAAAATCAAAGGAGGATGGACTGATGTTGATGTTATCATTACCATGCCAGCTGTGATGGGAAAAATTGGTGCTTTAGGTAGGGTGCTTGGTCCAAGAGGATTGATGCCAAATCCAAAATCAGGAACGGTAAGCAATGATGTAGGTAAAGCAGTTACAGATGTGAAAAAAGGTAAAATTGACTTTAAAGTTGATAAAAATGGTATTGTACATGCTGCTGTTGGTAAAACATCATTTGACGCACAAAAGCTTGCAGAAAACTCTGAAGAGCTGATTCAAACTATTGTGAAGCTGAAACCATCTTCAGCAAAAGGAACTTATATTAAGAGTATCTCTATCTCAAGTACTATGGGCATTGGTATTTCACTAAATACAAATGCATTTTAAAAGATAAAAAGATGACAAGAGAGGAAAAAAATAAATTTATTGATGATTTAGATATATTGTTAAGTGAGAATAAGAATTTTTACTTAGCAGATATTTCTGATCTTACAGCAGAAGAATCTAGCGACTTAAGAAGGTTATGTTTCAAAAGAGATGTGACTTTGAAGGTTGTGAAAAATACATTGCTAAAAAAAGCAATGGAAAGAAATGATGCTGATTTTGAAGAATTTTACCAAACATTAAGTGGTAACACTTCTATTATGTTTACTGAGGTGGGTAATTCTCCAGCAAAAATTATTAAGGATTTTAGAAAAAAACATAACAAACCTATTTTGAAAGCAGCTATTATTGAAGATTGTTTTTATTTAGGGGATGAGAATTTAGATACTTTAGTAGAGCTCAAATCCAAACAAGAGCTTATAGGCGAGATTATCACCTTATTACAATCTCCAGCTAAGAATGTAATTTCATCATTACAGTCTGGCGGAAATAAATTATCAGGTATTATTAAGGCTTTAGCCGAAAGAGAATCTTAATTGAGAATAAAAAAGAATGCTTCCAACATTTATAATTAACCAAAGTTGAACAATTAAAATAAAATAAAATGGCAGAACTAAAAGAATTTGCAGAGCAGTTAGTGAATTTATCAGTAAAAGAGGTAAACGAACTAGCTAACATATTGAAAGAGGAGTATGGCATTGAGCCTGCTGCTGCAGCTGTTGCAGTTGCTGGTCCAGTAGCTGGAGGAGGTGAAGAAGCTGGTGACGAGAAGTCAGAATTTGATGTAATCCTAAAAGCTGCAGGTGGTTCTAAATTAGCAGTAGTTAAATTAGTAAAAGAACTTACTGGATTAGGACTAAAAGAAGCTAAAGACATTGTTGATAGTGCACCAAAAGCAGTTAAAGAAGGTGTCGCTAAAGACGAAGCAGAAGCTTTGAAAACCCAGCTTGAAGAAGCAGGTGCTGAGGTAGAATTAAAATAATTCTTCTCACAACATAAAGGTTCAGACTTTATAGTAATATAAAGTCTGAGCCATTTCGTTTTTTAATACAACCGTTTTTTTAATTAAAAAGTTACTTCCTTGACCAAGACTAATAATTCAGAAAGAATAAATTTCGCATCCATAGGAAATCAGATAGATTATCCAGATTTTTTAGACATACAATTAGAGACATTCAACAATTTCTTCCAATTAGGTACCACAAGTGAAGAAAGAAAGAAAGAGGGCCTTTATGAAACCTTTGATGGTATTTTCCCAATTACAGATTCTAGAAATAATTTTATTCTAGAATTCATTGATTATACCATAGACCCTCCAAGATATTCCATTGAAGAATGTATAAGCAGAGGACTTACTTATAAAGTGCCTTTAAAAGTAAAATTAAAGCTTTATTGCACAGATGAGGATCATGAAGATTTTGAAACTATAATACAAGATGTATATTTTGGCAATGTGCCATATATGACACCAAAAGGTACTTTTGTTATTAATGGTGCAGAAAGAGTTATTGTTTCTCAATTACATAGGTCGCCAGGTGTATTTTTTGGCCAAAGCTTTCATGCTAATGGCACTAAATTGTATTCTGCAAGAGTAATACCATTCAAAGGTTCTTGGATAGAATTTGCTACTGATATCAATAATGTGATGTTTGCATATATTGATAGAAAAAAGAAATTACCTGTTACTACTCTGCTTAGAGCTATTGGCTATGAAAGCGATAGAGATATCTTACAAATTTTTGATTTGGCAGATGAAGAAAAAGTAACAAAAAGCGGCTTGAAAAGATTGGTAGGTAGAAGATTAGCTGCAAGAGTTTTAAAGTCATGGATTGAAGATTTTGTAGATGAAGATACAGGTGAGTTGGTTTCTATTGAAAGAAATGAAGTGATTATTGATAGAGAGGTTGTGTTGGAAAAGGAACATATCGATCAGATTGTAGATTCTGGTTCTGCAACTATTCTTTTGCATAAAGAAAATGCTAATGTTTCAGATCATGCACTTATCTACAATACCCTTCAAAAAGATCCAACTAACTCAGAGAAAGAAGCGGTTGAATACATTTATCGTCAATTAAGAAGTGCTGAGCCACCAGATGAAGATACGGCAAGGAGCGTGATTGATAAGTTATTTTTCTCAGATCAAAGATATAGTTTAGGTCATGTTGGTAGATATAGAATCAACAAACGATTAGGTGTTGATGTGCCAGAAACTAAACAAGTTTTAACCAATGAAGATATCGTTTCTATCATTCAAAACTTGATTGAATTGGTAAATTCAAAAACTGATGTAGATGATATTGATCATTTATCAAACAGAAGGGTAAGAACAGTTGGTGAGCAATTGGCAAGTCAGTTTTTTGTGGGATTAAACAGGATGGCGCGTACCATCAGGGAAAGAATGAATGTTAGAGATAATGAGGTTTTTACCCCACTTGACTTAATCAATGCTAAAACACTTTCTTCTGTAATTAATTCCTTCTTTGGAACTTCTCAGCTTTCTCAGTTTATGGACCAAACCAATCCACTTGCTGAGGTTACACATAAAAGAAGGGTTTCTGCATTAGGTCCTGGCGGATTATCAAGGGAAAGAGCAGGATTTGAGGTGCGTGACGTACATTACACACACTATGGGAGATTATGCCCTATCGAAACGCCTGAGGGGCCAAACATTGGACTTATTTCTTCTTTATGTGTTTATGCTAAAATTAACGATTTAGGTTTTATTGAAACACCTTATCGCCCAGTTGAAAATGGTGTAGTACAAGTAGATAAAGAACCAATTTATATGAATGCGGAGGATGAGGAGAATCAACTCATTGCTCAAGCGAATGCGCCAATCAATGATGATGGTAAATTCAAAAATAGAAGAATTAAATCAAGATTAGAAGCAGATTATCCAGTGGTAGCGCCAAAAGAGGTTAAGCTTATGGATGTTGCCCCTAATCAGATTGCATCTATTGCGGCATCACTTATTCCATTCCTAGAGCATGATGATGCAAATAGGGCTTTGATGGGATCTAATATGATGCGTCAAGCAGTTCCGCTTTTACAAACAGATGCACCTATAGTAGGTACCGGTCTAGAACCTCATGTTGCTAGAGATTCCAGAGTATTAATTAATGCTGAAGGAAATGGTGTTGTAGAATATGTTGATGCTTGTAAGATTAAGGTACGCTATAATTATTCTGCTGAAGAAAAGTTAATGGTTTTTGATGATGAATTAAAAACCTATGAATTGACAAAATTCAAAAAGACAAATCAAAATACTTGTATGAATATTATGCCTATTGTTAAAGTGGGTGACAAAATCAAAAAAGGGCAAGTACTTTGTGAGGGTTATGCTACTCAAAATGGAGAGTTAGCGATTGGGAGAAACTTAAAAGTTGCCTTCATGCCTTGGAAAGGGTATAATTTTGAGGATGCTATTGTGCTATCAGAAAGAATAGTGCGAGAAGATTTATTCACTTCCCTACACATTGAAGAGCATAGCGTTTCTGTTCGTGAAACTAAAAGGGGTGCAGAAGAGCTTACTGCTGATATTCCAAACGTAAGTGAAGAAGCAACCAAAGATTTGGATGAATATGGAATGATCAGAATTGGGGCCCAAATCAAATCTGGTGATATCCTTATTGGTAAAATTACACCAAAAGGGGAATCTGACCCAACACCAGAAGAAAAACTTCTAAGAGCAATTTTTGGTGAAAAAGCAGGAGATGTAAAAGATGCTTCATTAAAAGCAAAACCATCTTATGAAGGTGTAGTAATTAATAAAACATTATTCTCCAAATCTATAAAAGACAAATTATTAGCATTAAAAGATAAAGAAGCTATAGATGAATTAGAAGTTGCATTCCAAAAGGAAACTGCCAAATTGAAGAAAAAGCTGATTGATAAGCTTTATACTGTTATTGGAGGAAAGGCTTCACAAGGAGTTACTAATGTACTTGGTGAAGTTATTATTCCAAAAAGTACAAAATTCACTCAAAAATTATTGCAAGAAGTTGACTTTTTGACTGTCGATACCAAAAAATGGACTACAAATTCTAAACACAATAAAATTGTAAATCAAATTTTACTTGGATATATCAAAAATTACAATGAAATTTTTGGTGTTCATAAAAGGGATAAGTTTGCTATTACTGTTGGAGATGAATTGCCAAAAGGTGTGCTGCAATTGGCTAAGGTATTTGTAGCTAAGAAGCGAAAGATTAAAGTTGGTGATAAGTTGGCAGGAAGACATGGAAACAAGGGTATTGTAGCAAAAATTGTTCGTGATGAAGATATGCCATTCTTGGAAGATGGAACTCCTGTAGATATCGTATTGAACCCACTAGGCGTACCATCAAGAATGAACCTTGGACAGATTTATGAAACCATTTTAGGTTGGGCTGGTCAGAAATTGGATAAAAGGTATTTTACTCCAGTATTCGATGGCGCAAGTATTGATGATATCAATAAAGAAATGAAAGAAGCAGGATTGCCAGAGTTTGGAGAAACCTATTTGTATGATGGAGGGACAGGAGAAAGATTCGATCAGCCTGCAACAGTTGGTGTTATCTACATGCTTAAGTTAGGTCACCTGATTGATGATAAGATGCATGCGCGTTCCATTGGCCCTTATTCTCTTATTACACAACAACCGCTTGGTGGTAAAGCACAGTTTGGAGGCCAAAGGTTAGGAGAGATGGAAGTGTGGGCACTAGAAGGATATGGGGCATCCAATATTCTACAAGAAATGCTTACATTAAAATCAGATGATGTGATTGGAAGAGCTAAAGCATACGAAGCGATTGTTAAAGGAAATCCATTGCCAAAGGCAGGAATTCCCGAATCGTTCAATGTATTGTTGCACGAGCTTAACGGATTAGGATTAAAAGTATCTTTTGAATAAAATATAAAAGAAAATTATGCGAAACACTAAAGATAAAACACAAGTTAAAGATTTTTCACACTTAAAAATTAGCCTTTCTTCTCCTGAAGATATTTTAGCAAAATCCCATGGGGAGGTGTTAAAGCCAGAAACCATTAATTACAGAACATACAAACCAGAGAGAGATGGGTTGTTTTGTGAAAGAATTTTTGGTCCAGTTAAAGATTTTGAATGTCATTGTGGAAAATACAAAAGAATCCGATATAGAGGAATTATATGTGATAGATGTGGTGTAGAGGTAACTGAGAAAAAGGTAAGAAGAGAAAGAGTAGGCCATATTAATTTAGTAGTTCCTGTTGCGCACATCTGGTATTTCCGTACACTACCAAATAAGATTGGCTATCTTTTAGGATTGCCTAGTAAGAAATTGGATGTGATTATCTATTACGAAAGATATGTTATTATTCAAACAGGTGTTGGCGGATTGAATGAAGAAGGTGAGCCAGTTAAAGATTTGGACTTTATTACAGAAGAAGAGTATTTGAATATATTAGATGCGCTTCCAGCAGATAATCAATATTTAGATGATGAAGATCCTAATAAGTTTATTGCAAAAATGGGTGCTGAAGCTATTTCGGATTTGCTTGCAAGAATTGATATGGATTCACTATCTTATGAGTTAAGACATAAAGCTAATACTGAAACTTCACAACAAAGAAAAACAGAAGCGCTTAAAAGATTACAAGTTGTTGAAGCTTTTCGTGAGGCTAATGCTCATACAGAAAACAGACCTGAGTGGATGGTTGTAAAGGTAGTACCTGTAACTCCTCCTGAATTACGTCCTCTTGTTCCCCTTGATGGCGGAAGATTTGCTACTTCTGATCTGAACGATTTATACAGAAGGGTTATCATTAGAAATAACAGGTTAAAACGATTAATGGAGATTAATGCTCCTGAGGTAATTTTAAGAAATGAGAAAAGAATGTTGCAAGAATCAGTTGATGCACTTTTTGATAACTCAAGAAAATCATCTGCTGTAAAAACAGATGGTAATAGAGCATTAAAATCTCTATCAGACAACTTAAAAGGAAAACAAGGAAGATTCCGTCAAAATCTTTTAGGGAAAAGGGTTGATTATTCTGCTCGTTCTGTAATTGTAGTTGGTCCTAGTTTAGAGTTGCACGAATGTGGATTGCCAAAAGAAATGGCAGCTGAATTATACAAGCCATTTGTTGTAAGGAAATTAATTGAAAGAGGAATTGTAAAAACAGTTAAGTCAGCCAAAAAAATCATTGATGCAAGAGAGCCAGTTGTATGGGATATTTTAGAAAATGTGATGAAAGGACATCCTGTGTTATTAAATAGGGCTCCTACACTTCACCGTTTAGGTATCCAAGCTTTTCAGCCAAAAATGATTGAAGGTAAAGCGATTCAATTGCACCCATTAGTTTGTACTGCATTTAATGCGGATTTTGATGGTGACCAGATGGCAGTGCATTTACCTCTTGGTACGGCAGCAATTCTAGAGGCACAAATTTTAATGCTTGCTTCTCACAATATTTTGAATCCAGCAAATGGTGCGCCAGTTACGGTTCCATCTCAGGATATGGTACTTGGACTTTATTATATGACCAAGCAAAAGCGAACTGCTGAAGCAATAAAAGATGAAAAAGGAAAAGTAATTGAGAAAGCAATTTCAGTAAAAGGTGAGGGAATGATATTTTATTCTGCTGAAGAAGTGAAAATTGCTTATAATGAAAAAATTGTGGATTTGCATGCTATTATTAAATTAAGCGCGCAAAATAGCAAAGGTAAGAATGAGATGATTCAAACATCTGTGGGAAGGGTATTGTTTAATGAATTCGTTCCTGCAGAAATTGGTTTTGTAGATCATTTGCTTACCAAAAAAACTTTAAGAAATATTATTGGCGATATTTTAAGTGAATGTGGTGTTGCTAAAACAGTTGAGTTTTTAGATAATATCAAAAATATTGGTTATGAAATGGCTTTCAAAGGTGGACTTTCTTTTAATTTGGGAGATGTAATTGTTCCTGCTGAAAAAGAAGCCATGATCAAAGATGCTTATGAAAAAGTTGATGAGGTACAAGGGCATTATAATCTTGGGGTAATTACCAATAATGAAAGGTACAATCAGGTAATTGATATTTGGACAAATACCAATGCGAGATTAACAGAAACGGTAATGAGTCGTTTACAAAATGAAAGACAAGGGTTTAATTCACTTTATATGATGTTGGACTCTGGTGCAAGGGGATCGAAAGAGCAGATTCGTCAGCTTTCGGGAATGAGGGGTTTGATGGCAAAACCACAAAAGTCTGGTGATCATGGAGAGTCGATTATTGAAAATCCAATTATTACGAACTTTAGAGAAGGGTTATCTATTCTTGAGTATTTTATTTCTACTCATGGTGCACGTAAAGGACTTGCCGATACTGCACTTAAAACGGCTGATGCTGGATACTTAACAAGAAGGTTAGTAGATGTATCTCAGGATGTTGTTATCACTGAAGAAGATTGCGGAACGCTAAGGGGTCTGGTAACTACAGCACTAAAAAACAATGAAGATATTGTAGAGCCACTTGCAGAAAGAATTACTGGTAGGGTTTGTCTGCATGATATTTACAATCCTTCAACTAATAAAGTGATAATAACTTCAGGAAGTGAGATAACTCAACAGGTAGCAAAAGAAATTGAACAAGCAGGCATTGAAGCTGTTGAGATTCGTTCAGCTCTTACTTGTGAAACCAAAAAAGGTATTTGTAGTAAATGTTATGGTAGAAGTTTAGCTACTTCAAAAATGGCAGAAAAAGGAGAAGCTGTTGGTGTAATTGCTGCACAATCCATTGGAGAGCCTGGTACACAGCTTACACTAAGAACTTTCCATGTTGGGGGTACTGCATCAAGAACAGCTGCTGACTCTAGTATTATCGTCAAAAATGAAGGAAAAATTGAGGTTGAAGATTTAAAAACAGTTAAAAACAAAAACGAAAGAGGAGAATTGGTAGATATTGTAATAAGTAGAACGGCAGAGCTTAGGGTCATTGATGTGAATTCTGGTGTTGTTGTAGCTACACATATTATTCCTTATGGGTCAAACATATATAAGCAAAAAGGAAAAGTTGCAAAAGGTGAGGTGGTTTGTGATTGGGATCCTTATAATGCACTGATTATTTCAGAGATTGCTGGTAAGGTTGAATTCCAAGATATTGAAGAAGGATATACTTATCGAATTGAATCAGATGAGCAAACAGGTCATCAGGAAAAAGTAATTATTGACAGTAGAGATAAAACAAAAAACCCTGTAATAATTATAAAAGCGAAAGGGGAAGAAAGAACATATAGTATTCCTGTTAAAGCGCACATTGCTATTAATGAAGGTGATACGATAAAAGCTGGAACTATAGTTGCAAAAATCCCAAGAACTCAAGGGTCTTCTGGTGATATCACTGGTGGTCTTCCTAGAGTTACAGAGCTTTTTGAAGCAAGAAATCCATCTAATCCAGCTGTTGTTTCCGAAATTGATGGAATTATCTCTTTCGGTCCTAGAATTAAAAGGGGTAATAAAGAGATTATTGTTACCTCTAAAACTGGACAGGAAAAGAAATTCTTGGTGCCGCTTTCAAAACATATCTTAGTACAGGAAAATGATTTTGTAAAAGCTGGAACACCTCTTTGTGATGGTGTAATTACTCCTAGAGATATTCTAGCCATTAAAGGTCCGACAGTTGTTCAAGAGTATATTGTAAATGAGGTACAAGAAGTCTATCGATTACAAGGCGTAAAAATTAATGACAAACACTTTGAGGTTGTGGTAAGGCAAATGATGAGAAAAGTAGAAGTGGTTGATTCAGGAGATACTAAATTGTTAGAAAAACAATTGGTGAATAAAACTGATTTCATGGAAGAAAATGATTGGATTTTCGATAAGAAATATGTGGAAGAGGTAGGTGACTCTACCCTTTATCAACAAGGACAATTAATTACAGCTCGTCAGTTAAGAGAAGAAAATTCAAGATTGAAACGAAAAGATTTGAAACTGATAGAATCTCGTGATGCAGTTCCTGCTATTTCTCGCCCAGTATTACAAGGAATTACTAGGGCTTCATTGCAAACTGACAGTTGGATTTCTGCAGCATCATTCCAGGAAACTACTAAAGTATTGAATGAAGCGGCCATTCGAGCAAAAAGAGATGGCTTGAGAGGATTAAAAGAGAATGTAATTGTAGGACATAAAATTCCTGCAGGAACCGGTCTTATTGACGGTAGTGATTTAATTATAGGTTCTCAACTTGAATTTGATGGCTTGGTAGAAAATCAGCAAGAAACTCTTATACAAGAGGAGAAAACAATTAGCAATGCCTAAAATAATTTAATTATGTCAGAAGAAAAAAAACAAGACGGCTTAAATATTGAACTCACTGAGGAACTAGCAGAGGGTACTTATAGCAATATTGCTATAATTAATCATTCTCCTTCAGAGTTTGTTGTAGATTTTATTCAAATGATGCCTGGCGTTCCTAAGGCAAAAGTAAAATCGCGTATCATTCTTACTCCTCAGCACGCTAAAAGACTAATGAAGGCTTTAAACGATAATATCATGAAATTTGAAGCCCAGCATGGTGAAATAAAAGATGTTGATCCTACTGGTGGAATCCCCATGAATTTCGGAGGTCCCACTGCAGAAGCTTAAAAAATAAACCCAACATTAGTTGGGTTTTTTATGCGCTTTATTAAAAAGTTAACTCCAGAAAACAACAAAAAACAGCAATTAGATAGGGCATAAATGTTTTAATACAATATCAGCAATAACAAAAGCGCTAAAAATAACTGATGCAATGCCGTTTGTGGTGAAAAAAGCCAAGTTTACTTTTTCCAAATCGTTTTCCTTTACCAAAGTGTGTTGGTAAAGAAGTAAGGTTGAAAAAATGCAAAAGCCAATCCAATAATAGAAGTCAAACTCTCCTTTAATTCCTGCAAATACTAAAGCTAGTGTAGTGCCAAAATGCAAAAAGTTAGAAAGTTGCATTGCCTTCTTTGTTCCAATTAGAACAGGAATTGAATGTAGTTTTTGTGCTTTGTCAAACTCCTCATCTTGTAGTGCATAAATGATATCGAAACCACTTACCCAAAAAAGTACAGCAACTGAGAAAAGAATGGGTAAAAAATCAAATTTTCCGCTAACAGCTAAGTAGGCACCAAGAGGAGCAAGTGACAATCCTAATCCAAGTACCAGATGACAAAGAGCAGTAAAGCGTTTAGTGTAACTGTAGCCTAAAATGATTAAAAGTGCAAGAGGAGATAAAACAAAACAAAGTGAATTAAGAAAGGAAGTTGTCGCAAAAAATAAAAGTGAGTTGAGAATAACAAATAGTAATGCGTTTTTTGCGGAAATTGTGCCATTAGGAATTTCCCTAACTGTTGCAGTTCTAGGATTTTCCAGATCAATATCTCTGTCGATATAACGATTAAAAGCCATGGCTGCCGATCGTGCAAACAACATGCAAAGCACTACATAGAGCAGTGAAATCCACTTAAATTCGTAAGTTGCTGTTGCTAAGAAAAAGCCAATAAGTGCAAATGGCATGGCAAATATGCTGTGGCTGAATTTTATTAATGAGAGGTATTTATTCACTTGTGGTATAGTCTTTTACAATGAGCCATTGGCATTTAATTTTGTTAAAAGTTAGTAGAAAACCTCCTTTAGGAGTGTCATTTTTTCTTATGACTTCCCATTTCCCTTTCAAAGTGGCTATGCTGTCATTTTTTAGTTTAACATCCAATATCTTAAATACTAAACTACCCATTCTTTTTTTGTTTGGATATACCTTCTTGTAGCGCGCTAAAGTGTTTTTCCATCCTTTGGCAATGCCATTTTCTGATTCAAATACCAATTCTTCCGATTGCCAGTAGCCTTGCATGAAGCCTTCAATATCACCAGTGTTCCAAGCATTTTGCTGTTTTTCAAGTACTGATTTTATTTCAGAAATAGCATCTGGCTGATTCATATTGCAGGTAAAAAGAATTGAAAGAAAAAATACAAATAACTGTTTCATAGAATTCGACTCAAAAATACTTAATTATATCTGTTATAATTTACGATATTTGCAAAAATTATGAGCACGATAAAACCGTCCATACCAAAAGGAACAAGAGATTTTTGTTCAGCAGTAATGTTTAGGAGAAATTTCATTTTTGAAACTGTTAAAAACGCTTTCGAACGTTATGGCTATGCCCCAATACAGACGCCTGCTATGGAAAATATGGAAACTTTAACAGGAAAATATGGGGAGGAGGGCGATCGTTTAATTTTCAAGATTTTAAATTCCGGAGATTATCTCTCTAAGGCTGATATTGATAAAAAGACAACTTCAAAATCTTTAACAAATCAGATTTCTGAAAAAGCTTTACGCTATGATTTAACCGTTCCTTTTGCGCGTTTTGTGGTGCAAAATAGAAATGATATTACTTTTCCATTCAAACGCTATCAAATGCAAAATGTATGGCGTGCAGATAGACCTCAAAAAGGAAGGTTCAGAGAGTTTTTCCAATGTGATGCAGATGTTATTGGAACGGATTCTCTACTATGTGAGATAGAGCTTATACAACTGTATGATGAGGTATTTACTCAGTTGAACATTCCAAATGTTGAGATCAGCATTAACAATAGAAAAATTCTTGCTGGCATGATTTCGCTAATGGATGCTACAGCATTATTTGATGATGTGGTTATTGCACTAGACAAGTTGGATAAAATCGGTATTGAGAAGGTGAAAGAAGAAATGCTATCTAAAGGAGTGAAAGCAGCATCTTTATCTGTTTTAGATGCGTTTTTAAATGCAAAGGACATAAGTGATTTAGCGCCTTTGTTGGAAAAATCAGCAAGAGGTAAAGAGGGGTTGGAAGAGTTGCAGTTTGTTATCAGTACAGTAGCTGATGTTGGTTTGCAGTCCGCTAAATTGGTATTTGATATCACATTGGCAAGAGGACTAAACTATTATACAGGCTGTATTTTAGAGGTAAAAGCAAAAGATGTGAATATTGGCTCCATAGGAGGAGGAGGTAGGTATGATGATTTAACCTCAATCTTTGGGCTTCAAGATATTTCAGGAGTAGGTATTTCATTTGGTATTGATAGAATCTATATGGTAATGGAAGAATTGGATTTGTTCCCAACAGCTATTGATGTAAGCACTGCTGTTATGTTTGCCAATTTTGGTGAGCAAGAAACTACTTTTTGTTTACCCTTACTCAAACAACTAAGAGCAAATGGAATACGAGCAGAGCTCTATCCTACAGCTGCTAAAATGAAAAAGCAAATGACTTATGCCAATAATAAAGGCGTTCAGTTTGTGATTATGGTAGGTGAGGATGAAATGAATTCAGGAGCCTTAACGCTCAAAAACATGGTAAATGGAACACAAGAAAAGCTGAAGGTTACGGAATTAATTAAGAAGTTATCTTAAGATGGGAAAAGCATATAAAATAGGAGATCAACTACTGACATTTTCCGCCATAAGAGAATTGATGGCTATTGACACAAAAGTAGTGCTATCTGCTAAAGCCAAGCAAAAAATAAAAGCTTGCAGAAGCTATTTAAACAAAAAAATAAAAACTTCAGATACTCCTATTTATGGTATCAACACAGGATTTGGATCGCTTTGTAATCATAAAATATCTGCTAAAGATTTAGAGCAACTGCAAACCAATTTGGTATTATCGCATGCTTGTGGAACTGGAGATGAAGTTCCTCAGGATGTGGTGAAGATTATGCTGTTGCTCAAAGTGCAATCTTTAGCTTATGGGCACTCTGGTGTTCAGTTGAAAACGGTTGAGCGTTTGCTAGCCATGTACAATCAAAATCTGCTGCCTATTGTATACAGCCAAGGCAGTCTTGGAGCTTCTGGAGATTTAGCACCTTTGGCGCATTTATCCTTACCGCTTTTATTAGAAGGGGAAGTATATGCAGATGGAAAAAGAAAGCGAGCGAAAACAGCCTTAAAACAATTGGGTTGGGATGCTATTAAATTGCAATCCAAAGAAGGTTTAGCGCTTTTGAACGGTACCCAATTTATGGCTGGTTATGGCCTTTGGTCTTTGTTAAAAGCACAAAAACTTTCCTATATGGCAGACCTTATTGGGAGCATTTCGCTAGAAGCTTTTAATGGAAGGAGTGAGTGCTTTAATGCATTGATTCATCAGTTAAGACCGTACAAAGGGCAGATGAAAACTGCTGAAAATATTCGCAATTTTTTAAAGGGTAGTAAAATTCAAAAGCAGGAGAAAGCAGATGTGCAAGATCCTTATTCTTTCAGATGTATGCCGCAAGTTCATGGTGCTAGTAAAGATGTTATCACTCATGTTCAAAATGTATTTACCACTGAAATAAATTCGGTAACGGATAATCCCACTATTTTTATTGAGGAAGATAAAGTAATTTCTGGAGGAAACTTCCATGGGCAGCCCCTTGGAATGGCAATGGATTATCTGGCCATTGGGATTTCAGAATTAGGTTCTATTTCCGAAAGAAGAACTTATCAACTGATATCAGGGCAAAGAGGATTGCCTCCATTTTTAGTTGCTCATCCAGGCCTGAATTCTGGTATGATGATACCACAATATACTGCCGCATCTATTGCGAGCCAAAACAAACAATTGTGTACACCAGCTTCTGTAGATAGCATTGTTTCCTCCAACGGACAAGAAGACCATGTGAGTATGGGCGCAAATGCAGCCACAAAACTTTATAAAGTAGTGGAAAATACAGAGCGTATTTTAGCCATTGAACTCCTAAATGCTACTCAAGCACTTGCTTTTAGGCGTGCAAAATCATCTGATTTTATTGAAAGTATTTTGGATGTTTATAGAGATGAGGTTGATTTCCTAGATAATGATAGGTTATTGCATGATGATATTGAAAAATCCATAGGATTTATTCAAGGACTTTCTGTTGATGAGGATTTGCTTTAATTCGTAAAAACGAATTCCAAGATATTAGCTCCCATTTTCAAGGCTTTCAATCTTATTGCTGGGCTGTCGTTATGCACCTCTTCATCTTCCCAACCATCACCAATATCAGCTTCATGAGTGTACAAGCAAACTAAACGCCCATCATGATAAATGCCAAAAGCTTGTGGCTGACTTGCATCATGCTCATGAATTTTTGGCAAGCCATTTGGAAAATCATATTTCCCATGAAAAATAGGATGATTGCTTGGAAGCAATAGCAATTCATGCTCAGGAAATACTTTTTTGAGTTCAGAGCGCACAAAAGGATCCATACCATAATTATCATCTATATGCAAAAACCCACCCCCAATGAGGTAGTTGCGCAAATTTTCAGTATCTTCTGTGTTGAGTACTACATTGCCGTGCCCTGTCATGTGTAGGAAAGGATAGTTGAAAATATCAGCACTACTTACTTCCACAGTAGCTGGTTCTGCTTTTATGTTGGTGCCTATGTTCTTGTTTGCAAAAGCAATAAGGTTGGGTAGGGCAGTTGGGTTCGCATACCAATCTCCACCGCCACCATATTTAAGTACAGCTATTTGGTAGGTATTTTGACCTATTGTAAATAGGGGTAGGAGTAGCAGTATTCTGATTAGGATTTTCATTAATATTTGTACTCTTTTTTGTGCAGCCAAGCAAAACATACAGCTGTTATTTTTACATCCATAATAACGAAACAAGGGATTGCATTTGGATTTGGTTTTACTTTGATAGGATTTCCTACGCCTTTAAATGTTATGTATTTTTTTATAAATACTAAATAAACCCATAAACCGTACCCTACAATTATTTGTAAAGTTGTATTTTCTATACCTATCGAACTTATCAACATCCCAGTAACTGGTGGTAAAAACGAGAAAACTAAAATATGTAAAATAATTCTTTTCATAATCTTAATTTTTTACACAAATAGTATGCACAGATACTAAACCTGCTGTTTCTGTGCGTAATCTGCTTTCTCCTAAACTTACGGCTTTAAATTGGTTTTGCAAAGCCATTTTAATTTCATTAGTTGAAAAGTCTCCTTCTGGGCCTATCAAAATTAAGGTTTTTTCTGCAACTTTTTCCTGTTTTAGTTCCTTTTTTTCACCATCTTCACAATGAGCAATATACTTATTTCCTTCAAAATCTTGATTTAAAAAGTCCTTTAAGGTAATGACTTCATTCAGTTTTGGTAAATGAAATTTTAACGACTGTTTCATGGCCGAAAGCAAAATCCTATTACATCTTCCTGTTTTAATTACTTTGCGTTCAGATCGCTCACAAATAATAGGCGTTATTTTATCAATGCCAATCTCGCAAGCTTTTTCCAAAAACCATTCAAAACGATCCATGTTTTTGGTAGGAGCAATGGCAATGTGCAAATGGTAGTTGTGTTGCTTGGGTTTTTTTTCAGAGCTTATAATTGTTAATTGGCATTTTCTGCTGTCAGCTAAAGTGATTTCAGCTTTGTAAAACCCTCCTTTTCCATCTGTAAAGTGTAAAATATCGCCCTCCTTTTTTCTGAGTGATTTTGTAGCATGCTTGCTTTCTTCAGCACTTAGTATGATTTCTTTTTCAGTATTAGTTGTAAAGAATAATTGCATTTTTCAAAAATATAAAAAAAGCCGAGCATTGCTCAGCTTCATCTATAGTCTAAAAAATTAAAAAACTAATTTCTTGCAGTAGCTTTTGGTGCTGCATCTAAAATTTCCTCATTCGCATTGTCAGCAAATTGAGCGAAATTTGCATTAAAAGCATCCGCCAATTCATTGGCTTTATCGTCATAAGCATTTTTGTTTTTCCAGGTGTTTCTTGGGCTCAAAATTTCAGATGGCACATTAGGGCATGAAGTTGGCATATTTAAGCTAAAAACCAGATGTTTTGTGTAATCAACCGTTTCTAATTCACCATTTAAAATAGCCGTAATCATAGCTCTTGTGTATTTCAATGAAATTCGCTCGCCTACACCATATTCACCTCCAGACCAACCTGTGTTAATCAACCAAACATTAGCGCCACTTTCATCCATTTTTTCTCCTAACATTTCAGCATACTTTGTAGGATGTAATGGCATAAATGGTGCGCCAAAACAAGCCGAGAAAGTGGTTTGCGGTTCCGTAACTCCTGCTTCCGTTCCAGCAACTTTAGCCGTATATCCCGAAATAAAATGATACATAGCTTGCCCTTTAGTCAGTTTAGAAACTGGAGGCAAAACACCAAAAGCATCAGCCGTAAGGAAGAAAATATTTCTAGGGTTTCTTGCCAATGAAGGTTGAGCAATATTTTCAATATGATCAATAGGATAGCTTACTCTTGTGTTTTGCGTAATGCTATCATCTGTATAATTGGGCTCATTAGTTCCTTCAAAGAAAGAAATGTTTTCCAATAGTGCTCCTGGCTTAACAGCCGCAAAAATATCTGGCTCTTTTTCAGCAGAAAGATCGATACATTTAGCATAGCATCCTCCTTCAAAATTAAATACAGTATCGCAATCCCAACCATGCTCATCATCACCAATTAAGTTTCTATTTGGATCGGCCGAAAGGGTTGTTTTTCCGGTTCCTGAAAGTCCAAAGAAAATAGCAGTATCGCCTTCTTTCCCAACATTAGCACTACAATGCATAGCCAGCACATTTTTCTGATGAGGGAGTGTAAAATTCAAAGCAGAAAAAATTCCTTTTTTAATTTCACCTGTATAAGCTGTTCCTCCTATCAGAATAATTTTTTTAGTGAAATTCAATATTGCGAAATTGTGCTGACGCGTTCCATCAATAGCAGCATCTGCCATAAATCCTGGGGCATTAAGAATAGTCCATTCAGTATCAAAATTTTCAATTTCCTCTTCAGTTGGGCGCAAAAACATATTGTAAGCAAACATATTGCTCCAAGCATATTCATTCACTACACGAATATTCATTCTGTATCTATCATCTGCACAAGCATAAGCATCACGCACATAAATTTCTTTTCCACTTAAATACTGAACAATTTTTTGGTGTAGCGCATCAAACTTATCTTCATCAAAGGATAAGTTTACATCTCCCCACCATACTGCATCTTCTGATATTTTATCTCGAACGATAAAACGATCCATTGGCGATCTGCCTGTAAATTCTCCTGTGTTTATGTTAATTGCACCTGTAGAAGTGAGTACTGCTTGTCCTTTTTCAATTGCAATTTTTGCTAATTCATCTGGAGATAAGTTCCAGTGTGCAATAGCATTTTTTATTCCTAATTCAGAGATGGTAGCACCTTGTGCTCGCTTGCCTGTTTCGGTCATATTTATTTACTTTTGTATTAAGATCACAAAAATAAGTATAATTCTCTTTAACCTTATGTAATTATGAATTCTTTTTAGGGCAGCTTAAAAGATAGATTTGATAAATAAATAATATTTTAGCATCTGAAATTTGATGTAAATGAAAAAGATATTAGTAATAGGAGCAGGAAGATCGGCAGTAACCCTAATAAAGTACTTGCTAGATAATGCAAAATCTAATAATTGGTTGGTAATAGTTGCTGATTACTCTGAGGAATTGGCTAAAAGTGCAGTAGTAGAGCATGAGCAAGGAAAGGCAATATTTTTTGATGTAAATAATGCTGAGCAAAGAGAAGAGGAGATCAAAAATACTGATATTATCATCTCCATGCTGCCAGCCAGGATGCATATTGTGGTAGCAAAAGAGTGTGTCCGCTTGAAAAAGAGTCTGGTTACAGCATCATATGTTTCTGCTGAAATTGCTGACTTGGATGAAGCAGCAAAACAAGCTGGAGTGCTACTACTCAATGAAATTGGACTAGATCCAGGAGTTGACCATATGTCCGCCATGCAAGTAATTGATAAGATTAAAGCAAATGGTGGCGTGTTGACATCTTTCAAGTCTTTTTGTGGAGGTTTGGTTCATCCGGATTATGATAATAATCCATGGAACTATAAATTCACCTGGAATCCTAGAAATGTAGTGTTAGCAGGTCAAGGTACTGCACATTATATTGAAAATGGTGAGTATAAATATATTCCTTACACTAAATTGTTTGAGAGTATCGAAAAAATGAGCGTTTTAGATGCAGGAGACTTTGAAGGGTACGCCAATAGAGATTCACTTTCCTACAGAAAAGCTTATGGTTTAGAAGATATTCCAACTCTTTTTAGAGGAACTCTTAGAAGAAGTGGCTATTCTTCAGCTTGGAACATTTTTGTGCAATTGGGTATGACTGATGATACTTACAAAATACAAAATTCAGAAAACATAAGCAATAGGGATTTTTTGAATATGTTTCTGCCTTTTGATACAGAGCTTACTTTAGAGCAGAAATTATGCAATGAGTTTAAGCTTGATACTGATTCCTCTATCTTTAAAAAAATCAGTTGGCTAGCGATGTTTGAGAATACTAAAGTAGGGCTTAAAGATGCGAGTCCGGCCATGCTATTGCAGGCTATTTTAGAAGAAAAATGGGCACTAGCTGCTGAGGATAAAGACATGGTTGTGATGCAACATCAATTTGAGTATACACAGGATGGAGCAGAGCAAAAATTAAATTCTTCCTTAGTTGTTTTTGGTGATGATACTAGATATACAGCCATGGCAAAAACAGTTGGTTTACCGGCTGCTATTGCAACCAAATTGATACTGAATGGTGAAATTAGCGCTACAGGAGTACAAATACCAACAACAAAAGATATTTATGTGCCTGTCTTGGAAGAATTAGCAACTTATGATATTAATTTTGTGGAGGAACTAATTTAAGTTGAGCAATTCTTCAGGGATTTCTACTTGCATTTCTTCTTTTGCAATATCTATATTTTTCACAAACCGCTCATGCCATGGAAAACAAAATTCTTGTTCTTCTTTTTCCACATAAATCAATTGCTGAGCTGTTTGTGTATTGATACGACTTACTGTTCCAAGCTCACCTAAATGCATATCTATTACTGAAAATCCAATACATTGTTTTTCATTTAGGGAATCTTCTGCAGTTTTTGGCAGGTGTATTTTTTGCAAATACACTTTCTTTTTGAGTAATTTCTTGGCTTCTTCCTTAGAAGTTAAATCCTCAAATTTTACAAGAATGTTATGAGGTTTTGTGGTGCGAGCTTGTGTAATAAAAAAAGGAACAAGTTCATTATTCAGCTCAATTAAAAAAAAATCAATTGCATTAAAATCAAAAGAGATGTCATCTTCATTATAGATTTTGACATCCCCTTTATATCCGTACAATTTGAAAATTGTTCCTACTAAGAAGCAATCTTGCTTTTGCATTTTATTTTAAGCTTCTTCTGATTTCTTTTCCTCTTCCGTATTGCTTTCTTCTGTATTTTCAACTTTAGTATCTATAGTAGATTCTTCATCTACAGTCTCTTCTTCTGTATTCTCCTCATTAGCTTCAGCTTCTTTTTCTTCAACACTCTCTTCTTTCTGAGAGGGATTTTCTTCTACTGTTTCTTCAGTTTGTGTTTCTTCAACAACTTCCTCTGTTATTTCATTTTCAGTTGTTGCTTCTTCTGTTTTAGCTTCAGCTACTTCCTTAACAGGAGCTTCTTCTACTTCTTCCTTTTCTTCTTCTGCCTCTTCAGCAGCTGGTTCTTCTACTGCAGGAGCGTCTTCTGTTGCTGCAGCTTCTGTATTTTCCTCAACAACTTCTTCTGCATCATTTGTTGTAGCAGTTTCTTCTGTAGAGGTTTCAGTTGCTTCTATTTCCTCACCTTCTGTTTGCTCAGAAGCGTTCTCATTTTCATTTGTTGCAGCCTCTAATTCTTCTTTTAGCTCTGAATTTTTAAGCGCAATTACTTTTGCTTTTTCCTCTTTTACTGCTTTTTCTGCTTTTAATTTTGCCTTAGCAGTTTCAATTTTCACTTTTTCTAATTGAGCAACTTTATCTGTAATTTTTTTCTCTTTTCCGCTCATCCAAGCTGCGAATCTTTTTTCTGCCTCATCTTCATCAAAAGCACCTTTAGCAACACCAGCTAATAAGTGTTTTTTCATCATAACACCTTTATAAGATAGAATTGCTCTTGCAGTATCTGATGGTTGAGCGCCCTTGAGCACCCAATTTACAGCACTGTCAAAATCAATTTCAATAGTTGCAGGATTTGTGTTTGGATTGTAGATTCCTAATTTCTGAATTAGTCTTCCGTCTCTTTTCGACCTTTGGTCGGCTACCACAATGTGAAAAAACGGTTTTCCTTTTTTCCCATGTCTTTGTAGCCTAATTCTTGTTGCCATTTTTTAATTTTTTGGTTAAACCATCTCGTGATTAGTCCTCAATAATTTAAGGGCTGCAAATATAAATATCTTTTTCTTAATAGCTATTCAGTTTAGTAAAATATATATCCTTTCTGAAAAAAATAGATTTATATGCGAATAATTGAGTATTTTTGCCTTCCCTTTTTTTAATTGATATAATATGAGTACGAAAGAAAAAACCAAACAAAAGATGACAATAAATGATTTCAAAAATGCAATATTGTCTGATTATAGATTGATAAATGAATGTAGAGAAGCAAGCCTATTAGGTAGGCGAGATGTGCTTTCAGGGAAAGGTAGTTTTGGAATCTTTGGAGATGGTAAGGAATTGGCACAAATTGCATTGTCAAAAGTGTTTAAAGATGGTGATTTTCGTGCAGGATATTATAGAGATCAAACCTTAATGATGGCTTTGGGCCAGCTTACAACAAGGCAAATGTTCTCTCATTTATATGGAGATCCTGAGCTCTCAGCTGAGCCAAGTTCTGGTTCTAGACAAATGATGAATCATTTTGGGACACGTTTTTTGAATGATGATGGCAGTTGGAGAAACCTGATGCAGCAAAAAAATTCAACTTCTGACATGGCTTGTTTAGCTTCTCAATTTCCAAGATTAGTAGGCTTAGCACAAGCATCAAAAGTATATAGGGAAAACAAAGATTTAGCAAAAAACAAATCTAATTTCACATCAAATGGAAATGAGGTTGCTTATGCTACTATTGGAAATTCATCTTGTGCTGAGGGGCATTTTTTTGAAGCAGTAAATGCTATAGGCGTTTTGCAAGTTCCTGTTGTAATTTCTGTTTGGGATGATGGTTATGGTATATCAGTAGCCAATGATGTGCAGATGACAAAGTCGGATGTATCGGAAGTGTTGAAAGGATTCCAAAGAGATGAAAAAGGAGAAGGTTTTGAAATAATGAAAGTAAAAGGATGGGATTATCCTGAGCTAATTGATGCTTATGAAAAAGCTGAAAAATTAGCTCGTGAACAGCATGTTCCTTCCATTATTCATGTAGTAGAAATGACTCAGCCGACAGGACACTCTACTTCCGGATCTCACGAAAGATATAAAAACAAGGAGAGGTTGCAATGGGAAGAAGAATTTGATTGTATTAAAAAGTTTGGTCAGTGGATTGTAGAAAGTAAAATTGCTACCCAAGAGGAGTTAGACAACATTTTTGAAGAAGTAAAAGAGTTTGTGAAGCAAGAAAAGAAAGAAGCATGGAAAGCTTATCAGGCACCTTTAAAAGCAGAGTGGAAATCCTTATCAGACATCCTAAATTCGATAAAAGTTAAAGTAACCATTCCAGAATTAGAAGGCTGGATAACTGATTTAAATCAGTCGGCAATGTTTGGTGTTTTTAGAAGAGATTATCTTTCAGTTGCACGAAAGGTAATGGCAAGAATAGCAAAAGAAGACTTTGAAGAAAAGGAAAAACTTTCCGCTTTTATTGCTAAGATAGGTGATGAAAGTAAAGATCGTTACAATTCAAAACTTTACAATGAAACGGTAACTTCAGCACGCAATGTGCAGGAGGTATTGCCAACTTATGATAGTGATGCAGTAACAGTTGATGCACGAATTATATTAAGGGACAATTTTCATCAAATGTTTGAGAATATTCCAGAGGCCATGATTTTTGGAGAAGATGTTGGTAAAATTGGTGGTGTGAATCAGGGGGTTGAGGGTTTGCAAGAAAAATATGGAGAAACAAGAGTTGCCGATACTGGCATTCGTGAAACCACAATTCTAGGACAAGGGATTGGAATGTCGCTTAGAGGATTACGGCCAATTGCCGAAATGCAATATTTGGACTATTTGCTTTATGCATTCCAAACCATGGCAGATGATATTGCCTCGTTGCATTATAGAACGCATGGTGGCCAAATTTCACCTGTAATTATTCGTACAAGAGGACATAGACTAGAGGGGATTTGGCATTCAGGCTCTCCAATGGGTATGGTTATACATGGATCAAGAGGAGTGAATTTATGTGTGCCAAGAAATATGACAAAAGCGGCTGGTTTTTACAATACATTAATGGCGGCTAATGAGCCAGCAATGGTTGTAGAATGTTTGAATGGTTACAGATCCAAAGAGAAATTACCAAATAATATGGGAGAATTTAGAACTCCTCTTGGGGTAGTAGAAACTACAAGAGAAGGTACTGACATAACTGTGGTTTCTTATGGTTCTACTTGGAAAATTGTAACTGCTGCAGCTGATTTATTGGCTGATGTTGGCATAAGTATTGAAGTGATAGATGTTCAAAGTTTAGTGCCTTTTGATTTGAATCATGATTCGGTAGAAAGTGTAAAAAAGACGAATCGTTTGCTAGTAGTAGATGAGGATGTTCCAGGAGGTGCTTCTGCTTATATTTTGCAAAAAATTGTTGAAGAGCAGCAAGGCTATAATTATTTAGATTCTAAGCCGCAAACTTTAGCAGCAAAAGCTCACAGGCCAGCTTATGGTAAAGATGGAGATTATTTTTCAAAACCATCAGTAGAAGATGTTTTTGAGAAAGTATATGCCATAATGCATGAAGCTGATCCGTCAAAGTATCCGGCAATTTATAAATGAACAAAACGACAGAATCGGATTCCTATTATGACTCTTTAGAAAAGATGAGTATAAGGGATTTGCTCGCCAATATCAATAAGGAAGACAAAACGGTTGCCAAAAGGGTTGCAGAGCAAATTCCACAAATAGAGAAATTAGTCGAAACAATTGTTCCAAAAATGAAAAATGGAGGACGATTGTTTTACATTGGTGCTGGCACTTCTGGTAGGCTGGGAATTGTTGATGCATCAGAATGCCCACCAACATTTGGAGTAGAACATGGATTGGTAGTTGGCTTAATGGCTGGTGGCGATAAGGCAATCCGTAAAGCAGTAGAATTTGTAGAAGACGATAAACAGTTTGGTTGGCAAGATTTGCAAAATAACAGAATTAATGACAATGATGTGGTTATTGGCATTGCTGCTTCTGGTACTACTCCCTATGTGATTGGTGCATTAGATAATGCCCAAAAAAATCAAATCACAACAGCATGTATAGTTTGTAATAAGCAAAGTCCGTTATCAAAAGTTGCCGATATCCCTATTGAAGTGGTGGTTGGTCCTGAATTTATAACTGGAAGTACACGCATGAAATCTGGAACTGCTCAGAAATTGGTTTTGAATATGATTTCCACAGCTGTGATGATAAAGCTAGGAAAAGTGAAGGGTAACAAAATGGTTGACATGCAACTTTCAAACAACAAATTGGTTGATAGAGGTGCAAAAATGATAATGAAAGAATTTGGGGTGTCTTATCAAAAAGCAGAACAATTATTGTCAGAATTCGGCTCTGTTCGAAAAGCGGTTGAAAACTACAATGGATAAACAAAAGCTCATAAAAGGCGCGATATGGATTTCAGTATCGGCTTTAACCATTATGATAGATGCAGGATTGTTTTATATTGGTTTTAATAATGTAGAGCGTGGTAGTTATACCATAATTACAATAGCATTTTTGTTGTTTCCGTTTATTTTTCTTTTTGCCTTTAAGGGTATTAAAAATATTTTAGGAGCTATTTTTTATTAGCCCTAAACATTTCCCTTTTTCCAGGAGGCCCTTTCAAAGTTTCTACTTCAAATCCCACTGATTTTATGGTTCTCTTGACTACTCCCTTTGCACAATAGCTGACTAAAAATCCATTTTCATTAAGGAGATTGTAGCATTGCTCAAATACCGATCTCTCCCACATTTCATTTTGTTTTTCAGGAGCAAAAGCATCAAAATAAATAACATCAAATTTTTTATCATTATTAAATTGTTGCAACTTTATTTTTTTTTTTTGCATAAAGTGAAATACTCTTTTAACTTTATGTCCTTCTCCAAATCGCATTCATGTAGTCTGAGAAAAATTGATTGATCTGATTTTACAAAATCCTGAAAATTGAGTTTGCTATAAATTTCCCTTTCAATAGGGAATGGCTCCAAAGTTGTGTAATGTACTTTTTTGCTTGCAGCACCTTCTAATGTAAGTAGAGTATTTAACCCTGTACCAAAACCAATTTCTAGAATATTCAGTTTTTTCTTAGGGTGCGATTGTAATCCATTTTTAATAAAAACATGCATTGCTTCTGCTATAGCTCCATGTTTAGAATGATAATTTTCATTCAATGCTGGCACAAAAAGCGAATGTGAACCATCTGCTGTTTTAATGATTTGTTTTTTCAAAAAAAAGTGTATTTTTAAGATTTCAAATATAATATTTAGTTGTGGAAGGTTTTATTCTACTAGCTTAAATATAATTTAGAGAATAATATAAAAAACTAAAATATCAGATTGAATAATCTAAAAAAATAATTTTGAGCACATAAGAAAATTTTTACTTTATTTCTTTTTTGTTGTAATACATGTATTTTTTTTAAAATTTGTCGTATCATAGTAAAATGAAAAAACAATTTTTATTAACCTAAATCTATAATCATGAAAAAACTTTTGACATTCTTACTTGTTGCAGTAATGGCTGTTTCAACTTACGCAACTCACCTTATGGGTGGGCAAATTGTTGCTACCAATATTGGTGGTTACGATTATCAAATTGAGTTTACTGCTTACAGAGACACTGTTGGTATTCCAATGCAATTGGTTGCCGACTTTAATGTGCTTGAGCAGGATACAAGTGGTGCATGGAATCTTTTATTTACTTCTACTGTAAACTATGACACAACTTCTGGGGGTTTGATGCCTTCTGTAGTATCAATATATGGTGTTGAGGTATATACCTTTATTGACACTATTACAATGCCAGGAGATGGTTATTATGCAATCAGTTGGGATAATTGCTGTAGAAATGGAGCGATTATTAATATGTCCAATCCCCTTTCTGAAAGTATGAAGTTATCTACTTTCCTAACAGTTGACAGTTTGAATCCAAATTCTTCAGCTTCTTACACTACTCCACCTGTTGCTTATTTACCAGCTCATACACTATGGCAATACAATCCGCTTCCATTTGATCTGGATGGTGATTCTTTAGCGTGGTATTTAGATGTCCCATTAGATGATAACGGAACAGTAACTGGTTATGAGTTTCTTTCTGATTCTGCTTATTCGGATTCAGCAGCTGTATTTGCTTTAGATTCAGTTACTGGTGCGCTTACTTGGAGTGCTAAAATGGTAGGGAACTTTGTAGCTTCTTTTATAGTTGAGGAGTTTAGAAATGGTGTTTCTATTGGCTCTATGAGAAGAGATATGCAATTTATTGTTATTCCTGACACATCTAATGCAATGCCTCAAATTTCAAATATGCAATCGGTACCAACAAGTTCTGGTGGCTACCCTTATGTAGTGCTTAGTCCAAATCAAAATTATCAACTTCATTTATTGGCCTCTGATGCTAATGTGAATGATGTGGTGAATATGACAGGATTTGGTGAGCCTTTTGATTTGACTACTGCTCCTGCTACAATGAATGTTGTTCCAACAGGAAATGGTAATGAAATTGAAGGTACTTTCTCCTGGACCCCTGATGTAAGTACAGTAAGAACTGCTCCTTATTTAGCAGTATTTAGAGTAAGTGATCAAATGTTCTACTTTGATGAAACTATTCAATTTGAAGTTTCTTCAATATCAAGTATTGATGATAATAATGGATTAACAATCCAAAATATTTATCCTAATCCTGTAAATAACATAATGTATGTTCCGCTAAGCTTAGATAAAGGAGCTACAATTACAATGGATATTTACAATATTTTAGGTGTTAAAGTTTATCAATCAGGCGAAATGAATTTCACTGCTGGTGAGCATCTAATCCTTAAAAATATTGATTTAAATAGTGGTCAGTATTTAGTTTCCATTAAAGATAATAATGGAAATATGCTGAGCACAGAACGCATAGTTGTGGTTGAGTAATCTTATTTAGAAGAAACCTAAGTTCAGTTTACATGTTTTAGAGAAAGGGGAGCAGATTGCTCCCCTTTTTTATTAAATTAGCATTCTTAGAATTGAAGTATTACAATCAATGAAAATTACACTAAAGCAAAACTCCAATATTCAAAATGTAGATTTTAATAATCTGAAGTTTGGAGCTATTTTCTCTGATCATATGCTGATTTGTAAATACAAAAATGGGAGGTGGGTAGAAGCTGAAATTATGCCTTATCAGCCATTGCCAATGTACCCAGGAACACAAGCTCTTCATTATGGGCAATCGGTTTTTGAAGGTATGAAGGCTTTTAAAACAGATGATGGCAAAGTACTCACATTTAGAGCAGAGGATAATTTTAAGCGATTGAATACATCTGCGAAACGTCTTTGCATCCCTGAAATTCCAAAAGAAATTTTTATGGAAGGTTTGCATGAGATACTTAGATTAGATGCTGTTTGGGTAAAGGCAGGAGATAATTTCTCGCTTTATGTAAGACCGTTCATTTTTGCTTCTGGACAATGTATAAAAGCTACTATATCAGATGAATACACTTTTATGATAATTTGCTCTCCAGCTACTACCTACTATCAAGGAGAGATGCATGTGAAAATTGAGCAAGAATACACAAGAGCAGCGAAAGGTGGAACGGGATCAATAAAAGCAGCAGGAAATTATGCAGCATCTTTTTATCCAACCAAATTAGCAAGAGAACAAGGCTTTAGTCAAATTATCTGGACAGACGCTAAAAATCATGAATTCTTAGAAGAAGCTGGAACCATGAATATTTGGATAAGAATTGATGATGCACTAATAACTCCTAATTTAGACGATACTATTTTAGGAGGCTACACAAGAGATAGTATAGTACAATTGGCAAAAGATATGGATATGAAAGTAGAAGAAAGAGCCGTAAGTGTTAGCGAACTACACCAAGCACATCAGCAAGGAAGGTTAAAGGAAGCATTTGGTACAGGAACTGCTGTTTCAATTCTTTTTATTGGCTCTATTACACTTGGGACTAATAAAATGATACTGTCAAAACAAGAGGATAGCTTTGCTAAAAGGCTTAAAGATAGGTTAGTGGCTATTCAGCATGGAAAATATGAAGACAAACACGGTTGGACTACAGAGGTGCTTTCTTCACTTACGCCTCAGTAATTATTCTGAAGCACTATTTTGTAGTGCATAATGCCTGCTTCTTCAAAAATTTCACCCTCTTTTTCGAATCCTAATTTTTCATAAAAAGGCAATACTTGAACTTGTGCATGCATGTATAGTAGACCGTTAAAATCAGCCAAATCAGCTAAGATGGCTTGCAGTACCTTCTTTCCATAACCTTTTCCTCTTTTGGAAGCTAATACAGCAAAACGCTCTAATTTGTAGCCTTTTATTGTTTTTCTATGTCTGGCAGTAGCTACTGCTTTTTTGTTGTTAAAAACAAGAAAGTGCGTGGATTCTTCTTCAAATTCCCATTCTAATTCTTCAGGACAATTTTGTCCAATAACAAAAACCTCATGCCTTATTTCATGTGCTATTTGCATGAGTTTGGTATTTCCAAATCTAAACTTCTTTATCTCAATCATTTTATTGTAATTGCTGTAAAATTATGTATTTTTGAGCAAAATAAAAACAAAAAATTATGAAGAAAACTTTTTTATCAGCACTATTGAGTTTATTAATGTTATTTGTATTTGCAAATACTCCTCATATTGATAGGTTAAGAGTAGATGATCAAAAATCTACAGTAAAATGGATAGGGTCAAAAATTGCAGAATCACATGAAGGCCTTATAAGTATTCAAAATGGTGTATTGTTGATAAATCATGGAACATTAGTTGGGGGAGATATTACAATTGACATGAGTTCTATCCAAACAACGGATATGTCTGATAAATACAACAAGAAGCTAGATTCGCATTTAAAGAATGAAGATTTTTTTGATGTTGAAAAGCATCCTATTTCTACTATAAAAATAACTAAAGCAACAAAAACAGAAGCAAATAATTATGAAATTGTGGCAGATTTAACGATTAAAGGAATTACTCATTCTATAATTTTTGATGCAGAAGTTAATATTAGAAAATCTGTATTTTTTGCCAAAGCTAAAATCAAGATAGACAGAACAAAGTGGGACATAAAATATAAATCTGGCAACTTCTTTAAAGATCTTGGTGACAAAGTTATTCTTGATGAAATAGAGTTTGAAATTAACCTTTTGTCTGCAAGCTAAGATTAAAAATTTCATCAGCTAAAAGTTCTGCACTTTTAGGATTATTTCTAAACCAAAGTTCAGGTTCTATTAGTTCTAATTCGCTTAATGAGGGTTTGTTGTTGTTATCATAAACAATATCAACTCTTGCGTAAATAGGTTTAAAAGGGCATTTTGCTAAACATTTTTTTGCAAATGCTATTTCTTCTGAAGTAGCCTGATATTCTTCAACTGTTCCGCCATGATCATCTTGCACTCTAAAGTCTCCTTCTTTGGCCATTTTTTTTACAGCATGAGTGTAGTTCCCTCCAATCATTATCAAAGAAATTTCTCCCATTTCAGTGATGTTGTTAAGGTATTGCTGAAACAGCATGCATTCTTGCTGGATTAATTGCTGAAAAATAGCTTTATACTGAGTAAAATTCTTAGAGATGATTTTGTAGGTATGTCTTGCAGCTCCAGATACAGCTGGTTTTATTACCGCTTTTTCCCACTTGGTTTTATTGAACAACTCAGCAAGCGTTATCTTATCTTCTTTTTCAATAAATAGAGTAGGTGCTATGTTGATGCCACTCTCCGATAAATCCTTTAGATAATGTTTGTCAATATTCCACTTAATTATTGGTGCTGAATTGATAAAAGTAGTTCTGTTTTTTGTACTTTCTATCCAATCAAAAAATTCCTTAAATCTTTCAAAATAGTCCCAAGTGGTGCGGAAAATAGCGTATTTTGTTTTTGTCCAATCAAACGCTGAATCTGACCAATCTTTTTTACATACGCTTAAGTCTTTTTTTTCTAGAGCATTCAACAATAGCTCATCTTCATCTAGTACTTGTTTAGTATACCAATCTTTTTTTTTAGGATTTACATAGCGGTGGTCGGTAAGGATAACAATATCGTACACTGCTTAACTTATTTTTTGTGTTAAAAGAAAGTCAAATTTAGTTTTTTTTTTATATTAGAACCCTATAAAAAGAACAAAGTAAAATGAGTGCATTAAAGAGCATTTTCAAATGGATGCTTATTACTGTTTTGGCTTTTTGCACTTTTAATCTATTTATTTCTCCAGACTATCAAGTAGAAAGAAGTATTGAAATCAATGTGCCATCTTATGTAGTGTATGGAGAGGTAACCGATTTACAATCTTGGCCAAATTGGGTAATTTGGTGGAAGCAAGATTCCACTCTAGTAACAGAGTATACAGGAGAAAGGTATGGTAAGAACTCGAAAATGAGTTGGAATGGCAAAGAGGCAGGAAAAGGCACGCTAGAGATTATTGGAGTTAGTTTTGCTGATTCTATCAATACGGAATTGATATTTGATGATATGAACCCTGCTTATGGGTACTGGCGATTTACAGAAATAAATGGTATTACAAAAGTAGTTTGGGGGATGAAAGGGGAGATGCCATTTTTTATACGCTTTATGACTTTATTTTTTGATGCTATGGCAGGAAGAGATTTTGAAGAAGGATTAAAAGGATTGAAAGAAAGATGTGAATCATTCCCTAGTAAATCTTTATCAGTTGAAGTAGTAGATATCCAATAATAACACTTTCTATACATTTAAACTAGATGTGTTATGCATGCTACATATTTCTTCTGTATTGCCCACCTACCTCAAATAGTGCATTGGTAATTTTTCCAAGAGAGCAAACTTTAGCAGCCTCCATCAATACATCAAAAATATTTTTGTTTTGTATAGCCGCTTCTTGTAAATTTTTCAAAGCTTCTTCCGTCTTTCCTTGATTTCCTTTATGAAGTTCTTCTAGCATAGAAATTTGGTATTTCTTTTCTTCTTCAGTTGCTCTAATTACTTCACCTGGAATAATAGTAGGCGATCCCTCTTTGTTTAGGAAGGTATTTACACCAATGATAGGGTATTCTCCCGTATGTTTTAGGTTTTCGTAATACAAACTTTCTTCCTGTATTTTACTTCTTTGATACATAGTTTCCATAGCTCCTAACACACCACCTCTTTCAGTGATTTTATCAAATTCAGAAAGTACTGCTTCCTCTACTAAATCCGTAAGCTCTTCAATTATAAAAGCACCTTGTAGCGGGTTTTCATTTTTAGCTAATCCTAACTCTTTATTAATAATTAGCTGAATAGCCATTGCTCTTCTTACAGATTCTTCTGTTGGAGTAGTGATGGCTTCATCATAAGCATTGGTGTGTAAAGAATTACAATTGTCATAAATAGCATAAAGAGCTTGTAAAGTAGTACGGATATCGTTAAAATCAATTTCCTGAGCGTGTAAAGATCTTCCAGAAGTTTGAATATGGTATTTTAACATTTGCGCTCTTTTGTTTGCTCCGTATTTCGTTTTTAGAGCTTTTGCCCAAAGCCTTCTAGCAACTCTACCAATTACTGCATATTCTGGATCTACTCCATTACTAAAAAAGAAAGACAAGTTAGGCCCAAATTCATTTATATCCATTCCTCTACTTATGTAGTATTCCACATAGGTAAACCCATTTGCTAAAGTAAATGCTAACTGAGAAATTGGATTAGCACCTGCTTCTGCAATATGATATCCAGAAATAGAAACAGAGTAGAAATTCCTTACTTTATTTTCTATGAAGTATTCCTGCACATCTCCCATCATTCTTAAAGCAAATTCAGTAGAGAAAATACAAGTATTTTGTGCTTGATCTTCCTTTAAAATATCTGCTTGTACGGTTCCTCTTACTTTTCTTAAGGTCTCTGTTTTTATTTTATTGTAAATTTTATATGGAAGAACTTTATCTCCAGTAACACCTAACAAGAAAAGTCCTAGACCATTATTTCCTTCTGGTAATTCTCCTTGATATTGAGGTCTTTTTACTCCTTTCTTCTTATAGATATCAGTTATTTTCTTTTTTACTTCTTTCTCTAATTCTTTGTCTTTTATATATTTCTCACACTCCTGATCTATAGCGGCATTCATAAAGTAAGCCAGTATCATGGGAGCAGGACCATTTATAGTCATGCTTACTGAGGTCATTGGATTAGCTAACTCAAAACCTGAGTAGAGTTTTTTTAAGTCATCCAAACAACAAATAGAAACTCCTGCGTTTCCAATTTTTCCGTAAATATCAGGTCTATTTCCAGGATCGTTTCCATATAAGGTTACCGAATCAAAAGCGGTAGAAAGTCTTTTTGCAGACATTCCTAAGCTTACTAAGTGGAAACGCTTATTGGTTCTTTCAGGACCTCCTTCTCCAGCAAACATTCTTGTAGGATCTTCTCCTTCTCTTTTAAATGGGAATAGCCCAGAAGTAAAAGGGAATTCTCCAGGTACATTTTCCTGTAATTGCCATTTTAATATATCTCCCCATCCTTCATATTTTGGTAGTGCTATTTTAGGAATATCAGTTTGTGATAAGGATTTGCTATGTGTTTTAATAGATAATTCTTTATCTCGTACTTTAAAGTTAAATAGTTTTTCTTTATATTTTTTTTGTAACTCATCCCAACTATCTATTAGTATTTTATTCTTTGGGTCTAATTCTAATAATAAACTCTCATATTTCTTTTTTATCTGATTAATCGCTTCTTCAGAAGTGTCAGAAAGTATGTCCAAAGATTTTTGTAGTGCATATAATTCCTGAGCTATTTCTTTTTGCTGAATACTCCATTTGTCGTATTCTCTGTTATTTTCTGCAATTTCCGAAAGATACCGAGTTCTTTTAGGTGGTATTACAAAGATCTTTTCACTCATTTGGTCAGTTATTACAAACTTCGAAGTAAAATCCCCTATTTTTTTTTCAGAAAAATTGTCCATAATAGCTTTGTAAAGAGAATTTGTTCCTGGGTCGTTAAACTGAGAAGCTATAGTACCATATACTGGCATGTCTTCTACTTTTTCATCAAAGCGCTGGTTGTTTCTTTGGTATTGTTTTTGAACATCTCTTAATGCGTCTAAACTCCCTTTTTTATCGAATTTATTGATAGCGATAAGATCTGCGAAATCTAACATGTCAATTTTTTCTAGCTGCGTTGCAGCTCCATACTCTGGAGTCATCACATAAAGGGAGATGTCTGAATGTTCTAAAATTTCTGTATCAGATTGTCCGATGCCAGAAGTTTCTAAGATGATTAAATCATAATTCGCAACTTTTAAAATATCTAGCGCATCATTTACATGTGTAGATAGCGCTAGATTTGCTTGACGAGTAGCTAATGAACGCATATATACTTTCTCTGATTTTATAGCATTCATTCGTATTCTATCACCAAGTAAAGCACCTCCTGTTTTTCTTTTAGATGGGTCTACTGATATTATAGCAATATCTTTTTCTGGGAAATCGATTAAGAATCTTCTTACTAACTCATCTACTAAGGAGGATTTTCCAGCTCCTCCCGTTCCAGTAATTCCCAGTACTGGAGTTTCGGATTTATTTGCTAGTTTTTTTATTTCAGATAGGAGAGAAGTGTGATTTTCTGGACAATTTTCTGCTGCAGATATCATCCTAGATATAGCATTAACATCTTTGTTTTCTATTTCTTTAATTCCTCCTTTTAATTGTTTTCCAAGTAAGAAATCAGATTTTTTAATTAGGTCATTTATCATACCTTGTAATCCCATCTGCCTACCATCATCTGGATGGTATATTCGTGTTATTCCATATTCTTCTAATTCTGAAATTTCTTCTGGTAAAATAGTTCCTCCACCACCTGCAAATATTTTTATATGTGTAGCCTTCTTTTCTTGTAATAAGTCGTACATATACTTTAAATACTCAGTATGTCCCCCTTGGTAGGATGTCATAGCAATAGCATTTGCGTCTTCTTCTATAGCACAATTTACAACTTCTTCTACCGACCTATCGTGTCCTAGATGTATTACTTCACATCCAGTTGCTTGTATGATACGTCTCATGATATTGATAGCAGCATCATGCCCATCAAACAAACTAGCAGCTGTTACTATTCTTACTTTATTCTTGGGAGTATATCTTTCTACTTGTTGCATTTTCTCTTTGTATTCAGCATGCAAATTTACACTTTTACTATTGATTAGCGAATTGACAATTAATTTGATATTTTTACCAAAAACAAAAGTTTAAGAAAATGAATAAAATTATACAAATATCTATAGGTGTTTGCTTATTTTTCTCTTGTACAAATCAGAAAGAAAAACAAATTGCTTTTGCATCCGACAATCCAGCTGAAAGGATAGTATGGGAAAGGATTCGTTTGGCAGATCCTAATACTGGAGAACTGCCAAGAAATATTAGGCAAAAAGAAATGATTTTTGCAAAAACATTACCCAAGTCTAAAGTATTAAATAAATCTAATTGGGTGCATAGAGGTCCTTACAATGTTGGCGGCAGAACTAGAGCCTTAGCTATGGATGTATTGGATGAGAACACCTTATTAGCAGGAGGTGCATCAGGAGGAATGTATCGTTCTACCGATGGAGGTCAAAGTTGGATAATGACTACAGACGCTAATCAATTGCATAATGTCAGTTGTGTTAGTCAAGATATAAGAGTAGGTAAGGAGCATATCTGGTATTTTGGTAGTGGCGAGCTTAGAGGAAGTTCAGCTAGTGGAGGAGGAGCGTATTATCAAGGAAATGGCATCTATAAATCAGAAGATGGCGGTTTGAGTTGGGACTCTATATCAGTAACGGCTACCAACACCCCACACAATTTTGATTCTGATTTTGATTTTATTTGGAATATAGAAACCGATCCTTCCAATGACAGTTTAGATGTAGTATATGCAGCTACTTACGGTTCTATTTATAGAAGTGAAGATGGTGGAGATTCTTGGAGTTTACAACTTGGAGGAGGAAGTGCTTACTATAGTAATATTGAGATTAACTCTAATGGTGTAGTGTATGCAGCACTTAGTTCAGATGGAATTGATAAGGGGATTTGGCGTTCAACAGATGGAAATAATTGGATAAATATTACAGACTCTCTTTTTCCACCAGTTTATGGAAGAATTGCAATAGGCATAAATCCGGCTAATGAGAATGAGGTGTATTTTTTGGCAGCAGAAACAGATGGCTATGGACAGCATACAGATGTGTTCTTTGGTGGAGAAGCTTGGACTTCGCTTTGGAAATATGAAGCAAATAATGGTAATTGGACAGATTTATCTGCAAATATTCCATCAAATCAAACAACAACTTTTGATAATTTTAATTCTCAAGGTGGCTATGATCTGTTAGTGAAAGTACATCCGTCTTCTCCAAATACAGTTTATATAGGAGGAACAAATTTGTGGCGTTCAACAGATGGCTTTACAACTCCGAATAATACGATGATTATAGGTGGATATTTTGTGGGTTCATATGAAGGAGATGGTAATTGGGGGATATACAAAAATCATCATCCTGATCAGCACGATTTACTCTTTCTTCCTTCCAATGACAGCATTATACTAAGTGCAACTGATGGTGGTGTGTATAAATCGCACAATACTTTTCAAGATACTGTTGTTTGGACTTCACTAAATAATGGTTATTACACTACACAGCTCTATGGCGTCACGGTTAGTCGTAATGCAAACTCTGATGTTATGCATGGAGGTTTTCAAGATAATGGTAATTTTATCACTTTCTCACCTAATCCAACTTCTCATTGGAATATGCCTTTTAATGGTGATGGTTGTTTTGCAGGTATAGCAGATAATGAAGAAGATTTTTATCTGACAATACAGAGGGGGGTGATGTATAAGATGAAGCTAGATACTAATGCTGAACGTTTGGCCTTTAATAGAATGGATCCCATTTCTGCTGATAGCACAAATTATATGTTTATCAACCCAATGGTGATGGATGATAATGCCGATATTATTTATTGGGCAGAAGGACATAAGTTTTGGAGAAACAATGATTTAGCAAATATTCAGTATAACAATTCGCATGCAAAATCAGATTTGGGATGGCATCTTTTTTCGGACTCTTTACCTAGTAGTTCAATGAAAATTTCTGTAATTGAAACAAGTGTAAATCCTGCCAACGTGGTGTATTTGGGTACGCAAAACAAATACATTTATCGAATTGATAATGCTGATGTAGGCGATCCCCCGCTAAATATGATTACCAATATTCCAACAGGAACGAACTCTTACACTTCTGATATAGCAATAAATCCTAATGATGCTAATGAGATTATGGTGGTATATTCTAATTATTCATTGTATTCCCTTTTCCATAGCACTGATGCAGGGGCAAGTTGGATAAAGGTGGCTGGAAATTTGGAACAAAACCCAAGCGGAAGCGGAAATGGACCATCTTGTAGGACTGCTGAGATTATTCCATTAGGCAATGATACTTTGTATTTGGTGGGTACTTCAGTTGGACTATTTGGAACAGCTAATTTGAATGGGGCGAATACTATTTGGAAACAAATTGCTTCTCAAACTATTGGATCAGTTGTGGTAGAGTTTTTAACTTATAGGAAAAATGATGGATTATTAGTGGTAGGTACACACGGAAAGGGAATTTTCCAAACCAATATTTCATCAGTTGGAGATTTGCTGTCAATTGATGAAAACTCAGCTTTTACATCTAAAGTGCAATTATTTCCTAACCCAACAAGAGATAAAATGAATTTGGAATTTACTGCTCAAAAAACAACTATGGCAGAATGCACAGTTTACAATGAATTGGGGAAAAAAGTAAAAAGCCAAAAAGAAAAAGTAAGTGCTGGGGAAAACCAATTGAGCATTGATTTGGAAAAATTAAAAGCAGGGATTTATTTTGTAAGTATTGAATTGGAGGGTGAAATAATTACAAGGCAGATTATAAAAAACTAAAATGAGATTTCTTTTACTATTAATCTTTCCATGCTTTTCATTTGCTCAGCAAACTATAAATGGAAGCATAATCCATGATAATGTTCAAAGGGATTATATCCTTTATGTTCCTGCATCATATACTGCTAATAATTCAGTGCCTTTGCTTTTTAACTTACATGGAAGAACTAGTACTGCGTCCGCCGCAATGTGGGCAAGCGACTTTAGAGATATTGCAGATACAGCAAATTTTATTATTATACACCCTCAAGGATTATTAGATAATACAGGGGTTACACATTGGAATTATGGACAAACTACAGTAGATGATATAGGTTTTTTAAACCTATTATATACTCATCTGCTTGCTAATTATAATATTGATATAAATAGAGTATACAGTGCTGGCATGTCTAATGGAGGGGCTATGAGTTATCGTTTAGCATGTGACATGAGTGATAAAATTGCAGCTATAGCATCTGTAACTGGAACAATGACCACATATCAACATGTTTCATGTAGCCCTGTACACCCAACACCTGTAATGGAGATTCATGGAACAAATGACCTTATAGTTCCTTTTAGTTCAATAATTCCGGGATTAGATTATTGGAGAAATTATAATAACTGTAATGTTTTAGCAGATACAACAATAATTCCAGATATTGTTTTAACTGATTTTAGTACAGTAGAACATATAGTATATAATAATGGAAATAATGGTGCTACTACTGAATTATTTAGGGTTATTAATGGAGAGCATTCATGGCCTGGAAGTGTCTTTCCTTCAGGTGTAACAAATTATGATATTAATGCCTCTGTTGAGATTTGGCGTTTCTTTTCAAAATTCGATATCAATGGCTTGATTTCCTCTGCCACTTCAATTGCTGAGATTGATAACCTAAATAAGAAACTTATTAAAATTGTGGATGTAATGGGAAGGGCAACAAATAAACAACAGAATCGTATGCTTTTCTATATCTTTAATGACGGAACAGCAGAAAAGAAAATAATTATTGAATAATGAAGAAAATACTTTTTGTTTTAATATTTCCGCTTTATAGCTTTGCACAATTTACTTATGTGCCTGATGATAATTTTGAACAGGCTTTAATAAACCTAGGGGTAGATTCTTTAATTGATGATTATGTGGGAACGGCAGGAATTGATACAATTACCTATTTGTATATTTCTAATAGAGGTATATCAGACCTGACAGGGATTGAAGATTTTATTTCCCTAAGAGGATTATTTTGTTATTCTAATCAACTTACATTCTTAGATTTAAGCAATAACAGTCAGCTCTTTGAAGTCTCTTGTGGAAGCAATTTACTTACCTCACTAGATATTAGAAATGGAAATACTCAGGGTTTATGGTATTTCATATCTACAAATAACCCATCTCTTACTTGTATAGATGTAGATGATGTGTTATGGGCAGATTATAATTGGGCAACTGATACATGGACTATCTTTAGCACCAATTGTAGTGTCTCAAATCTAGAAGAAAACAACTCAACTGTCAATCGATTATTAAAGGTGGTTGATATTTATGGAAGAAGCATTAGGCCAAAACCTAATATTCCGCTTTTTTATATTTTTGAAGATGGAAGGGTAGAGAAGAAAATCGTTATTAAATAAGCTTAATTTATTTTTTGAAGGTGGTATTGCACTAAATTATCAATCGGATTTCGAATAATTTGTTCTATGGTGCAATCAAATTCTTTGGCCATCTCTTTAATCTCATCTGCTAAAAAATAAGCTACCGATCCAACAAAGTTGATCGGATGATTTTTATAATTTTTAAAACAACAAATATGCAATTCAAAAAACTCCCTCAATCCATTTTGAATAATTTCTTGAAACACAATTTCAGATTTATTGTCTGCTAAGAATCTAAAAAAGCGTGCCAAGTATTTATTTGCTTGCTCACTATGATAAACATTTTGATAATAACCTTCCAATGTAAGGCCATATTCATTCTCCAAATCTCTTCTCAAATCTTCGGATAAATTATTATTAAAATACAATTGTAGTACTTTTTTTCCAAAATAATTTCCACTTGCTTCATCTCCCACAATATAACCTAGAGCAGGTGCTGCTTCTAAAATTTTATTTCCATCAAAAAAACAAGAGTTGGAACCCGTTCCTAGAATACAACAAATATTTGACTTACCTTTAAATGTAGCTATGCATGCAGAATCTAAATCATGCTTTACATTAATTGTTGCTGATTCAAAAAACATACCTAAATCCTCTTTTAATTTGTTTTTCATTTGGCTGTTACTACATCCTGCACCATAAAAATGTACTTCAGTGATTTTATCTACAATCGTAACTAAATCACTTTTTTGCAAATGCTTAATTATTTGAGCTCTATCAATAAAAAAAGGATTAAACCCAATGGTCTTACAGTATTGTAATTTTTCTTCAGTATTAGTATACAAAACCCAACTGCATTTTGTAGACCCACTATCGGCAACTAGTATCATAAACTTTTTTATTACAAATATATAAAGTGAGGTTTAGTTCTCTTCAGGTTTTAGAGTTAATCTCAATACAGAGCAGTTTGAGTTAGTGGCAATTTTATCTTGTCCTGTTCCAAAAAGTATTGATAAGAAGGAATCTTTCCTAGGAGTTCCTAACACTAATAAGTCAAAATTAGCAGAAATGTCTGCAACCTTCTCTAATGGCTCACTTGACTTTACCAACATCACTTCGACTTTAGTATTCATAGACGCAATTAAACTTTCAGCATTTCTCCTAATCTTTTCCATTTCATCATCAGATAATTCATCACTCACAACATGTAAAAGCGTAAAGGAAGCATTGTAAAACTGACAAATTTTATCAGTGGTTTCTATAATCTCTTTAATATCTTGACTAGAAGGTCTGATGGCAAGCAATACTTTCTTAATAAACATGAGACCATTATCTTTAAATAGCGCAAAATTTGAATTGATATTTGTTAGGATCCATCCTAAGGGGTTATTAAATAGAATTCCATTATAAGCTCTTCCGTTCCAGCCAAAAATAAGCCATTTGCAATTGCTTTGTCTACTTAAAGCCTGAATCGTATTTGCAATATTATGTGTTACTAACGATTCAAAAGCAATGTCTATTTTATCGGTATTTGCCAAAACCTTTACTTGTCTCTCAATTGCCTTTAACTTTGGATTTTTATCTGATATCGCTTCGAGTAATGTTTGATCTGGTACTTCTGTAATATTTACTGCTTGTACTTTTTGTTTTGTATTGATAGCTGCCCCCATTTCAATAAGCATCTCTGGTGATTTCTCATTACCTAAAAGTGGAACAATTACTCCAGCTTCTTGTGAGATATTGATTTTTAGCGATTCTTTCACATCTTGCTGACTCAATTTGCTCTGCTGATTAGAACTAGTTTCTTTATTAAAAAAGAACATTAATGCAGGTTTGTGGCCATATTTTTTCAGCACACCTATTCTTTCAGTTTCCTTTCCAAAAAAGTAGTAGATAAAAATTCCTATTACTGATATGATTAGCATCGCAATGATGGGTTTCCATCCTAAATAGGAAAGTAAAAAGATACCACTAATAACACCAAATATTTGCATTAAAGGATAAAAAGGAGAAAGGTATTTAGGTTCATACCATTGAACGGCTGTTTCCCTTAAAATAATTACACAAATATTTACCAATACAAACATCATTACCATAAAAGCACTAGCTAACTTTGCAATACCTTCTACATCTAAAAACAAAATTACCATTACCATTATAAAGGCAGTAAGTAGAATTGAAGTGACAGGTGTAAGGTGTTTTTTATGCACTTTTGCTAATTGCTTAGGTAATAACTGATCTAATGCCATGGCAAAAGGAAACCTAGATGTGGCTAAAAGCCCTGAGTTGGCACCTGAGATTAAAGTGATTGCCCCAATACAAGCAATAATGTAGCCAAAAGTTGAGCCAACTATATTGTCAGCTAATGTAAAAATAGGTGTTATATCGTTTTTAAGTTCATCAATTGGAACATTCCCTACTAAGACATAAGTAACCGACACATAGATTAGGGTAATGATACCTAAAGAAAGAATCATACCAAGCGGAATATTCTTGGAAGGATTCTTAACTTCTCCAGCAATGGCAGCAACTTTAATTACTCCTGCATATGAGATGTAAACAAAGGCGACAGCTGTAAAAAAACCTTTAGATTCATTATTGGTAAATGGCGTTAATAATGCAGTTTTGATTTCAGGAATTGTAGAAAAGAGTAATAATAGTAATCCAACAAAACTTATGCTCACTATAGCAACCTGTACTTTCCCCACTTTCTTCACACCTAATATGTTCAAAAACATAATTAAAAGCAAAAAAGCAATAGCAACCAGTTTGGTGTATTGATCAGGGATGTTTATCAGCACTAACATATAGGCTCCAAATCCAACAAGGGCAAAAGCACTTTTCAATAACAAGGAAAACCATAAACCAATCCCAGATATAGTGCCTAAAATAGGGCCAAATACCCTTTCTATATACACATAAGTTCCTCCAGAAGAAGGGATAGCACTTGCTAATTCCGATTTTGATAGGGCAGCGGGCAGTATGCAAATAGCGGCCAAAAGATAGGCCAGCCAAACAGATGGACCTGTTTTTGCAGCTGCTAAACCTGGTAAAACAAAAAGCCCACTACCTAGCATTCCACCAATGCTAATGGCTACAACAGATGTAAGGGTTAATCCTCTTTTTAATTTTTTCAAGTCTGTTTTCTAATTTTTCGTAAAGATAAAAAAGTATTTTTTTAAGAATTAAAGTAATGTGTTTTTTGTAGCAAGATGATTTTATACATTTGCCTTTATTATAAAAACAGGAATGAAGAAATTAGGATTATCAGATATACATGAAAGTTTAGGAGCAAAAATGGTAGAATTTGCTGGGTTTTATATGCCTGTGCAATATGAAGGGGTAAATGCGGAACATCAAGCAGTAAGACAGGAGGTTGGTGTATTTGATGTTTCTCATATGGGAGAGGTTTTTGTAAAAGGAGAAAATGCAGAAAAGTTTTTGCAATACATCAGCTCCAATGATGTAAGTAAACTGACTTCAGGAAAAGTGCAATACAGCTATCTTCCAAATGAAAAAGGAGGTGTAGTTGACGATTTTTTACTTTATATGATTGCTGAAAATGAATATATGTTGGTTTTGAATGCTTCTAATTTGCAAAAAGATATTGAATGGCTTCAAGCCCATAATACCTTTGATTGTAAAATAGATAATCAATCAGATAATTATTCTCTTTTAGCAGTGCAAGGGCCAGAATCAATCACTCTTTTACAACAACTGACAGCAGAAGATTTATCAGCAATAAACTACTACAATTTTACAATTGGCATAATAGCAGGAATTCATGATGTAATCATCTCTCGTACAGGATATACAGGAGAAGTTGGTTTTGAACTTTATGTTAGAAATGAAAATGTAAAACAGCTTTGGGATGCATTATTTACTGCAGACATTGATGTCAAACCTATAGGATTGGCAGCGAGAGATACTTTGCGTTTAGAAAAAGGTTTTTGTCTTTATGGTAATGATATTGATGAAACAACATCTCCATTAGAAGCTGGGCTTGGTTGGATTACAAAATTCTCAACATCATTTATTAATGCAGAAAATTTGCAAAAACAAAATGATAATGGCCTGAAAAGAAAATTGGCAGGTATTGAATTAATTGACAGAGGAATCGCACGAAAAGATTACATTATCCTGAATGCTAAAGATGAAGAAATTGGAATCATAACTTCAGGCACCATGTCGCCAACACTAAAAAAATCAATTGCAATGGCTTATATAATTACCGAATATAGCGAAATTGATCAGCAAGTGTTCGTTCAAATCCGAAATAAAAAAATAAAAGCAAAAATTGTAGAAATACCTTTTGTAAAATGAAAAATACCAAACAAATAACAACTTGTTTTGTGTCAAAATGGTTTGAAAAATCTGTAGCAAATGATAGCATAATTGTCGTAATTGATTTGTTAAGGGCTACTACAGTTATCAGTACGGCTTTCCATTATGGAGTTAAGGAAATTATTCCTGTACAAACTTTGGAAGAGGTATTAACCTATAAAGACAAACCAAATCATATAGTGGCTGCTGAAAGAAATGCGAAACTTATGGAGGGTTTTGATTATGGAAATTCACCATTTCATTATATGAATGAAGAAGTTAGAGGTAAAACTTTGGCGCTCACTACTACAAATGGAACAAAAGCTTTGAATCTTACTGAAAGTCATCATGCCATAACTGGATCATTTGTGAATTTTGATGCTGTTGTTGAATACTTAATTGAAAAAAATAAGGATGTTGTTTTACTCTGCTCGGGTTGGAAAGGGTTGTTTAATTTAGAGGATAGTATTTTTGCTGGAAAGCTGGCTTCTGTATTGATGAAAAATGGTTTTCAAAACAATAATGATAGCACTCTTGCTGCTATTGAACTTTTTAAAATAAGTGATGCGGATTTATTTGGCTTTTTAAGCAATTCTTCCCACAGAAAAAGATTACAATCTTTAAATATGGAAGAGGACACTAAATTCTGTCTGAACCCCACTTTTCAATCTGATATAGTGCCTATATTGAAAGGTGGAAGACTCTTGAAAATGTGAGCAGATTCATCATCATATTTGTATTAGTATTTATATTTCTTCCAACAAAGGAATTGAACTCTTGGGGCTTTTACGCACACAAACTGGCTAACCGATATGCAGTTTTCACCATGCCAGAGGAACTTATTGGTTTTTTCAAAAAACATATCGATTATTTAACCGATCATAGTGTAGATGCTGGCCAACCTATTTTAGATGGTATGCGCGCCTCTGAGCATCCTTTTGTTGAAGAGGTTATTATTGATAAAAGCATTTCAAAAGAAGATGCAAGAGGACATCAAAACTGATGCAAATTGCACTGATTGAAGCATTCTACACAGGCTCACATAAAAGGTGGTCTGATGAATTGCAGCAATTCAGCTCTCATCAAATTGACATTTTTTACTTAAAAGGTAATTATTGGAAATGGCGTATGCATGGAGGGGCAATTACGCTAGCTAATCAGTTCCTAGAAAAAGCAAAGCAATATGATTTGATATTAGCTACTGATATGATGGATGTTGCTCTTTTCAAATCATTAATAAGTGAAAAACATAATAATACGCCAATTGCACTTTACTTTCATGAAAATCAGCTGTGCTATCCTTGGTCAGAAACCGATAGAGATGTGCAGCAGAATAGAGACTCTCATTATGGTTTTATCAACTTCTCTTCTGCACTAGTGGCTGATAAAATTTTTTTCAATTCACAATTTCACAAAAATGCTTTTTTGGGCGCTCTGCCCAATTTCCTAAAAGGATTTCCTGATTACAATGAGCTTTCAAGTATAAAAAAAATAAAAGAAAAGTCAGAAGTTTTGCATTTAGGAATGGATTTGCAAAAGTTTGATAAATATCAAAAAGAGAAAAATCAAAAACCACTTATTCTATGGAATCATAGGTGGGAGTACGATAAAAACCCAACCGAATTTTTTAAAGTACTTTATAAGATGCAGGAGAAAAATTTAGATTTTGAGCTTGTAGTATTAGGAGAAAATTTCAGAAAAGTTCCGTCAGAGTTTGAAGCAGCAAAAGAAAGATTGATAGATAAAATAGTTTTTATTGGTTATGCAAAAAGTTTTGAAGAATATGCTAATTGGTTGTGGAGTGCAAATATCTTACCCCTGACATCTATCCAGGATTTCTTTGGAGGAAGTTTAGTAGAAGCAATTTATTGTAATTGCTATCCAATCTTACCGAATCGCTTAGCTTACCCAGAACATATACCAAATAACGCGAGTATATTTTATAATGACTTTGATGAATTATGTAAAAAACTAGAAAATGCTATTTTAAATTTCACAAATTTAGAAGCATTTAATAATTCTGTTAGACATTATGATTGGAGCGAAATAATAGAAGAATATGACAAAATATTTCTAGAAATAAAAAAACCCTAATTATTAGGGTTTTTTTATTAGAAGTTTATTTTGTTTCAATTTCTTTACATTTCTAAATGATAGGAAAGATTGATTCCAAAATGAATCTGACTCATTTTTGTAACCCTATCAACTGTGTTCCCACTAGCATCAAATCCTCCATCAACTACAGTTTGACTCATAATATTATATGATAATGTTGGTTCAAGAGTTATGTAATCACCAAGTAATATCGCCATTCCAAAACCTATGCTTAGATTCGATGATTTATTTTCAACTTCGCTTGTAGTAGTTGTTGTACCTATTGACGTTTCATTCACTGTTTTGCCTGAACCCATTACGTAAGCTATTTGTGGGAATAAATACATATCGCCAGCTTCAATATAGTATCTAAATACAGGTCCAAGTGTCATACTACTTGAATCTTGTTTTACATTAGGTCCGCCATTAAATTCCTGCTTCATTCCTCCTGATGATATACCAAATTTTAATCCAACAACTATGTTGTCAGACACAAAATAACCCATTGTAACATCATCAAGCATCGATGAGAAATCAGTTAAGTCAAGATTTAAGCTTGACATAGTCCACTTATTGTACACATCACCAAAAGATACACCTCCATTACCTTCCACATCTGTAACGCTTGTTGAAGAGAAGCCAAGTGGCGTACCAAGGTTAAATAGTATTGTACCTTGATCAGTTTGAGCCGAAACACTAAAAGTGAATATTCCTGCAAATAAAATAGTAAATAATTTTTTCATAATTCTTTAGTTTTAGTTTAATAATTTAGGTAAATATACATAATTTTATGAATTCAGCATCACTGGCATTACAAGCATTAAGGTGTTTTCACCTTCATCTTGCCCATCTAATGGTAGAATAATTCCTGCACGATTAGGAGCGCTCATTTCAACACTAATTTGGTCTGAACCAATATTAGTTAGCATCTCAATTACAAATTTGGAGTTAAATCCAATTTCCATGTCCTCTCCCTCATATTGGCAAGTCAACCTTTCTTCTGCTTGATTGGCAAAATCTAAGTCCTCTGAGGTAATTTGCAGTTCATTACCTGTAATTTTAAATTTTATTTGATGAGTGGTTTTATTCGCAAAAATAGATACCCTTTTTATAGATGCTAATAATGCAGATGTTTCAATACTTAACTTATTTGGGTTTTCTTTTGGGATTACAGCATCATAATTTGGATATTTTCCATCCACCAATCGGCAAATAATGGTAGTGTCATCAAAACTAAAAATCGCATTAGTATCATTGTACTCCATCTTAATTTCTCCTCCTTCTGCCAATGTGTTTTTCAGTAGGGTTAAGGGTTTTCTCGGTAAAATAAATGATGCAGTACTATCTGCAGTTACATCAGTGCGGCTATGACAAACTAATTTATGCGCATCTGTTGCTACAAAGGAAATCTTTTCGGTTGAAAACTCACAAAATACACCAGACATTACAGGTCGCAATTCATCATTTCCTGCTGCAAAAAGAGTTTTATTAATGGCTTTTATTAAAACATCAGCACCTATACCTGCAGTAGAGGCAGAGTCTAATGAAGGTACTTTAGGAAATTCATTCGCATTTTGTCCAGCCAATTTGTATTGCCCATTATCAGAATTGATTTCTACTCCATAATTGCTAGTGTCTACTAAAAAAGTAAGCGGCTGCGATGAAAAAGTTTTAAGCGTATCTAAAAGTAAGCGTGCAGGAATTGCTATTTTTCCTTCCTCTTGAGCATTTGCACTTATCTTGCACATCATTGTAGTTTCTAAATCAGAAGCAAAAATGCTTATCTCTCCATTTTTTACATCAAATAAAAAGTTGTCTAAAATAGGAAGGGTGTTATTAGTAGATAGCACACCACTTAGTTTTTGCAATTCCTTCAGTAAAGATGAGCTTTCAACATTAAATTTCATTAATTAATTTATTTTGTGCGAATATATAAGATTAGTCATTAAAGTAAAAGTTATTGTTCTTTCAATTGCTCAATAGTAATTAACAGTTTGTTGAAAACATAATTCTGAATTAGCATCACATCTCCATCATTCAAAGTAGCATACATTCTTTCAACCGTATAGTTTTCTTCATGTGTTCTTATCTTACTTTTATCTCTCATCTGATAAATTTTTAATGTATCAGTTCCATTTTGATGAGCAAGAATTAGGCTATACAGCTTATTCTCAATTATTAATTTTTCTCTTATATTTTCATCTTTATAGCTTTCACAATTGATGTTTCTATATTTATTCAGATATAAAAAGAGTGCTTCTTGATTTACTTTTATTTCTTGCAGGTTTTTATCAAAAAGTGACAATAGTCCATCATTATTTTTAATTGTAAATGACGAATCAACTCCCTTTTCATTTATTAAAGTGATTGAGGAAATCTGTTCAGCTTTCAGATTAAAAATACTTTTATCTCTCCAAATAGCACTATTTACAATATACCCTTGCAATCCATATCTTGGACCTAGCACCCCGTTAAATCCTGGGATGTGGATAATGTAAGGTTGTTCCGCATTTTCCAGCAACATATATGTACCCAAATGATCAGCAGTATTGTTGCCAATGGTGTAGGTCTTGACTGGCTTTTGTTCATTGTTTTGATAAAGCTCTACTTTCACGCCATTCGTAGCTAAATCAGTAATTACTTTATTGTAGGCACTCTCTGCAACAGGTCTTTGCACACTGATGTCCTTAATCGTTCTTAGGATAACTTTCATTGTTCTGTTTTGCACCTTATATGTATTATTGATTTGCCACACATTATCTATTCTATCAAGCGAAATACTATTTCCAGTCATGTCTGCAATAAATATTTTGCTGATGTTTGAAGTGTCTGCAACAGCAAAATTATAGAGTTCAGCTTGCTTTTGTTCCGACTTCATTAACCACAAAAGCAAGAAGGAAAGTAATACAATGCCTGAGATAATAATTATGTTTTGCTTTTTTTTAGGCATATTTCCTTTTTCTACTAAAGCCATATATTATTCCAAAAAAGATAATTAGCAAAATGGGTAAAATCACATTCAAAAGTTGAATGTATATTTTGTAATTGTTAATTTTTTGCTTGTCAAGCAGCCTTAATTTTAACTGTTTTGTTTTCAGTGGGCTAAGCAGTAATTCTTGATTATTGCCACACAAATAATGCACAGCATTCATAATGAAAGTTTTGTTCCCCGGATAGATAAATTCTGCAAATCTGTCATAGCCTAAAGGGTAAATATTTCCTGTTTTATTTGACACATCATTCTGAATAATATCCCCATCACCTACCAAAATAATTTTAGCTTCTTCTCCACTTTCTTTGAAGTCAAAGCCACTATTTTTTGGTATTATCCTATTTTTGAAAATCGATTCAAATTCACCTTCCAAAAGCACAGCAACTGCTCTATTTGGATTATTGAATGATGTTGCATCTGGAGGGTTTTGTAGTATTCCTAAACTTACTCTATGTGGGCTAGGTACTATTCTAGAATTTGCTGAGCTATGCAATAGTATCGTTTTTTTGATATGATTTTTTATGGTGTCTATAGAGCTTACAAATTCACACTTTATAGCATCTAAACTATTAGATATAGCATGTTTTTTTTTGTCAGAAAATAACAAAGGATAGTATGGCCAAGCAAAAAAACTTTGTTGAGGCATATTTGCACTATAACCTGTTATAATTGGAATTTGTGCTGCTCTTTTGTCTTGTACTAAATCCGCATTAACTCTTGCGCCATATTTAAAAAGAAAATCATCTAAATTTAATTGCTTCTTTTTAGCCATAAAGTAACCGTCAGAACGATTTAGACTGTCCATATTTGCGCTAATACCATCTATTAGAAAGAACAAATTCCCACCACTCATTAGGTATTGATCCAAAAGCAGTTTATCTATATTGTTAAAAGCACTTTGAGGTTTTGCAATAATAATTGTTTTATAGGTATTTAACCTCTGAAGTTGTCTTACTAAATCAGGCTTGTTGTTTACACTATCAATCTCAAATTCACTTATATCAAAATGCTCAACCTCATAATATTCTGATAGTGAATAGCTATCTGAAAGCACTGAATAAGAAATGTCCGCTACTTCATCCTCATTTAATTCTCCATGTCCTTTTAGGAATGCAATTTTCTGTTTTTTATCCCTCGTGAGTTTTGAAATAGCAGTAATCAGCTCGTATTCAAGTGTCTCAATAGAATTGTTCAAAGCAACTTCTGGTAATACACCTATTTCGTTTTTAAGCAATTGCACAGCAGTATGTTGCTGTTTATAATAAATAATTGCGCCAGGAAAAATAATAGAGCTGCTCATTCCTGCTTGCTCTTTAACTTGCAAATCTGTCGGTTGCAATCCTTGTTCGAGCAGTTGTGTGTAAACGGCTTTTCTTTCTTCTTCACTACTGCTTGCCGATGGATTAATAAATTCAAAATCCAATCGTTTTCCAGCAATATTTTTGAAGTTTTCTAATGTTTCTCTACTCTGATTTTGCAAACGCTTAAAACCAGCAGGAAAATCACCATCTAAATAAACTTTTATATAAATAATATCATCTAAATCAGTTAATATTTTTTCAGTTGCTATAGAAAGCGTATGTCTTTTCTCCGCTGTCAAATCCAAACGGAAATACACAAAACTCCCAATTGAATTTATCAGCACTATAAATATAATACTGTAAATCACTTGAAGATAAATATTGCTTTTTGACATTATCTTTTACTTTGTATAATTGTTTTACTAAGTATTAAAAACACCAAGCATAAGCTAATAAAATATAATAAATCCCGGCTGTCAATTATTCCATTACTTATTACAGCATAATGTGCTGAGATGCCTAATTTACTTATCAGTAAATCCCATTGTTGTAAAAAGGTAACCTCGCTCAAAATATCAAATCCATAATAGAATATTGCATTTAAAACAATTGCTATAAGAAAAGCTACTACTTGATTATTACTAATGGTTGAGGCGAAAATACCAATAGAAATAAATGCTGATGAAAGCATAAAAAGACCCAAATAAGAACCTAAAATTCCGCCAATATCTAGATTTCCAACTGTTTCGCCTAATAAATAAATAGAAGCAAAATAAATCAGTGTTGGAAGAATGGCTAGCAATGCTAAAATATTTGCGGCAAAATATTTACTTAACACTATATTCCATAATGAGATTGGTTTTGTAAACAGTATCTCAATAGTTCCTGCACTATATTCCTCAGAAAAAAGACCCATACAAACAGCTGGAATAAATATCAAAAATAAGATTGGAGCAAGTGTAAAAAAAGTGTACATATTAGCATAACCGTAATCAAGAACATTAAAATCGCTACTAAAAACCCAAATCATGAGAGCATTTACAAGCAGAAAAATAATGATGGTAAGCAAACCAATAAGTGTGCTGAAAAACTGATTTATTTCTTTTCTAAAAAGTGCAATCATCTGAACTCTATCCTTATATAATCGTGTATCTTAAGCCCTAATAAATCTGTTGCTCTACCTTTATTTTGCGCAATCTCAAGCATACCGTTTACGCTAAATATTGCTAATGTATCTCCATCAGAAGCATCTTTATATTTTTCACTTATCTTAGAAATTCGTTCATCCTCTCTACCAAATAAGATGTTGAAATCGCGCTCTTTTCTCACTTTGTCAAAAAGTTGTTTATTAATGTTTGTAGTAGCATTTCCATAGCTATCAATATAAATAACTGCTCCTTTTATGACGTCATAGTTTGTATTCTCATCATGCTCAGTTACTGGTTTTAGTGCAGATTTTATATCCTTAAATTCACTGATTTCCTTTCCGATAATTTCTAATGTTCCTCCTCTTGCAATATGGCAAGCGGCAATTACAAATACATCTTTTATTGGAAAAGTTAATGAGTCAGTTTGTTGTGAGATGTTTAACTCTACAATTTTTTCTGGTTTTAATTCATCAAACAAAATTGAAAAACTTCCATTATCCGTACCAATAAAATAGTGCCCCTGTGCAAAAACAGCCAAATGTGAATTTTCTAATGAAAGTTCAGTATCCACACCTATTATATGAATACTTCCTTTAGGAAAATTTTTGAAGCAATTTTGAATTACATATGCTGCTTGAGAAAAGTTAAATGCCTCAATATTGTGTGTGATGTCCACTATAGTTATATCAGCAATCTGACTTAGAATTGCCCCTTTTAATGAGGCCACATAATGGTCTTTAAGTCCAAGGTCAGTAGTAAGCGTAATAATGGGCATAAATTGCGAAATAATACTTAAAAAAAATTGTTAATTTGCAGGCACCAAAAATAATGATAAAACAATTGAAAATGATTATTTAATGAGTGAAAAAACAATAAAAATTGAGGGAGTAGATTTGGTAATGCTATTTGGTACTAACAATAAAAAAGTAGACCATCTAAGTAAATTGTTCCCAACACTCAAAATAATAGCAAGAGGAAATGCCGTAAAAGTAATCGGTCAAAAAAAGGAGATTGATAGCTTTCAGCAAAAGTTCGATAATATCTTGCAGCATATTCATCAATACGATAGTTTGACCATAAGTCAAATGGAAAGATTGGTTGCTGATGAAAGCGCAGCAATGCTAAATGATAAAGGGGATTTAATTCTTCATGGACAAAAAGGAAGACTTATAAAGGCCAGAACAATCAACCAAAGAGAAATGCTAAAGCAGTCATCAGAGAATGATATGCTTTTTGCAATTGGCCCAGCTGGAACAGGAAAAACATATACTGCAGTTGCACTAGCTGTTAGTGCGTTAAAGCAAAAACAGGTTAGGCGAATAATTCTTACACGCCCAGCAGTAGAAGCTGGAGAAAATTTAGGATTTTTACCAGGTGACTTGAAAGAAAAATTAGATCCGTATTTGCAACCACTATATGATGCGCTACTAGATATGATTCCGGCTGAAAAGTTAGCTGATTATATAGAGCATGGTATTATTCAAATAGCGCCTTTGGCTTTTATGAGAGGCAGAACTTTAGATAATGCTTTTGTTATTTTGGATGAGGCTCAAAATGCTACAGAGAGCCAAATCAAGATGTTTTTAACAAGAATGGGTAAATCTGCTAAGTTTATTATTACAGGAGATGCAACTCAAATAGATCTACCTAAGCATCAATCATCAGGGTTAGTAATTGCCCAAAAAATATTACAAAAAACATCCGGTATCAGTTTTGTAAAATTGGATGAAAAAGATGTAATTCGCCATCAATTAGTAAGAAGAATAATTAAAGCTTTTAATAAACATCAAAAAAAAACAGAAAAATGACAAATACTATTCGAAAAACAGATTTTAATTTTCCAGGACAAACTAAACTTTACAAAGGTAAGGTAAGAGATGTTTATACTATTAATGATGATCAGTTGATTATGATTGCTACAGATAGAATTTCAGCTTTTGATCATGTGCTTCCTGAAGGCATTCCATTTAAAGGGCAGGTGCTCAATCAAATTGCATCTTCATTTTTGAAAGCAACAGCCGATATTGTTCCTAATTGGCTTGAAGCTACACCAGATCCTTCTGTTTCAGTAGGAAAAAGATGCGAGCCATTTATGGTTGAAATGGTAATTAGAGGATATTTGACAGGACATGCTTGGCGTGAATATAGGGATGGAAAAAGATCGATTTGTGGTGTGTCAATGCCTGAAGGAATGAAAGAGAATGATCGATTCCCTGAGCCGCTAATTACTCCAACTACCAAAGCTGAAGTTGGTCATGATGAAGACATCTCAAGAGCAGAAATCCTAAAACAAGGCATAGTGTCGCAAGAAAATTATATTCAATTAGAAGATTTTACTAGAAAACTTTTTGCAAGAGGAAGTAAAATGGCAGAAGAAAGAGGATTGCTACTGGTTGATACCAAATACGAATTCGGAAAAGATAAAGATGGAGTAATTACTTTAATTGATGAAATTCATACCCCAGATTCCTCACGCTATTTTTACAAAGAAGGCTATGCGGAGAAACAAGCTAATGGTGAAAAACAAATACAACTTTCCAAAGAGTTTGTGCGTCAATGGCTTATTGAAAATGGTTTTCAAGGCAAAGATGGGCAGCAAATCCCACATATGAATGAGGATTTTGTGAATTCTGTTTCTGAAAGATACATTGAATTATTTGAATGTATTACAGGAGAAAATTTTATCAAAGAAGAAGTAGATGATGTGCTCAATAGGGTAGAAAATAATATTAAAAATTATCTTCATTAGAAAATGCTTAGAATTGCACTAAACAAAACAGCCATGAAACAATTTTTAACACTTTTATTTATTTGTTTGAGTTATTTTTCTTATTCGCAAATCAGTGCAGGAAATAACCAAACAATCTGTTTGGGTGATACTGCACAAATAATAGCGACTACCTCTGTGCAAGGAGGAACAGATTCTTATCAAATTGCCAATATTGCTTATGCTCCTGAAGCAATTGCTGGCACACCTATTTCTCTTTTTGATGATGATGTTCAAGGGCCTTTTCCTATTGGTTTTACTTTTCAGTTTTATGGTAATAGTTATACTGATTTTTATGTAGGGTCAAATGGATGGATGGGTTTTAGTAGTGGGCAACCAACTTCTTTTTCTGTTACTCCAATTCCTGATTCTGTTAGTACATTTATACCAAGAAATTGCATTATGCTAAGTTGGGAAGATTTAAACCCTTCTAGTGCTGGACAAGTGTTGTACCAAACAACAGGTACAGCACCAAATAGAAAATTTATATTAACATTTGATAATGTACCATATTTTGGTACTAATACACCAATTACTTCCCAAGTTGTGCTTTATGAAGGCAGTAATGTCATTGATAATCACATTACAGATAAGCCATTGCATAACAACCCTTCAATCCAAGGGATACATGATTTGTTAGGGCATAATGCGGCAGTTGTTCCTGCAAGAAATGCAACAGTATGGTCAGCAAATAATGAATCTGTTAGGTATTTTCCTGCTGGCATTTCTTGGTTTGATGTAAATACCGGCATAATGGTTGGAGTGGGCGATACTTTAAATTATTCTCCATCACAAACGACTTTTGTGGCTGCACAAATTATTGATAGTGCTGGTGTTGTATACGTTGATACTATGCGATTGAATATATTGAATACTCAAATTAATACAACAGGATTTTCTTTGTGTGATGGTCCAATTACTTTAACAGCAGCTAGTGGATTTGCTTTGTATGTTTGGAGTAATAATGCTGCTTCTCCTCAAATTTCTACAAATAGTGCAGGTACCTATTATGTTAATTGTACGAACAGTAATGGTTCGGTATGCCAATCTCCGTCTATAACGATTTATGAAGATACCATTCCTATAACATTAGGGGTCGCAGATTCTATAGAGATTTGTCAGGGAGATACAGTTAGTATTAATGGTCCTTCAGGATATAGTTCATATAATTGGAGTAATGGTGTAACAACAGCAAATATTAGCACTAATTTAGTGGGTGATTATTATGTAAGTGCTTTGGATGCTAATGGGTGTGTTGGAGTTACAGATACTACTACAATCACTATTAGGATATTGCATCCAAATATCTCTGCTGATTATTTAACAATTTGTAATGGAATGACTAGTACATCTATTTATACNGATAATATGTATCAATCTTATTTGTGGAATGATGGTACAACTTTTAGTAATACTTTTACTTCTTTAGCNGGAAATTATTGGGTGACAGTGACAGATCCTGGGGGGTGTACAGGAACTTCAGATACTTTAACGATTGNAAGTGGAAATTTTACATTTGGATTATTACCTTCTGATTCTATTTTTCTTTGTACACCTAATAATAGCGTTGTCTTAGATGCAACTAGTGGTGGCACATTTGTTAATTATGAATGGAGTACAGGAGCCACTACTCCTACTATTTCTACTTCATCAATAGGTAGTTATCATTGTATGATTGAGATTGCTGTCTTTGGAGGTAATAGCTGTTATGGTTTTTCGGATACTGTTAAGGTAAGTGGTATTAATCCTCCGCTTTCATATAGCGGTTTATCTCTTTGTTCAGGTCCAGTTAGTTTGAATACATCTAACTATAGTTCTTATCAGTGGAGTAATTCATCAACAACCCAATCACTTAGTGTTAATCAGGCGGGGGATTATTTTGTTTTTGTTACTGATTCTAATGGATGTACAGCTTATTCCGATACAGTTAGTATCTATACTAATGCTTTCCAATATAATATTATTCCTAGTGGTTCAACAACTATCTGTTCTGGTTATACAGTTGATTTGGATGCAGGTAATCAATTCACAAATCATCAGTGGAATATCGGTGCAAATACAGCTACTATCACTGCTTCATCTATTGGCCAATATTATGCAAGTATGATAGATGTAAATGGTTGCTCAGGCTATACTGATACTATTGATGTAACTAATTTATCAGTAAATATAAGTACAACAGGCTATTCTTTGTGTAATCCTTCTGCCTATCCTTTTATTGATGCAGGTTCTGGTTATTATAGTTACAATTGGAGTACAGGAGATACTACTTCTGCTATTAATGTTGCTTTACCTGGCGATTATTATGTAACGGTAATAGATGAGAATGGCTGTACAGCTAGTTCTGACACCATTACAATTTACCTTAATACCTTTGCATTTAATATTAATGCTATAGGTACAGATTCTATTTGTCAGCCAAGCGGACAAGTTACTTTAGATGCTACTAATAATTATTTTTCTTACAATTGGAGTACAGGAGCTATCACCCAACAAGTTACAGTAAATGCAGCAGGTAATTACACTGTAGACGTAATGGATATGAATGGTTGTAATGGAACTTCTAATCCTTTTACAGTGCATAATGTAGTACTTACTTCAAATATTACAGGCCAAATAAGTGCAGTAGAAAATACAGTTGAGAATTATACAGTATCAGCCAATGCCACATCTACTTACAATTGGAATGTAACAGGAGGAACACTTCAATCCGGTCAAGGCACAAATATAGTAGGTGTGCTTTGGGCTACTGCGGGACAAGGTAGTATATATGTAATAGAGACAGATGCTAATGGTTGTATTGGTGATACGATAAGTTTGATGGTAACCATCACACAACAACCTTCCAACATCAATGAAGAACAAGAAGATAAGATTAATATTTATCCAAATCCTTTTACAAAAAGTACCCTCATAAGCCTGTCAAATACAATAGCAGACTACAAGCTCAACTTGTATGATATTACAGGTCAAAAGGTGTTATCGGAAGAGAGTTTAACTACCAAAACTTATAAATTAGAAAGGGGCACACTTTCTAAAGGTATATACTTTTTAGAGATCAAAACTATATCAAATAAACACATTAAAAGGGTAGTGGTTAACTAATTTATCTTGCACCAAATATTGCAGAGCCAACTCTTATCATAGTACTTCCTTTTTTTATGGCTAGTTCATAATCTGCACTCATACCAATAGACAAGATGTTTATTTGCTCATTTTTTAAGCTGTCAAAAAGTGTTTTAAGTTGAGCAAATTCACTTTTTATTTGTGTTTTATTATTAGTAAAACTTGCCATGCCCATCATCCCTTTTATGTTCACATATTTATACAGTTCAGAATCTTTTACTAAACCTTCAATCTCATCTAATCCAAAACCAAATTTTGTATCCTCTTGGGCAATATGTACTTGCAGTAAACAATCGATAATTCTATTATTTTGTTTCGCTCTTTTATCAATTTCTTTTAATAATTTTACGGAATCAACAGCATGTATTAAGTGTATAAATGGAGCAATATATTTTACTTTATTCCTTTGAAGATGTCCAATCATATGCCAATGAATATCTTTAGGTAATTCTTCATATTTTTTTACCAACTCCTGTACTTTATTCTCTCCAAATATACTATGCCCCTTATTATATGCTTCTAAAATAGCTTTATTGTTTTTGGTTTTAGAAACCGCTACCAAAGTAATATGTTTTGGAAGATTGCTTTTGAGCTGTTGTAAATTTTCAGCTATACCCATTACTCAATAGTATAAATGGTGAGTCCAGAGCGTAATTTAGGTTTGATATATGTGCTCTTTGGCGGCATTATTTCATTATTGTCTGCAACCTTTTTGAGGGCTTCAATCGGTATAGGTTTTAAGATAAAAGCAACTGTAAATTCTTCACTATCTACTTTCATTTTTAATTCTTCAAAATCCAAGGTTCCGTCGAAGAAAGTAATGTTCTTATCCGTTTTTTCATCCTGAATATTTAAAATTGGCTTCAATATATTTTCAGACAATATTGACGGATCTAAACTATCTACAACTGAGTTAAACTTATTTTGCTTTAAGGTTAGGGAATACCAGTTTTTTTCAAAATACATCCCAATTTCATCTTTTTTACTAGGTGAATAAATTGCATCTCCTTTTTTCACAATACTAAAATTTTGATCAATTTTAGTTAAAAATTCTGCAGATGATTTCCCATTTAAACCACAAACCAATCGGTTGAAGTTTATAATATTAAGTTGACTTTCATCAATTAAATAACTCATAAAATAATTTGAGTTAGCTTGTTTGTCTGCATTTCTTCTTTTTGCTAATAATGCAGAAGAAGAACTTCTGTGATGTCCATCTGCAATATAGATTTTATCAATACGCTCAAACTCCTTGGTGATAAGATTAATATCTTCTTCAATAAGCCACATTTGATGCTGGACTTTATTTGTAGTCGTAAAGTTATACTCAGCTCTATGTTTGCTTATCTTTTTAATTACTTCTTTGATTTTATCATTTTCTTTATAAGCAAGTAAAACGGGATCTGCATTAAATCCTGTTGTCGCCAAATAATCGGTAAACATATGCTCTCTTTTTGTGATTGTGTGTTCATGTATTTTTATGGTACCGTCTAAATAATCATCAACACAGCAAGCAGCAATAATGCCTTCAAATATATGTGAGTTTGTTTGTTGCCGATACAAATAAAAAAGCTTCTTTTCTTCTTTTTGTAATACTCCTGATTTTACAAACGCATTAAATTTATCTTTGATGAGTTTGTATTTCTTTATTCCTTTTTTTTGCTTATTTTTTTTGTGCTCTGGATTAATAATATGCAGAAAAGTATAAGGGTTATTTTCTAGTTTTTCCTTTAAAGTTTCTTCCGAATAAGTCAAATAAGATCGTGTTGCAAACAGATGTACTTTATCTCTAGTTGGACGAATTGCTTTAAAAGGGCGAACTTTTGCCATTTTATTTATTAAAATGATCGCAAATTTGTTGAGCTAATTCCGTTCCTATTCTGTCTTGTGCCTCCAAAGTGGCTGCCCCAATATGTGGTGTCAAACTAATGGCATTGTGCATGCAAATATGTATGCTTGGGGTTGGCTCATTATCGTAAACGTCTAATCCTGCATAAGCTAATTTTTCTTTATCTAAGGCGAACATAAGGGCAGTTTCATCAATAACACCTCCTCTGGCAGCATTTACAATTCCTGCACCTGTTTTCATCATACCTATTTCCTCAGCACCAATCACTGCTTTTTCTCCAGCTTTAGGGATATGCAAAGTGATAAAATCTGAATTTTTCAAAACATCCTCTAAATTTTTAGTTTCAATAGTAAAAGACTTTTTATCACCATTAAAAAATTCTAAACTGATATTGGCTTCATCAATAAACTTATCGTGAGCCATTACATGCATACCAAGACCAATTGCTCTTTTTGCAACTTCTTGTCCAATACGCCCAAAACCAATAATACCAAGTGTTTTGCCTGCTAATTCTCTTCCTTTAGCATAGGATTTCTTTAATGTTTTAAATTCAGCATCTCCTGATAAAGGCATTTGTCTATTGCTATCAAATAAGAAACGAACCATACCAAAAAGATGTGCAAATACAAGTTCAGCAACTGAAGCTGATGAAGCTGCAGGTGTGTTGATTACATTAATGCCTTTCTCACGTGCATAATCCACATCAATATTATCCATGCCTACGCCACCTCTTCCTATTATTTTCAAATTAGGACAGGCATCAATTAAATCCTTACGAACGCTAGTAGCACTTCTTACCAGCAGCACCTCATAGTTTTCAGTATTAACTGCATCAATCAAATCTTCTTCCGCTACTTTTTCAGTAATTACCTCAAATCCTTTTGCTGTTAAAGCATCAATCCCAGCTTGGGAGATGCCATCATTTGCTAATATCTTTGTCATTATTTTATTATTGTGTTTTTTGTTATTTATGGTTTATAATTATTTTCTATTTCACACCCATATTACCATTTTTCAGCCCACTTACTTTGCATTGAATTTTATTTCGCAAATTGTAAATTTGTAAGTGCTCTTCTGAGTGCAAATACATAGAATGAACAAAAACAAACTTATTGCAAATAGAACCTTTGTCATTCTTCAAGTTTTTGCATTACATCTATCAATACTTGTATACTTTCAATAGGCATTGAATTATAAATAGATGCTCTGTATCCACCAACGGATCTGTGCCCTTTTATTCCGCGAATTCCTGTCTCATTCCACAGCTTATCAAAAGCATCTTTTTTATTTTCATCAGTTAGTAAAAAGCACACATTCATATTTGAGCGGTCTTCTTTTTTAGCCGTTCCAGTAAATAGGGGGTTCCTGTCAATTTCATTGTATAATAAATCGGATTTTTCTTGATTCATTTTTTCAATTTGCTCCACACCTCCTAATGCTTTTAACCATTGGAGTGTAAGCATAGAAACATAAACAGCAAATACAGGAGGAGTATTGAACATACTTTCTTTTTTGATATGTGTGGTGTAATCCAGCATGGTAGGAATATTTCTTCCTGTTTTTCCTAGAATTTCATCTTTTACAATTACCAATGTAGTTCCAGCTGGACCCATATTTTTTTGTGCACCCGCATAAATCAAATCAAAATGGCTTATTTCAATTTTTCGGCTAAAGATGTCTGAGCTCATATCACAAACCATTAGGGTGGGGCAGTACGGAAATTCTTTCATTTGTGTACCGTAAATGGTATTGTTGGAAGTACAATGAAAATAATCAGCATCCTCAGGAATTTTATATCCTTTTGGAATGTAATTATAGTTTTTATCAGCAGAATTTCCAACTACAATGGTGTCTCCAAATTTCTTTGCTTCTGCAATGGCTTTTTTTGCCCAAGTTCCTGTGTTGGTATAAGCTGCCTTCCCTCCATCTCTCATAAGATTGTAGGGTACCATTAAAAACTCTAAACTCGCTCCCCCTTGCAAGAAAAGCACAGAATAACCCTCTGGAACATCAAGTAATTCTTTAACTAAGATTTGTGCTTTTTCCATTACCTCAACAAAAGGTTTGCTTCTGTGCGAAATTTCAATTAAAGATAAATTATCATTGTTGAAATTCATTACAGCATCAGCTGCTTTTATGAGTACTTCTTTAGGCAGAATGCATGGGCCTGCCGAAAAATTATGTTTTTTCATTATTATTTCACTCTTTCTAAATATACTCCTTTTTCTGTATCAATTTTGATTTTATCACCCTCATTAATAAACAAAGGCACTTGAATATTGGCCCCTGTTTCTGTAGTCGCAGTCTTAAAAGTATTGGTTGCTGTATTTCCCTTTACACCTGGCTCTGTTTTTGTAATTTCAAGCGTTACATGTGATGGCAAGTCAGCAGAGAGCGGCATTCCTTTATCTGCATGAAAAAGCACATTGATGTTCTCCCCCTCCTTCAGAAACTCTACATTTTCGATAAATTCTTTCTGCAACATTATTTGTTCATAATCATCATTATTCATCAAATGATAATCTTTTCCTTCAGCATATAGAAACTGATATTTTCTATTCTCAATTCTTATTATATTTATTTTGACCCCTGAGGTAAAAGTGTTTTCTAGTAATCTTCCACTATTTAAGTTTCGGATTTTTGTACGAACAAATGCAGGACCTTTTCCAGGCTTCACATGTTGGAACGATATAATTTTCCAGGGATCTCCATTGTGTTCTATACATAATCCATTTCTAAAATCTGCTGTAGTTGCCATGTTCTAATTTTTAATTTTGCATATAGCCTTTCATAATTCCTCTTCCAGAGTTTTGTATAAAAGATATGATTTCATCTCTTTCTGGAGAAACTGATAGCTCTGCTTCTATTTTTGTTATTGCTTGCGTATTGTTGTTCTTTGATTGAAAAAGAATTCTATATACATTCTGTATTTCTTGAATTTTCTTATCTGTAAAACCTCTCCTTCTCAAACCTATTGAATTTATACCAACAAAAGAAAGTGGTTCGCGAGCTGCCTTTACATAAGGAGGGACATCTTTACGTACCAATGCGCCACCTGAAATCATAGCATGAGATCCAATATGAACAAATTGATGAACTGCTGATAATCCTCCAATAATCACCCAGTCTCCAATCACAATATGTCCGCCAAGTGCCACCCCATTTACAATTACGCAATTATTGCCAATAATACAATCATGAGCGACATGGCTATAGGCCATAAGCAAACAATCGTTTCCTATAATGGTTTTTCTTGTGGCTTTTGTTCCTCTATTAATTGTTACACATTCTCTAATAGTGGTGTTATCACCAATAATCACTTCTGATTTTTCTCCTCCAAATTTTAAATCTTGGGGAATAGCAGAAATAACAGCTCCAGGAAAAATTCTACAATTCTTTCCTATTTTAGCTCCCTCCATTATAGTTACATTTGATCCTATCCAAGTTCCACTTCCGATAGTTACATTCTTTTCGATGGTAACAAAAGGTTCAATCACTACATTTCTTGCAATGTTTGCTCCTGTATCTACATATGATAGCGGTTGATGCATAAATTATTTTTTTGGTGCAATTTGTGCCAATAAATCTGCTTCTACTACAATTTTTCCATTTACAAATCCTTTGCCGTGCATATGACATAGACCTCTTCTGATTGGAGAAATCAAATGCAATTGGAACACTATTTTATCTTTAGGCACAACTTTTCTCTTGAATTTTGCATTTTCAATTTTCATAAAAAAGGTAAGATAATCTTCTGGATTTTCCACAGTGCTCAATATAAGGATACCGCCAACTTGTGCCATAGTTTCAATTTGTAACACACCAGGCATAACAGGTTCTGCAGGAAAATGTCCCCTAAAATAATCTTCATCCGCTTTTACAAATTTTACGCCTATAATATAATCTTCTCCTATTTCTCTCACCTGATCAACAAAAAGAAAAGGATCTCTATGGGGTAGAATAGTTTTTATTTTTTTCCTATCATAAAGAGGTGTAGAATTGAAATCAATTTCTGGAGCTATGTTACGCATTTCTTCTTTCATTATTTCTTTAATTTTTTTAGCAAAAGCAATATTTGTTGTGTGTCCTGGTTTTTTTGCAATAATATGCCCTTTAATATTTTTTCCAACCAAAGTTAAATCCCCAATTACATCTAATAGTTTATGTCTTGCAGGCTCATTCTGATGTCGCAATTCTAAATTATTCAAAATCCCTTTTTCTTGTACGCCAATATTTTCCTTGTTAAAAGTAGTTGCTAATTTCTGGAGATCCTTTTCATTGATTTCCCTATCTACAATTACAATAGCATTGTTCAAATCACCTCCTTTAATCAAATCATTATTTAGTAAATCTTCAAGCTCATGTAAAAAACAGAAAGTACGAGAAGAAGCAAATTCTTTCTCAAAATCATTAATGTCCTCTAAAACGCAATTTTGCTTTTTCAAAGTGCTTGAGTCGTAATCAATCTCAACTTCTACTTTTAATTTTTCTGCAGGGCTTATAATAATTTCACTACCAGTTTCCGGATCTTTATAAGAAATCTTTCTTTTTACTTGAAAATAGTTTTTTGCTTTATTCTGAATTTGAACCCCAGCTTTTTTTAGAGCGTCAGTAAATTCAATTGAACTTCCATCTAAAATAGGTATTTCAGCTGAATCAATCTCAATGAGTAGGTTATCAATTTGTGCTCCAGATATTGCCGCTAATACATGTTCGGTAGTATGGATGCTTATTCCATTTTTTCTTAATGAGGTTCCTCTATTAGTGCTGAATACCAAACTAGCATCTGCTTTAATTATGGGTTTGTTTTCCAAATCCACTCTTTGAAATTTGATGCCAAAATCTTCTTCTGCAGGAACAAAAGTCATTCTGCAATTTTTGCCAGTATGTAAACCAACACCATTTACGCTAATGCTATTTATTATGGTTCTTTGTTGTTCGCTCATTTTTTTACTACTTGTCATTTAATAAGAATGATTTCTCAATTTCAGTAACTGTTTTGTAAATCTCTGGAAGTTTTTTGAATATAATATAGCTTCTTTGAAAGTCCTTAATATGAAAAGCCATTGGTCCTTGAACTTTTTTCCCTTCCTCTTTAATACTTGCGGCAACACCACTTTGCCCTGCTATTTTTACTTTATTGGCAATTGTGATATGTCCAGCAATTGCAGATAAACCTCCAATCATACAATTGTTTCCAATTTTGGTTGATCCTCCAATAGCTACTTTAGCAGCTATTACAGTGTTCTCTCCAACAGAAACATTGTGGGCAATTTGTATCAGGTTGTCAAGTTTTACTCCTTTTCCGATAAGTGTAGAGCCCATAGTCGCCCTGTCAATTGTAGTGTTTGCGCCAACTTCAACATCATCTGATAAAATTACATTCCCAATTTGAGCAATTTTATTAAACTGATTATTCTCGTCAGGAGAAAATCCAAAACCATCACCACCAATTACCGCTCCTGCATGCAAAATATTATTTTTTCCAATTTCACAATCATGATAAATCTTTACACCAGGAAATAAAATGCTGTTATCTCCAATTTGAGCCTTCTCTCCTATAAAACAATTAGGGTAAATTTTTACATTATCTCCAATTTTAGCATTTTCCGCAATGTAGGTGAATGCACCAATAAAAATATCTTTCCCCAATTCTGCAGTATCCTCAACTTTGGATTGTTTGTCAACACCCTTTTTATCGTGTTTCATTTGATTGTAAAGCGCCAATAATTGGCTAAAGCTAGCATAAGCATCCTTAACAAAAATAAGTGTTGGATTAATCTTATTTTCTGATTTAAAATCTTTGTTTACAATAACAACAGAGGCTTTGGTTTTATAAATAAATGATATGTATTTCGGATTGCTTAGAAAACACAAATCTCCGTTTTTGGCGTCCTCAATTTTAGCCAAAGCATTTACTATTGATTCAGGATTTCCCTGAATCTTTCCATTTAACTTTTCTGCTATTTGTGAAGCGGTAAAATTCATGGCAGCAAATTTACTAATTCTTCCCATTAAATTACCCTATAAATTTGCAAAGAATAATTATCAAAAAACTTTTGTATTAAAGCTTTAGATTAGGATAACAAAGGAAAAATTTATTTACTTTTTTTCCGATAATTCCATTTGCTAACTGATCAGAAGCATCTTTTATTTCTTTTATGCTTCCATCTTTAATCAGTATGTTGATTTTTGCTTTTTCATAACTATATGCTCTATTACTCACTTTGTCAGAAAAAACAAAATAATTTACATCATCTGCATTTACATTAAAGCTTTTCATCACTTTTGTTTTTGTATCAGCGATTTCTTTCTTAGAAAAAACTTTATTCTGAATCTTAATTTTTAATAATTTTCGCTCAACTATCATTTTTGAAAGTGATGATAGTACATAATCTTTATGATTGCACCATTTTTTTAGAGCTGAAATAATATCGTAATCATCTAGTAGTGCAAACTGATTTAACAACTCGGTATTTTTGTCAAAATCTTTTTTTGTAGCTTTCTTTTTTAAGAAGAAAAATAAAGGTTCAGAAGCATGCACTTGCTCTCCTTTTTTTATAAGCTCTTTTGCCCTTTGCATGATTTTAATAAGTGTATGTTCAGCAGAAAGTACAGTTTTATGCAAATAAACTTGCCAATACATTAGCCTTCTAGCAATCAAAAATTTCTCAATAGAATAAATCCCTTTTTCCTCTACCACCAAATTGTCATCAACTACATCAAGCATATTGATGATTCTTTCAGTGCCAATTACCCCTTCATGTACGCCAGAATAAAAACTATCTCTTTTCAAATAATCTAACCTATCCATATCCAATTGTCCTGACACCAGCTGAAATAAAAACTTTTTCTTATACTCATTCTTAAAGATTTGAATTGCTAATGATAATTTTCCGTTAAATTTTTCGTTAAGAGTTTGCATAAAAAGTAGAGAAAGTGATTCATGATGTATGGCTATGAAACTTTTCTCTAAAGCGTGAGAAAATGGACCGTGTCCTATATCATGAAGTAAAATAGCAATGCAAACTGCTTCTGCTTCTTTTTTGCTTATTTCATGTCCTTTTTTTCTTAGTTGATCAATGGCTTTATTCATCAGAAAAATACAGCCAATTGCATGATGAAATCTGCTATGGTGAGCTCCAGGATAAACCAAATATGATAAGCCTAATTGGGAGATTCTTCTCAGTCTTTGGAAAAATGGATGTTCAACAAGCTTATAAATTATCCCTTTTTCTACTTTTACAAATCCGTAAATAGGGTCGTTTATAATTTTATCTTTATTTAAGCTGCTCATATAGGCAAATAACGGATTATTTTTTGATTTTTGTAATAGTAAATTAAATAAAAAATATGATTAATATACTTTGGGCAGATGATGAGATTGATATTCTTAAACCGCACATTATCTTTTTAGAACAAAAGGGTTACTCAGTAGTTACGGCAAAAAGTGGTGATGAGGCTTTAGATAGGTTTAATGAATCGGCTTTTGATTTGGTGTTTCTTGATGAGAATATGCCAGGATATACTGGATTAGAAACCCTTGTAAAAATGAAAGCAATGAGACCCAATATTCCGATTGTGATGATTACCAAAAGTGAGGAAGAAAGCATAATGGAGGAAGCTATTGGTTCTAAAATATCGGATTATTTAATAAAACCAGTGAACCCAAATCAGATCTTGCTTACCATAAAAAAGAATATTGATAGTAAAAGATTGGTAGGTGAGCGTACAACTATGAATTATCAACATGAGTTCAGAAATATTGGTATGCGTCTTTCTCAAAATTTATCAAAAGAGGATTGGGTTGAAATTTTCAAAGAGCTTACATTTTGGGAATTAGAAATTGAAAAATCTGGAGAAGAAAGTGTAGAAGAAATTCTTGCCATGCAAAAGCAAGAAGCAAACACGCAATTCTTTCGCTTTGTGAAAGAACATTATAAAAGTTGGATAAATGGGCTAGATGCACCACTATTGTCCCATAATCTAATACGAAATAATGTAATTCCACATTTAGTTGATAACACGCCTTTATACTTTGTACTGATTGATAATTTAAGATATGATCAATGGAAAATCATTGAGCCCATGCTTATTAATGATTTTAGGATAAAAAAAGAACAGATTTATTATAGTATTTTACCTACTGCTACTCAGTATTCTCGTAATGCTATTTTTTCAGGATTATTACCTGCAGAGATGGAAAAAAGATTTCCAGGAAAATGGAAAAATGATGAAGATGAAGGAGGAAAGAATATGTATGAAAAAGAATTTTTAACTGATCAGCTACAAAGGCTCGGAAAAGGAGATTGTAAGATGAGTTATTCTAAAATTACCAATATTGATTTTGGGAAAAAGGTAGCTAATCAAATACCAAATATGCGACATAACAACTTAAATGTAATTGTCTATAATTTTGTTGATATGCTTTCGCATGCTAGAACCGATATGAAGGTAATTAAAGAATTAGCAGAGGATGATTCTGCATATCGCTCACTCACTGCATCTTGGTTTGAGCATTCTCCACTGAAAGACATTATTAAAGAAATTGCAAAGCAAGGTGCAAAAATGATTATTACTACGGATCATGGGACGATAAGCGTGAAAAGACCTTCTAAAGTAATAGGGGATAGGAATGTGAATGCAAATTTGCGCTACAAACAAGGTAAAAATTTGAATTATATAAAATCGGATGTTTTGGAGATCGAAAAACCAGCAGAATACCATTTACCTCAGCAAAATATAAGTTCAAAATACGTATTTGCCAAAGAGGACATGTATTTTGTCTACCAAAATAACTATAATCAGTTTGCGCAGTATTATAAAGATACCTTTCAGCATGGGGGTGTTTCCTTGGAGGAGATGCTGATTCCTTTTGTTCTGCTAGAAGCTAAGTAAAATGGAAGCAAAATTTGTTGCAAAATCAGTAGAAGATTTAGATGAAATTTCAAAACAATTGCTTCTGGCAATTGAAAGTCAAAAAAAAATTGTATTTTTCGGAGAAATGGGTGTAGGTAAAACTACTCTGATAAAGGCCATTTGCAAACAGTTAAATGTGCTAGATGAGGTGGTGAGCCCAACTTTCTCTGTTGTAAATGAATATCATAATGAAAATGGAGAGGTGCTTTATCATTTTGATTTCTACAGGATAAAATCCAAAGAAGAAATCTTTGACTTGGGCTATGAAGATTATTTTTATACTGATGCTTTTTGTTTTGTAGAATGGCCAGAAAAAACATTTGGATTATTACAAGCTAATGTAGCAGTGTACATAGAAACAGAGCAAAAAAAACGAATTATTAAAGTAATTTATGATGACTAAAAACAAACCTATTCTTTCGTCATTTGGGGCTTTAATGCCACAAGAAGAAATGTTGGAAGTGAAAAAGAATTTTAAATCTCTTTATATTGGAATCCCAAAAGAAATTTCTTATCAAGAAAACAGGTTAAGCCTTTCCCCTGATGCAGTAGCACTTCTTGTAAGCAATGGGCATAAAATTATAATTGAAAAAGGAGCAGGTGAAAATGCTAATTTCTCAGATGAAGATTATGCCAATGCAGGCGCTACTATAGCTTATAGTGTTGAAGATGTTTATAAAGCACATATCATCTTAAAAATTGAACCTCCTACAAAGAAGGAGATTAAGATGATGCACAAAGGCCAAACACTAATCTCTGCTATTCAACTTTCCACAATTGATAAGGAATACATCAACTTACTTTTGAAAAGCGAAATTACTGCTATTGCTTTTGAGTTTATAAAAGATGAAAACGGTACCCTATCACTGATAAGAAGTATTAGTGAGATAGCTGGAAATACCGCAATTCTAATTGCTGCAGAATATTTGAGTAACGTCAATTCAGGAAAAGGTTTGATGCTAGGAGGAGTGAGTGGTATATCACCAACAGAAGTTGTTGTTCTTGGAGCTGGCACTGTTGGAGAATTTTCTTGCCGTACTGCATTAGGTTTAGGTGCGTCTGTTAGGGTTTTTGATAGCTCTATCACAAAATTAAGAAGATTGCAAGAAATATCAAGCCAAAGGGTTAACACTTCTATTTTACAGCCCAAAGCATTACAAAAAGCACTGATGCGTGCAGATGTTGTTATAGGTGCACTCAGGGCAGATCAAGGAAGGACACCTTGTGTAGTAAGTGAAGAAATGGTGAAAAAAATGAAATCCGGTGCAGTAATTGTCGATGTAAGTATTGATCAGGGTGGTTGTTTTGAATCTTCATCAGTGACTGATCATAAAAACCCAATATTCAGAAAATTTGATGTGGTGCATTATTGTGTGCCAAATATTTCGTCAAGAGTATCTAGGACCGCAACATTTGCCATCAGTAATATTTTAGCCCCTAGCTTGCTCAAAATGGGAATTCAAGGTGGTATTGAGGAATACATGAAAAAGGAAGATGGTTTTCGTACTGGAATTTACCTTTATAGAGGGATGCTGACTAATGCCGTTTTGGGTAGCATGTTTGAATTACCGTATAAAGATTTGAATCTGATCATATGACAAGAAGGTTTTTGTTTTTTGCATTTGGAGCACTTATAAGTATTTTTTTGCTTTCAATGGGGCCAGAAAATAGGCTGAAAAAAACTTTTTATGCCTACATAGATTATTTCAGTATGGATAAAAGAGTGATTTGGCATTTAGAAAATAACACTACCATTTTCTCTACTAAATCAGAATGCCAATTGGTTTATTATTCTCTTAGCAAAGAAGAATTGCTTTCGGTTTTAGAAGGTGGAGAAGTCAATTTTGAGAAAAGCAATATAGAAAAAACGCCATGTCAATTTTATGTAATAGAAAATAGCTTAAATGAAAAGAATCTTGCCGTTAGCTTTAAGTTTTGTGATGCTGAAAGTACAGTAGAAGTAATGGGATTCACACTCAATTCAGAGTTGGAAATCTGTGATTTTTAAGCTTTTTTTCTTCTTTTTCTTTCTTTAATAATATTTGATAATTCTCTATTCATTTGCCCAGCAATAGAGGTGTTTTCAGCAGCTCTTCTAATTAGATAAGGGATAACATCCTTTACAGGGCCATAAGGCACATATTTTGCTATATAAAAGCCTTGCTTTGCTAAATGATAAGAGATATTATCGCTCATGCCTAATAATTGAGAGAAGATAATTCGCTTATCCTTTTTGTCCAAATTATTTTCCTGAATCAAATCAGTTAGATAGGTAGCGCTTTTTTCATTATGAGTTGCACTGCAAAATGAGATATAGTCAATATTTTCTACACAAAAACTTTGTGCTAAGTCAAAGTCTTTGTCTGTATCTTCTTTTTTTCTATGTACAGGGCATGGATAATTAAAGCGTTCAGCTCTTGCTATTTCTTGCTCATGATATGCTCCTCTTACCAATTTCAGGCCAATAAAATAATTATTTCTTTTAGCTTCATTAAGTAGTTGTTTTATATAAGCCAAACGGTCATTCCTATACAGCTGAATGGTATTATAAACCCAAGCTTTCTCCTTGTTGAATTTTTTCATCATCTCCGTTACTTTTTCATCAATAGCGTTTTGGATCCAGCTCTCTTCTGCATCAATAAAAATGGGCACCTTTAGTTCAAATGCAGTTTTACAAATTTTATTTATCCTTTGGTCAAATTTATCATTCTCTTCTTGCTCAATCTTACTCAATGTTTGTTTTTTGCTTATTTTCTCCAATAATGAAAATGAAGTAATAGCAGTAGGTTTGAAAACCGCAAAAGGAATTTTTTTTGAATTGCTTGCTTTTTTAATGGTTGCAATTATTTCTGCTTCTGTGTGCCTAAAATCAGCTTCAGTCGCTTTGCTCTCAGCAGAAAAATTGAGAATCGTACCTATTTGAGAATTCCATAACTTATCAATAGTAGTCTGACTTTTTTCAATCGATGTACCTCCACAAAATTGTTTGTAAATAGTAGCTTTTACAATACCTTTAATCGGTAGATATAAATTGTTTGCTAGCTTTAATAATGAGGTGAGGATTTTAGCAACAATAGGGTTGCTGATAATGCGAAATAAAAAATAGGCTCTTATTAAATCTTTATTTGATTTGTCTGCATACGTGATTCTTGTGTCCTCAAATAATGCCATCTATTTAATTTTCTGCAAACCTAAAAATTATGGGTTAAATCCTAGGCTTAACCACTTATTTTTCTGCAAACCATTAAACCATCTCTTATAGGCAACAAAATATTTTCAACTCTTTTGTCCTGATGCACTTTTTTACTAAAAGTAACTAAGGATTCTGTCTCAGCATCTTTCACTTCTTCCACTACCTTTCCACTCCACAGCACATTATCTGCAATTATGATGCCACCTGCGGATAATTTATCAATAACCAAATCGAAATAATTGCAATAATTTTCTTTATCCGCATCAATAAAAACCAATTCTAAGTCCGTTTCTAATTTTGGTATGATTGCTAAAGCATCACCAATATGTGGAATAATATTTTTTGCATAATCTGATTGTTCAAAATAACGATTTGCAATTTGCATGACTTCTTCATTGCAATCAATGGTGTGCAACTTTCCATTTTTATTTAAGCCTTCTGCTAAACAAAGTGAAGAATATCCAGTATAGGTGCCAATTTCTAATATGTTTTTAGGATTTACTAATTTACTGAATAAGGACAAAACTCTACCTTGCATATGCCCTGAAAGCATCCTTGGCATAATTACTTTTGCCCAAGTTTCCCTGTTTAATTTGGCAAGTAAATCGCTCTCCTTAGCGGTATGTGCTAAGGCATAATCTTCTATTATTTTTGGTAAAAATTCCATAAATTTTGTGGTATAAAAAAAGCCACAAATTTGCGGCTTTTTTTTTGTGATAGATTAATTCTTATTCATCAAGATTATCTTCATCATCATTAGCTGATTCTTCGGTGTCTTCATCCGATTTTCCGTCGCATGCTTTCTTTTCAGCTTTTGAGCAGCTGCTTTTTTTGGCAAAGTTAAATCCGCTATTAGATCCATTTGTGTACTTTCCATTATCTCCTTTTTTTGACTTACAGCATTGCTTTTTACTTTTAGTGCCTTCACATGATTTTTTAGTCTCTGTATCTGCACTAGATATTTCTGTTTTATCTTTACATCCACAGGTTCCGCATGCATTTGCATTTGAGAAGCTAACTATTAGACTTAAAGAAAATAAACCGATTAATAATTTTTTCATTTTTTTTTTTTTAAAGGTTATTTATATAGCAAATATAGTAAAAATAGTTTAATAATTTAAATTCTCTTGCTATAGCGCTTAAATTTCAATAAAATTTAATAAATTCCAATTACACTTACTCCCCCCTTTACTTTTTGATTAAGTTTTGCACAAACTTTTGTTCCGATAGGCAAGAAAATATCTATTCTAGAACCAAACTTAATAAATCCTAATTCATCTGCAGTATGCGTATTCTCACCAACTTTAGCATAAGTAATAATTCTTCTAGCAATAGCACCAGCAACTTGCCTCAATAAAACAGAAATATTCTCATTCTCTACAACTATTGTACTTCTTTCATTATCGGTCGAGGCTTTAGGATGCCAGGCCACTAAAAATTTTCCAGGATGATATTTATTGTAGGTCACTTTACCAGAGATTGGGTAAAGGTTATTATGCACATTTAGGGGAGACATAAAAATACTAATTTGCATTCTTTTATCCTTATAATATTCTGATTCTTCCGTTTCTTCTATTACCACCACTTTACCATCACAAGGGGAATAAATAACCCCTTCTTTTCTTTCAAAATTTCTTCTTGGTACCCTGAAAAAATAAAGTGAGAGTAGAAAAAATACAATTGAAAGAGGAAGAGTAAAATACCAAAATATGCTAACTAAATTCCAATAAGTGATATAGTTCACCATTGTAAAAATGAAAAGCTCATTTCTTAATATTTTTAGCCCTTCTTTGTGGAGTTTCATAATAAATTAATGATGATGTAAATAGCTGGGATTGTTATTAGAAATGCATCCATTCTATCTAGCATCCCGCCATGCCCTGGAATAATGTTGCCTGAATCTTTTACGTCTGCTTCTCTTTTGTAATAAGACTCTATAAAATCGCCAATAGTGGCTGTAAATGGCAATACTATGCTAATAATCATTAGCGTTCTCAAGTCAAGTTGATCCAAAATTTGATGTGTAATAAATGCAGCAATAAGCGTAAATACAAAACCTCCTGCAAAGCCCTCCCAAGTTTTTTTAGGAGAAATGGAGGGCATGATTTTATGCTTCCCAAAAGTGATACCAAATAAGTAAGCAAAAGTATCAAAAGTCCAAGTAAGGATAAACATTGTAAGGATTAAAGTTGGATCGAAATGCCTTTCTGGATAATCAGAATCCTTCATGCTAAATAGTTGAATAAGCAGTAATGGAATAATAACATAGGTAAATGCCAAGAGTTTTGTTTTTCCTTTCCTAAGTTTCCATATTTCAAACAAACAAAGCATTAAAATAATACCAAAAAGTATATTGAAAGTAAGCTCAGAATAAGAAGTGCCAAACCACATTACTGCTACATATACAGCGCCAGAAAGAGCTCTTTTAAGCTTTTCGTTCATTTTGAATTTTTATTAAGTTTTTAGCTTGAATAACATCTTTGCTTTTTACAAATAGTTCAATTTCACCAAAAGCTAAATAGGATGAATCATTTTTATTTACTGATACTGCAATAATGTTATTTTCTTCAAGCATACCTTTTAGTAGTTCAATTTGATATGCTTGTTTGGATGAAGCAATTTTTATCCAATTGTTATGCACTTTTATCTTTTTCAGACTTTTTAGCAGATTCATCATTATCCATCTCATTTAACTTTTCTTCTTCAAATGAAGTCCATTCTCTTTTGCCAAAAATCTTCTCTAAATTTTCTTTATAAATCACCTCTTTTTCCAAAAGTAATTCTGCCAATTCTACCAATTTGTTTTTATGGCTTTTCAAAATATCTTTTGCTCTACTGTAAGCCTTGTCAATTAAATTAGCAACTTCTTCATCAATAATCTTTGCTGTTGCTTCACTATAGGGTTTTGTAAAATTAGTATTTTGCCCTGAAGAATCGTAATAACTTCTGTTACCGACTTTATCACTCATCCCATATACGCTCACCATAGCATAAGCCATTTTAGTTACTTTCTCTAAATCTGATAGTGCGCCAGTAGATATTTTATTAAAAAACACTTCTTCAGCAGCTCTTCCGCCAAGTGCTGCACAAAGTTCATCTTGCATTTGCTGGGTTGTCGTCAGCTGTCTTTCTTCTGGTAAATACCAAGCAGCTCCTAAAGACCTTCCTCTTGGAACTATAGTTACTTTTATTAGAGGAGAAGCAAATTGTAACATCCAGCTTACAGTAGCATGTCCGGCCTCATGATAAGCAATGGTTTTCTTCTCATCAGGTGAAATGATTTTTGATTTCTTTTCCAATCCGCCAATTATTCTATCCACCGCATCCAGGAAATCTTCTTTTTCAATAGTTTTTTTGGATTTTCGAGCAGCAATCAAAGCCGCTTCATTACAAACATTTGCAATATCAGCACCAGAAAATCCTGGCGTTTGCCTTGCCAAGAAATTCACATCTATAGCTTTTGCTAATTTCAATGGTTTTAGATGGACATTCAAAATAGCTTTTCTTGCTACTAAATCCGGTAAATCGATATAAATTTGTCTATCAAACCTTCCAGGTCGCACAAGTGCCTTATCTAAAACATCTGCACGATTTGTTGCAGCTAACACAATTACGCCAGTATTTGTACCAAATCCATCCATCTCAGTCAATAGCTGATTAAGGGTATTTTCTCTTTCATCATTACCTCCTGTCATAGCATTCTTACCTCTTGCTCTACCTATAGCGTCAATCTCATCTATAAAAATAATTGATGGTGCTTTTTCTTTAGCTTGTTTAAACAAATCCCTAACTCTACTTGCCCCAACTCCTACAAACATTTCTACAAAGTCAGAGCCAGAAAGAGAGAAAAAAGGTACTTTGGCTTCTCCTGCTACTGCTTTTGCTAGTAGTGTTTTTCCTGTTCCTGGAGGGCCTATAAGCATAGCGCCTCTTGGAATTTTTCCTCCTAATTTGGTGTATTTTCTTGGATTTTTCAAGAAATCGACAATTTCTTCTACCTCTTCTTTTGCTTCTTCTAATCCTGCAACATCATCAAAGGTTACTTCAACATTGGTTTTGTCAAAAAGTGTAGCTTTTGATTTTCCAATATTAAAAATTTGCCCGCCACCTGGACCTCCACCACTCATTCTTTTCATGATAAAAAGCCAAACAGCTACAAAGAAAACAAGTGGCAATATCCATCCTAGAATATCTCCAAATACATTTTTTTCGGTTTTATAGGTAACACTTATCTTATCATAATTATCAAATTCAGCTTGTGCATCATTAAGTTGCTCGTTAAATGTTTCTACAGAGCCAATTTCAAAATAGAAATGTGGACCGCTATTAACACCTGCTAATGGCTTCTGATTTGCATCTCTGAAACTTTCTTCATCTAAATATTCTTTTTTGATATAAACTTGAGCAACTTCTTTATTTACGATAACAACTTTTTCGACCTTTTTTTGCTGTAGCATCTCACGGTTAAATTCCTGCCAAGAAGTTTGCTTAGTGTTGTCAAAATTAAAAATTTGCAGAACAAAAAAGAACAATGCAATAGCAGCATAAACCCAAATTACATTGAACTTGAAATTCTTTTTTTGTGGTGTTTTTCTTGATGGTTTTTTCATTATTCTATCTTAAGCTGATTGCTCTATATGCTGAATATTTGCATCAGCCCATAAGTTTTCTAATTTGTAAAAATCTCTTTTTTCTTTATTGAATATATGTACTACTACATCAAAATAATCTAGAAGTACCCATTCTTTATTACTTTCCCCTTCAATATGCCATGGCTTTTCTTTTATCTTTTTTGAAACATCTTTTCTTACATTATCAGCTAGTGAAGAAATATGGGTATTTGATGTTCCATGGCAAACGACAAAATAATCGGACACTGCTGTCTCAATCCCTCTTAAATCTAAACTTACAACCTCTTTTCCTTTGTGTTCCTTTATTACTTCTATTACTGCTTTTACTAAAGTCTCACTTTTTCTCCCTACAGTTTTTTTACCCATATAAAATTTTAAGTTTGCAATGCAAAAGTAATGAATTTGAACATATAAAAAAGCAAAATTTTGACTACATTATTTTCCAATATTATCAATATAAATCAAACTGCTTCTACAAATGATTATGTTAGTAAATTGCTGAAAACTAAAAAAGCTGAAGAGGGGACAGTAATTTTCGCAAATTTACAAACAAATGGAAAGGGGCAAAGAGAAGCAAATTGGGAAAGCGAATTTGGTAAAAACATCTTAACAAGTATGATTATTTCTCCTAGTATGCCAATTAGAAATCAGTTCAATATTACTATTTTTATTTCGCTTGCATTATATGATTTACTGCATAAGTATTTTGGTGAAAAGGTGAACATAAAATGGCCAAACGATATTTTAATTGCTGATAAAAAAATAGCTGGAATATTAGTTCAAAATATTGTAAGTGGGGATATTGTAAAAGATGCGATTGTGGGTGTAGGCTTAAATGTAAATCAAAAGAAATTTCTAACATATTCTACTAAAGCGACCTCTTTTGCATTGGAGTTAAAGCAAAAAGTAGCACTTCCCTTATTGCAAAACGAGCTTTTGGCAGCAGTTGAGTATAGGTATTTACAATTTCAAGAAGGAAAATCAGAAGAGATGAAATATGAATTTTTAACTAATTTATTTGGCTTTAAACAGTTCAGAGATTATATCATCGAAGATAAAAAAACAAAAGCAGAAATAATAGACATTGATGAAAGCGGTCAATTAGTTTTAGCATTTGAAGATGCTTATACTAAAGCCTTTTCCTTAAAAGAAGTTAAGTATGTAATTTAGAGTTTGCTAAGTCCTTCAGCTGCTTTATTCAAAAAGTTAGTGAGCGGTTTTTCTAGCATCATTTTCATCATCATATTCAGTTCTGCATTTAGTTGTAAAGAAGCTTTGCTGTTTTCACCTTGCTCAGAAATATTACACACAAGATTAAATGGAACTTGGCTATCTTGAGAAGTTAATGATATTTTACTATTTAGGATTTTTTCATCAATCTGCAAACTGATTCTTGGCATCCCTCCAATTTTGAAACTACAACTCTCAGTAGTAGATTCAAATTCAGAAATTTGAGGTGGTAATATGCTTTGTAAATTATTCAGATTGCTCAATTTGCTAAAAAGTGCTTCAGCACTTAAATTAACATCTACTTGTGGGCTGTTGAATGTTGTCATATTATTTTTCCCATTTCTCTGGAGCTTCTCTCCATTTTTCTAAAATTTCTAAATCAGATTGTTTAATGTAATCCTGTTTCAATGCTTCTTGCAAAAGGGTAGGATAGTCACAGAGTGAAATAAAATCACAATTTGCTTTTTTGAAATTTTCGCTTGCAGCATCAAATCCGTAAGTAAAAATGGATATCAAACCTTTTACATTTAAACCCTCATTTCTTAATGCTTCTACAGCTTCCAAGCTGCTTTTACCACTACTTATCAAATCCTCAATCACAATTACCGATTGCCCTGAGTTGTAAGCGCCTTCCACCTGATTTTTTTTCCCATGCCCTTTTTTTGTAGAGCGAACATAAATAAAAGGTAACCCCATTTCTTCGGCTACCAATGCGCCATGAGCAATAGCACCTGTTGCTACTCCAGCAATGACATTAGCGCCTCCATAATGTTTAGCTATCAGATTTGCTAAGGATTGTCTTACAAAAGTTCTGCTTTCTGGAAAAGATAATATTTTGCGATTATCACAATAAATTGGCGACTTCCAGCCAGAAGCCCAAGTAAAAGGATTTTCTGGTTGTAAAATTATTGCGTTTATTTGCAATAAGTTTTTGGCAATTTGTTTACCTATTTCAATATCTGAAATCATGCTGCAAAAATATAAAGTTTTCATAAATGGTCGTCCAAAAATCATAATAGAAAATTGGGAAAAATTCTGTTCTAATTACACTTTAATAAAAGCAGCAGGAGGTGTTGTGTATAATCAGCAAAAGGAGCTTTTAATGATATTTAGAAATGGAAAATGGGATTTGCCAAAAGGAAAATTGGAAACAGGAGAAAGCATTGAAAAGTGTGCAATAAGAGAAGTGCAGGAAGAATGTGGAGTAAGCAACTTACAAATTGTAAGCAAACTCAAAGACACTTATCATACATATGAATTGAGTGGAAAAAATTTGTTAAAATGCACCTATTGGTTTAGAATGACAACAAATTTTGAAGGAGGATTATCCCCGCAAATAAATGAGGGAATTACAAAAGTAGAATGGGTAAAGCAAGATGAAATAGCAGAGAGGTTAAAAAATTCTTATACAAATCTTGTTGAACTATTTCAATAATGTTGCCACTAATTCCGGAACGGCTATTGTTGCTTTTTCTGTTAACACCTCAACACCATTTATATTTTTGGTATTTGGATCAATTAAGATAATTCTTTCAGCATTTTTGGTATACTGCAATAAAGATGCTGCAGGGTATACACTTAAGGATGTACCTATTACAATAAATATATCAGCTTTTTTAGTGATGCTAATTGCTTCCGCAATTTTAGGAACAGTCTCTCCAAACCAAACCACATTTGGTCGCAATTGACTACCATTTTTACATAAATCTCCAATATTTAATTCCACACCATTAATAGGGTAAATTTCCTCATCTAGAGTGCTTTTTGCTTCTAATAACTTTCCATGTAAATGCAATGCATTTTGACTTCCGCTTCTTTCGTGTAAATCATCAACATTTTGTGTAATGATTTGTAGCTTGTATTTATCTTTAAGTTCATTTAGTGCAAAATGAGCAGCATTGGGTTTGCATTGTAAAAGTTGTTTTCTTCTTAGATTGTAAAAATCCAAAACTAATTTAGGATTTCTTTCAAAAGCTTCAGGAGTGGCTACATCTTCAATTTTATATTTCTCCCAAAGCCCTCCATTATCACGGAAAGTATCTAGTCCGCTTTCAGCTGAAATACCAGCACCAGTAAAAACAACAATATTTTGCAAGATTATTGATTAGCTTCTAATAAGGGTCTAATTTCTTTGGGCAGAAAGTCCGATATGTCTCCACCACTTTTAATTATGTCTCTTAAAATAGTGGAGGAAATATGTGAAAGCTTAACAGGAGTAATAATAAAAATGGTTTCTATTTCTTTATTAAGTTCTTTATTCATTTGAGCAATATTCTTTTCGTATTTGAAATCTTGTGAATCCCTAAGTCCTCTTAATATGTATTTGGCGCCCTCTTTTCTGCAAAAATCTACGGTAAGTCCTCCATAGCATTTTACCACTATTTTAGGGTTGTTAGTATAAACTGCATTAATCCAATCTAAACGCTCTTCTATTGAGAAATATTCCTTCTTTTCTGAATTAATTCCTACTGCAATAATCACTTTATCAAAAATGGATAAAGCATTATCAACAACAGCTTTGTGTCCTAAAGTAAAAGGAGAAAACGAACCAGGAAAAACAGCTATTCTAGACATTGATAATTTTTTTATAGTGTAAAAATACTAAAATGTACGCTCCCATATTTTCTTAAATCCATATTTTCTCCATCAAATTTAGCGTTTGCATCATGCTCCATAATTAAACATCCATCTTGATTTACTAACTCTTTTGTCAAGATTATATTTTTCAGCTTTTCATAATGCTTAAATTCATATGGAGGGTCAGCAAATATAATATCAAATGTCGCCTTTGTTTTTTCTAGAAAATCTAAGCACTCCATTTTTCTTACATCAATTTTGTAATTAAGCTTGGTTGCTGTTTTTGTTATGAAATTACAGCAATGAAAATGCTGATCGACAGCTGTGATATTTACTGCTCCTCTTGAAGCAAATTCAAACGCAATATTCCCTGTTCCTGAAAATAAATCCAACACTTTCTTTTTGTTAATATAATATCGGTTTTCTAAAATATTAAAAAGGGCTTCTTTCGCCATATCAGTAGTGGGGCGTACAGGAAGATTGTCAGGAGCTTTAATAATCCTTCCTTTATTTTTTCCAGAAATTATGCGCACAACAGTTGAGAAAAAAGACAAAAATATTTATGCGTCTTCAAGCCCTCTAACTGCTTAGCATACTTTAAATTATTTGGGCGGTTGCCAAATGAGATATTTTTTACATATTCATATAAAAGCTGATAAGTGTCGTCTGAGGTTAAGATATCATCAAGTAAAACCAAGTCAGTTTCTTCTTCTGACAAGCCTAATTGTTCCATTGTAAAAAGTAAATAATAGAGTAAATCTTCTTTCGCTTCACACTTAAAGCAATTATGAAATGCTAATTTATTGTCCTCTATAACACAAATTTCAAGCATGTCTTTTTTTACAGAGGCAAATACTTTTTCTTTTTTTTCATCTTGGAATAAGAGTTGTTCTATTAAAATAGTTGAACTGCACTTTATTTGTGTATTTGGAAAAGCGTTCCGAATAGTATCTAGTAGATATGAAGGAATTGAATAAATATTTACTGCTTCCATGTACTGCAACTGATCGGTAAGTACCTCGTCATAAACCTCATGATTAAATGCCAGTATTTTTCTTTTTTCTTCTTCTTTGTAAAAGGTAGTGGGGACTAGTGTAGAGGGGAAGTTAGCAAAAGTCAATGAACTAGAATAAAATGATCTTTGCAAAAGAGATTCATGATCTATAATCTCATTTACTTTATTAGTAACTTCTTCAATATTTTTTGCTTCAAAATGAAAATCTCTTAACAAAACATAGGTTAAGTTGAGGGTGTCAAATAAAGTATATACAATATGATTGGCCCCAACCTCCACTGAAAGGTGGCATTTTTCAGTTAATAAATTATCAATTTTGCTTGGGCTGTAATTTACTTTTGGTGCTATGTTATTCGCCCCAGTTTCCATTTAATGAAGCTTCTGACATGGACCCCACTCTTAAAGAGCTAGCCAAATCATATTTTTTATTTTCAGCATCTAAGCCTATCAACACATCTTTATAAGTGGCAGACACTTCAAATACTTGTACTACTACTTCTCCTTTTTCAATGCTACCTGCATCAATTGCCCATTCTTTCTGATTGGTATAAGGAATGTACCTAAGTTGATTACTGCTCAAGGGATATTGCTTATTTCTGGTTGCCATATAATCTGCATTAAAGATTTGCGGTTTAGCATCAACATAAGCGGTATCTCTACTAATAATACCAGCTTCTAATGCTTGTAATTCTGTTAATGAATCAGGGGTTTCCCCTTCCGATTTTATTACCGCTATTGAATCAGTATTTAAAAAAAGCATTAAACTATCAAAATTATTAGAAAAACCTTGGTATTTGCTTTTGTATGCTACCTGAATCGCTCTAATATCTTTGAGTTGTTGTACATTCTCAGCAATTCTCAGCTTAGCTAATTTTTGAAATTCTACTTCACTATTAATGCTATTGTATACAAAATAAGCTAAGATTAGATTTATTGGAATTAGGATTAACGCAATTTGTTTGGTCTTCATCTGACTATATTTTTTGAAGTGGCAAATCTACAATTTTTACTGAATAAATAATAATTTGTTTTTTCTTTGTAAAATAATTTCTGGTCATGAAAAAATTACTGAGCAATATTTTGTTTAAACTAATAGGATGGAAGGTAGTTGGAGAACTTCCTAGCGTAGAAAAATGTTTAATTATTTCTGCTCCTCATACTTCCAATTGGGATTTTTTTATTGGTAGATACTTTGCTTATATCACTGGTATTAAACCAAAATATCTGATTAAAAGTGAGCTTTATTTTTGGCCATTAAGTGTGTTAATCAAATGGAATGGAGGTATTCCAGTTTATAGAAAAACAGGTAAGAATACAGTTGGTCAAGTAGTGGAAAGAATTAAAAAAGCAGATAAAATTATTCTCGGCATTGCACCTGAAGGTACGCGAAAAAGAGTGGGAAAATGGAAAACAGGTTTTTATTATATCGCCCAAAAAGCAAATATTCCAATTGTACTGATGTACATGGATTATCAAAAAAAGGAGATTGGTTATTTTGATATGCTAATTCCTTCAGGAGATTTGCAAAAAGATTTAATTATTATTCAAGACTATTATAAAGATGTTGTGGCTTGCAGACCTGAGCAATACAACCCTAAAATATTTTAACTGGAAATTTGTTAAAAAAAATGCAAAAACAAACAAGTTGATTCATTTTGCTTTGCTGTAATCTCTTATTTTTGTACCTATAAAATCAATAGATATGTCATCATCTCAGGCAACACTTACTTTAGCTACAGTTGAGCAGGCTCAAGAAATGGGCTTACTCCCAGCAGAATTTGAAAAAATAAAAGAGATTTTAGGAAGAATACCTAACTTCTGTGAATTAAGCGTATTTGGTGTAATGTGGTCAGAACATTGTTCTTACAAAAATTCCATAAAGTGGCTAAAGAAATTGCCAAAAACAGGGTCTCATATGCTGGTAGAAGCCGGAGAAGAGAATGCAGGATTAGTTGATATTGGAAATGGCTTGGCATGTTGTTTTAAAATAGAATCACACAATCATCCCTCTGCTTTAGAGCCTTATCAAGGAGCTGCAACAGGAGTTGGCGGAATTAATAGAGATATTTTTACAATGGGGGCCAGACCTGTTGCTCAGCTTAATTCTTTGCGTTTTGGTAATATTGAATTAGACAGAACAAAGTGGTTGGTGAAGGGAGTAGTAAAAGGTATTGGCGATTATGGAAATGCTTTCGGTATTCCTATAGTTGGGGGTGAGGTGTTCTTTGATGATTGTTACAATGCCAATCCGCTTGTGAATGCTTTTTCTGCTGGGATTATGAAAACAGGAGAAATGATTTCGGCAACCTCATCAGGAGTGGGGAACCCAGTATTTATTGTAGGTTCAAGAACAGGAAAGGATGGGATTCATGGCGCTTCCTTTGCATCAAAAGACATTACGGAAGATTCAGTAGAAGATTTACCAGCAGTACAAGTAGGAGATCCTTTCCAAGAAAAATTATTATTGGAAGCCACTTTAGAATTAGCTAAAACAGATGCAATTGTTGGCATGCAAGATATGGGTGCTGCAGGAATTACTTGTTCCTCCAATGAGATGTCAGCAGCTGGTGGTCATGGTATGAATCTACATTTAGATAAAGTCCCAACTCGACAAGAGAACATGAAAGATTGGGAAATTCTTTTGTCGGAATCGCAAGAAAGAATGTTAGTTGTTGTAGAAAAAGGAAAAGAAGATATTGTAAAAGCTATTTTTGATAAATGGGATTTATCATGTGAAAAAATTGGAGAAGTAACAGAAGGTGAGAGGGTAAAATATTATATGCATGGTGAGTTGGTTGCGGATGTTCCATGTGCCGATTTGGTTTTAGGTGGTGGTGCTCCCGTTTATGAAAGAGAGTATTCAGAGCCTGCATATTATCAGCAGCACAAAAAATTTGATATTGAGAACATCAAGCAGCCATCTGATTTGGTTGAGGTAGCAAAGTTCTTAACAGCTCATGAAAATATAGCCTCTAAAAGGTGGGTATATGAGCAGTACGATTCTATGGTAGGTACAGTTAATATGAGCACTAACTTTCCAACAGATGCTAGCATTGTAAACCTAAAAGACACAAATAAAGCTCTTGCCATGACGGTAGATTGTAATGCGCGAATGGTAAATGCTGATCCTGAAGAAGGATGTGCAATGGCTGTTGCGGAAGCAGCAAGAAATATTGTTTGTTCTGGAGGCGTGCCTTCCGCTATTACTAATTGTTTGAATTTTGGAAACCCTTACAACCCAGAAGTATATTGGCAATTTGTAGGGGCAATTAAAGGGATGAGTAAATCTTGCAGAAAATTCAATACTCCTGTTACTGGTGGAAATGTAAGTTTCTATAATCAATCATTAGTAGAAGGTACAGAAGTGCCTGTTTTCCCAACTCCAACTATTGGTATGCTTGGTATTGTAGAAGACAAAAAACACATCACTTCACTGGCTTTCAAAGGCAAATCAGATTTGATTTATCTGATTGGAAAATGCGAAAATGATATTTCAAGTTCTGAATATTTAGCCTCATATCATGGAATAAAAGAATCTCCTGTTCCAAATTTGGATTTGGATTTGGAGTACAATTTGCAACAAAGCATAACAAAACTGATAAGAGCAGAAGTGTTAGAATCAGCACACGATATTGCTGATGGCGGACTTTTTACTACACTCTTAGAAAGTGCTATGTCTAACAATTTAGGATTTGATATTACTTCTTGTAGTGAGATTAGGGAAGATGCATTTCTTTTTGGTGAGTCTCCATCAAGAGTTGTGGTTAGCGTAAGAGAATGTAATGAAGGGAAATTTTTAGACTTACTTACAAACACAAATATTCCTTTTGCACTTATGGGACATGTTACTAGAGGGGATATCCGTATTGATGATCGGTCTTATGGAGATGTTGCTGAGTTCAAAAAGATATATAATGATAGTTTAGCAGAGAAGCTGAAGTAGTAGCGCTCAATTGTTATTCTAGCATTTTTTTCGTTTTTATAAAAAAATGTATATATATTTGTATACACTAAAAACTATAACAATGAATACATTAAAGAAAACTACCACTTTTTTCGTTGCAGCTGTTTTGAGTTTAGCTTTTACGTCTTGCGAGAAAGCAGATCACACTTCAGAACTTCAAAGTAATAATGCAGATCAAGCGCGTATGGCTTATGTTGATAAGGGATATACAGAGGTTGAGGTCAATCCAATTGAAAAAACAGATTGCTATTTTGCTCAATGGGATAAAACAGTTTTAACTCCAGTATCTGGCTTGTTTGACTATCTTGATGCTGATGGTAATTGGGTAGCTTCAATTAATTTTGGCGATGGAACATGTGACGAGTGGGCAACAAAAACTTGGGATGTAAATCTTTTTCCTGATTACCCTTCTGGTAGTGAAGATTTTTCAGTTTTTGGTTATAAAGATAAAAAAGATAAATAGGAATTTAGTACGCTAAAACCTCTTTTATTTTCTTACTTAATTTTTCTGCATTTGGTAGCATTGTTGCTTCTAAAGTAGAATTTAGTGGAATGGCAGGTAAGTTCTCAGACCCCATAACATACACAGGTCCATCTAATTTTTCAAAACAATTTTCCTGAATACTACCTGCTAAACTCTGTGCAAATGAACTTTGAAATGGTTCTTCAGTTAACACTAAACATTTTCCATGTTTGTTAACAGTATTAAAGACAAGTTCTTTATCGAGAGGGTAAATAGTTCTTAAATCAATAACTTCTACCTTTCCTTTGTGATTTTTAGCGGCATTAAGCGCCCAATACACTCCCATTCCGTAAGTTATTATACAGAGTGAATTCGTTTCATTTGTGTCATTTTCCAGAGCAACCCTTCCTTTTCCGAAAGGAATTACATAATCTTCATCTGGTTCAATTGTTTTTGCTTTTTCTGTGCCTTTAATTTTACTCCAATATAATCCTTTGTGTTCAAAAATAACAACAGGATTAGGATCGTAATAAGCCGATTTCATTAATCCTTTTAAATCTGCACCTGTAGATGGGTATGCAATTTTTATTCCTTTGATCTGTGTTAAAACAGTTTCTACAGAAGATGAGTGGTAAGGACCTCCACTTCCGTAAGCTCCAATAGGAACTCTGATAATACAACTGACCGGCCATTTTCCATTAGATAAGTAGTTAGATCTGCTTACTTCTGTAAATAATTGGTTGAGTCCTGGCCAAATATAGTCTGCAAATTGTACTTCAACTATAGGTTTTAAGCCTACTGCTGACATTCCTACTGTACTACCAATTATAAAAGCTTCTTGAATAGGAGTGTTAAATACTCTGTTGTCTCCATAGGTTTGAGCTAGAGTAGCTGCCTCACGAAAAACTCCTCCCAATCTTCTCCCAACATCTTGTCCGTATAATAAACATTCCGGATGAGCAGCCATTAATTCTTTAATAGCGAAAAGAGCAGCATCCACCATTACAGTAGTCTCTTTGTCTTTGGGCGATCTATCTCCTTTTTCTTCCAAAATAGGAGTAGGGGCAAACTGATGTGTAAATAAATCCTCAGGATTTGGATCCTCTGCTTTTAATGCTTTTTCATAATCTGCTTTTACACTTTCTGTGCTTGATTTTTCTATATTTTTTAAATCATCTTCTGAAAAA
>NHFY01000035.1 GCA_002170165.1 Flavobacteriales bacterium TMED123
CGCCTCTTTTCTGATAATTCTGTATTTATTGTTAGCCTGCAAACCATAGATAAGCCCTAGGCCAAGACTAAATCATAAGTTAGAAAATTATCTGCCAAAAGTATTAAACGGGGGTTATTCCGGAAAACTAGAATTGGAATTGTTTAATGAAAATTTAAACAATAAGCCTATAAAAGAAGTCATTAGCCAATTTTCTTACAATACGAAGAAGTGGCTGAAATAAATTCACTAAGAACGACGCTACCTTATTTAGTTTCGTCTACGTCACGCACCTCTGTATTCATCTCCACATCTGAGCGCCTACGTTGAGCGATCCGTTCCCCGTAGGCCCAGTAATCACTCTCAGTTGCCATCTTTGCGGCTTCATCAAAATCGTCTCCCCACTCTCCCAGAGAATAACCGAACCATGGTTCCTGTGGCTTAAGTTTGGGTAGACCAATTTCATCCCATATCTCGGCTGCATTCTCCATAAATTCGCGCTTTGGTAATGAAATTGGAGGAAAATTTTCCTTGAGTGTCGCGTCATATAAAACTGATCCATCTTCACCGTTATTGCGCTTAGAGCGTGGTCCATGCCCTTGATCACGGTGTGGTAATACCTGCATATCCAAAATTGGGTTGCAGCGATAAGCCATCGCCCAAAATAGTGCATCGGCATTCGACGGATCGATGTCGTCATTAACAGCGATAACAAACTTACCGCCGGCGCGCAGCAACGTTGCGGCACCATAAAGGGCGCGCCAAACTTCTGTCGTCGGCATATCACGATCACAAACCAAAACAACAAGCTTTCGGATGTTGGTCAAAGGCTCATGCAGAGCTACCCTTTGAATCCCCTTGATGCCCAGCGCGTCACGCATATGGTTCATAAAGATAGTCTCGTAGGCAACCTGTTTGATACAGGAAGACTCAGACGGCGTAACTTGTGAGATAATCGAAGTCATGATCGGCCTCGATCTCCTAGTGATACATGTGACATCCATATAAGCGTTGAATTCCTGCAAGTTCACATGGCCGTGGCTTTCGCCAAACGGCGCCTCAGGTTCAAGCATCTCCGTATTGATATAACCCTCTACTACAATCTCAGCCTCGGCTGGAACCATGAGGTCTACTGTGCGGGCACGAACAACATTAATGGGGGATCCCACAAGACCGCCCGCGACAGTAATTTCTTCTAAGTTTTCGGGCAGTTTCTGAGCGGCAGTAAATGTAACGCATGATGGAGCCCCGAGTACCACAGCAGCAGGTAACTTTTCGCCACGTTCCTTCATCTTCTCCCAATGAATATAAATTCCAGGGCGCAACTCTAGGGAGGGGTTCATTCCCATCCGACGCGGGCCTTTAACTTGAGCACGATAGTTACCCATATTCGTCAATCCAGTATCAGGATCTCGAGTGACATACTGAGTTAGTGTAGCAACGGGCCCGACATCCCAACCTGGCGTTGAAATCGGCACTGGAATAGAGTCCAGCGCGTTGCCTGGCCTATCCAGATCATCGCCCTCGATGATAATCTCATGACAAGGTGCCTCATCGCTGGAAATCTCTTTCGGAGGGATTGGATTAGCAATTGCCTGCGCCCAACGATCCTGGACCTCTTCGACCGGGCAACCCATGCCCATGGCATAGATTTCTCGGTTTGCTGCTAAAACACCAACTGCCACTGGCATGTCGAACTTGTTACCCTTGGAGTCAACGACATTTGTAAACAAGAAGGCTTTACGATCATTTTCCTCTATCCCGCCTCGGAACTGCCAGCGAACCAACGGGTGCATCTCAGTGTCCTTATTGATCTCACGATCAACGGTTACCAGAAGCCCGGCATCATCGAGTGCTTTCAAGTGATCNTGTAAATCAGGGTAACTACGTGCAGGGGTGCGTTCAGCCANGGGTCTTATCCTCTTTAGAAATAANTCAGTATCAAAAGTTGGGCGCAGCTATAGCGCAACGAAGCCGCAAGGCCAACCCGGTCTCACCTGGGAATTGGTTGGTAANTTAAGTTAAAGGCAATGAAATCAATGTGTACTAACGCCGCCATCGATCAGCATTGTCTGGCCTGTGACAAAGTCACTTTCCGCGGAGGATAGGAAAAGGACAGCGCCAACAAGATCTTCTGGNAGCTGTTCCCTCTTAATCATCCGGTTAGCAAGCTGAACGGCGGCACCACTGCCCTGCCAATTGGTGCGTTTGCGGACGTTCTCGCTCATTGTGGATCCTGGCGCAATGCAGTTGACCCTAATTCCNTCATCACCAACTTCCTTNCAGAGTGAGCGCGTGATAGCCAAGACCGCACCTTTTGTGGAGTCATAATGGAGAAAAAATGGTACCCCCTGAAAAATTCTACTTGTGGAAATATTAATGATCTTCCCGTATTGCTGTTTGCGCATCTCCGCAACGGCCGCCCGGCAGCAAAGCCATGTACCCCGAACATTAACAGCGTGCATCAAATCCCATTCGTCCACAGATATCTCATCAAAGCCCTTGCGCTCAACCGCGGTGAAGATGGCGGCGTTATTGATTAGAATATCTAACTTACCAAAGCCTTCGANGGTCTTTGCCACCAGTTCTAGTGTGGCTTCCTCTTCACGAACATCGGTTGGAACGTCAATAGCCTCACCGCCAGATGCTCNGATTTCTTCGACCACAGAAGCACCGCTATCCCGATCAGCAATTACTACNTTAGCCCCTTCTGCGGCCAGTGCTCTTGCGTAGGTAGCACCTAATCCTTGAGCTGCACCAGTCACAATGGCNACACGTCCCTCTACTCTGCCCATCTTTGAACCTTTGNCCTATATTTGTTNNACTTTAGTGTGACCNCTGAATCTNNCGATTTCAACTCCCCTTAAGCNCNTAATTTGTTATTATAGGGGTTATGGAAGTAATACCATTAGACCAACCANTGGGTGCCCGCGTAACGGGACTTGATTTCCGCGNTNCTCCGAATAAAAAGCTTGCCGCCCAAATTCGTGANATTATTCATGCTCATCAAGTNGTTATTTTTCCGAACCAAACATTCAATGCTAAACANCAACTGGCCTTCACAAAAGCCCTTGGACCGATACGTAAAAGGGCGCTACCGGNTGATTACATAGTTCCAACCAGCTCTTATGACACTCCAGGGATCGCATACGTAAGCAATATTCGTGATGAAAATGGTGAGCCGACCGGTGTAATCCCTGATGGAGAGATGTGGTTTCATCACGACACTTGNTATACCGACAAGCCCGATAAATTTACNATGCTGTTCGCNATTNCTGTCCCAAAAATTGGTGGTAATACAATGTGGTGTAATATGTACCAGGCNTGGGAGAGTATGCCCGAAAAACTCAAAAGTNCGATCCGAGGCAGAAAGGCGCTGAGCGTNTATGATTATGCTACGATTGAAAAGCCTAATTTAGATAATTTGGAAAATATCGAAAAAGCCTGGCAGCCATGCATTATCAGNCACCCAGAAACCGGACGTGAAGCGCTGTTCGTCAATCGGCTGATGACTTGCCAGATCGAAGGGCTAACTATCGAGGAAAGCACCAAAATTCTTGACCCAATCTTTCAGCACTCCGAACAACANAAGTTNGTCTATGAACACCAGTGGAAGGTAAACGATTTTNTCATATGGGATAATCTGGCAGTTACCCACGCGCGGACACATTTCGAACGGACCGANGACCGTCGCCTACGCCGCAGCAAAGTTAGCGGTGATGCCTTAGTCGNTTAATATCACCAAACAATAGCGCCCCCGTCGACAACTAACGTCTGNCCTGACATAAAATCACTTTCTGGCGNNGCCAANTGAATACACGCACCGACGAGATCANCGGGTTCTTCAGCACGCTTAATGGCNCGCGCTTTAGCACTAGCCACCCGACGTTCCTTTTGNGTTTNAGTTGCCAAAGATTGGCTAATCTCTGTNTCTGTNGCGCCAGGCGCAATAATATTTGCACAGATACCANAAGGACCGTATTCCCGGGCGAGTGAACGCGTCAGGCCAATGACAGCGCCCTTACTGGCGTCATAGTGTAGCATCCCAGTGCCGCCTTTCATCGCTCTGGTTGATGCTACAGTAATAATCTTACCATATTCGTTCTTTAGCATCTCTGGGATTGCTGCTTTGGCAGAAAGCCAAACACCCTTAACGTTGACCGATATAACCTTCTCCCAGGTATCTACATCAATTTCTGTAGGGGCCTGACGTTCAAGGTGCACCCAAAGCCCAGCATTTGCCACTAAAATGTCAAGCTTACCATAGGTTTTAACCGTTTTAGAGACGAGTTCTTCACAGCTACTTTCGCTGGTCACATCTGTTTCAACGCCCATCGCTTCGCCACCGGCTTGCTTTATAACACCTAGGACTTCATCCGCCGGCTCAAGGTCAGCAACTACAACCTTCGCTCCTTCGGTTGCCAACCCCTTGGCGAAAGCAGCGCCGATACTGCGGGCACCGCCGGTGATAATTGCTACTCTTCCATCCAACCTCGCCATTAAATCACCCCTTCTTCACCACATCGTGCCGCCGCCATCAACGACGACCGTCTGCCCACTCATAAAATCACTTTTTTCCGAAGACAGGAAGATACAAAGCCCCATCACATCTTGTGGCATACCGTTACGTCCGAGAGCCCGCTTTTTCCCGCTTGCGAGGCGACGCTTAATACTTTCTTCAGTTTCATATTGTTTACCAGTTTCGGTCTCAATAGGCCCTGGCGCGATGGCATTTATACGGATACCGGCGTCACCATATTCCCGCGCCATTGATCGGGTGATGCCAACTACCGCTGCTTTAGATGCGGCATAGCGGGTAATACCCGGCGTCCCCTGGAAGGCAGCCGTAGACGCAATATTGATGATTTTGCCGTAACCATTTCTTTTCATTTCCGGAATACATCCCTTTGCGCCAAGCCACACACCCTTGATATTGACGTTATAGACAGCGTCCCACTCATCAACGGTTTCCTCTAAAGACGGCACGCGTCTCAAATGTGTGTATAACCCAGCATTAGCGACTAGAATATCAAGCCGTCCGAATGCCTCAACGGCTTTAGCTGCCATATTCAAATTTGCCTTTTCATCGGCGACATCAGTCTCTACAAATACTGCCTCGCCATCTGCTTGCTTGATAATATCTACGACGCTACTAGCGTCCACAAGGTCGGCAATTACGACCTTAGCGCCCTCTTCCGCGAATCGTTTGCAATATTCAGCACCGATACCAAGCGCTCCACCGGTTACGACGGCCACCCTACCTTCAAGCTGTCTCATGATTTTCTCCCATCAAAATATCTCAAATTTTGAACGGAGGATTGGAAATTGCAAGCCAATCCAGCTATGAGGCCAATGAACATCTAAAACCAACTGAAACAAAAGTAAATAAAGTAACCAGACACCCAATCCAATGATCAACGAAAGACCCCAACTCTCCCTTCCATGAAAACGCATATAGCAACATAAAAACACCAAAACTGCAGGAAGAAGGCCTATCACATAGCCTATACCCACAACACTCAATCCCCATCCAGCGAATATCACGGCGCGTCGGAGCATTTCTCCACTGGTTAGATCATCAAAGCTGTGTGTGATGTCAAATATCTGAGATTTTTTTATCGCTTGTCCATCCCTTGTTTCAGTTACAAAGAATACGTCGCCGATAAGCTGCGCTCCAATAAACAGAATACCAAAGCCAGTCACCAACCTTGGAACCAACTGAGCACCGAATTCAAATTCGCCGGCTTGATAGAAAAAACTAGAAAATACAGTGATGATAAAAATTGAAAATAGCGCTGTTGGGCTCAGTCGAGGTTTACTAAATCGACGACGCAAATTCTTGTCTTTCTCGTCACGACCGAGGATTACTTGGATGACCGGGCGCAATACACCAACAAGGGTCAAACCAAAAATGATCATAACTGGCCATCGCGCAATCCAATCCCAACCGTAGCGTTCAACGGAAATGAACATATAAGTTTCGATTAATCCGCCCAAAACAAATCCTAATACAAGTGGTGGACGCGGCCAGCCAAACCGCTTCATCATCCAGCCTAGAAGACCNAAGAGGAACATGGTGCTAAAATCACCCCANGCTCNAGANGCCTGATAAACGCCNACAAAGACGACNGACAGNACAATCGGNACTAANACNCCAACGCGAATNATAGAAATTTTNGCNAGCTGGTTNGCNCCNATTANGCAAATNCCCGCGCCAATTANGTTGGCNATCGCTACAGACCATACAAGCGAATAACTNAGNTCGAGTTTGGTTGTGAGCATTTCTTCNCCGGGCGGNATATCCAGCAATAGNAATGCGCTCANTAGCAAGGCCATCGAGGCAGANCCAGGNACACCAAACGCTATTGTGGGAACTANNGCNCCTCCTTCTTTAGCATTATTAGANCTTTCTGATGCTATNACCCCACGGATATCTCCACTGCCAAANGTTTCCGACGCACCCCTTTCGGTNCGCGCNGCATGGCCATAAGCAACCCAATCAATAACAGAAGCCCCTATGCCAGGAATTGAACCGAGCCCTGAGCCGATCAATGCGCAACGTACTACCAAAAATTTATTAGAAAATACGTCGCGAATGCCCTGCCATTGGCCCGACACGGTGTTCCTCGCAATATCCTTAGCGATCGTTTTACGCGAAATTGCTAAATCGGCCAGTTCCGGTATTGCGAACATACCTAACGACAGAGGAACAATCGGCAAACCGTCATAGAGATAAAGCGTACCAAATGTCCACCGCAGTTGGGAGGTTTGAGGGTCGTCACCAGCTGTGGCCACCAACAGTCCGATACAAGCAGCGCCGAGACCTTTAAGTACTGCGCCACCCGAAAGTACGGCGACTAAAGACAATCCGAAAACACAAATGGCTAGCAACTCGGGTGACCCTACAGACAACACCAACGGTCTTAGGATCGGCATGCTAAAGCCCAGGAGCACGGCGCCGATTAGGCCACCCAACATAGAGGCCATGAAGCCTGCGCCCAGTGCACGACCTGCTTGCCCGTCTTTGGCTAGCGGATATCCATCAAGAATTGTGGCCGCAGACCCAACAGTCCCTGGCACGCCAAATAGGACAGCAGGGATCGTATCGGATGTTGTTGTGACGGCAAGCAACCCCATCATTACAGCTATGGCGGAATAAGGATCCATACCAAAGGTGAAAGGTAGGAGCAGCGTCAGGCCCACAAGGCCGCCAACACCCGGAATAGCTCCGACAATTAGACCCATCAACGTGCCGAGCAATAGGAACAACAGGCGCTCCGGATCAAAGATTTGATCTAGATCCCTAATCGCCATATCGAGCATCTGGAGATCCATTACTCCTTACTCCGGAATGATTAGATGAAAATTGGGTGACGGGCAGCCTTACACTGTCCGTCACCCTCTACTTTTATTGGATTTAGATTACTTCTTCTTTTTCTTCCGAGAGAGATATTTCTTAGCCGTTTTTATGGTCTTTGGAGATGCGTTGGTTATACCCACGGCTAATTCTTTTGCTTTTTCACCAGAAATAGGGGCAACCTCCAGTCCTCGCTTCCGCGTTGTCGCTAGGTATTCAGGGTCTTTAAGGGCAGACCAGAAACCTGCGCGTAACGCACTCATCGCGGCCTTTGGAATCGCCGGTGGCGTAACATAAATACGACCGAGTGTTGAGCCAGCGGCAACGAACTTCAAAAATTCCCGATCAGAATCGTTCTTAGCAAATTCGATTACGCGAGGAACCTTTGGTAAATCTTTATTACGCACCAAGCCTGACTGCATTAGAACGACAACTTTCTTTTCGCTCAGCCACTTCTTTTTGCAACACTTAAGGCTTTCCCAACTTGCAAATCGACCCTGGACCTCGCCCCTCTCAACCGCTAAATGAACCTTACCCAGGCCTTTATAGCCGGTGATAATTTTAAATTTTGTGCCGATTAGCGCGTTCATGATTGTCGGCTCGATAAACGTTGCCGATCCTTTTCCCGTAGATCCCAATAAGACCTGTTTTTTAAAGACATCATCAAGCGTTTTTGCTGGCGAAGTGGCGGTCCATAGTGCCAAAACTGAATCCACCGGACCGGAACTCACAATCCAGCCAAACTTTTCGGTTTTATATTTTACGCCGCGTCGGCCAATAGCTTCATTGATCGCAATCGTTTTTAGCAATGTCCCAATAGCAGTGCCATCACGTGTTGCCGCATTATAAAGATAGTTTGCCGCTTTAATGCCGCCAGCCCCCGGCATTGGTGTGATACTAATTTCAGGATTTCCTGCAATATGTTTAGTCAGGTATTTTTGCAGGACACGCGAGTGCCGGTTATAAGATCCTTTTGACCCGCCGGCTAAGAAAAGCTCGATCTTCTTGCCCTTATAAAACTGTGCGGACGCATCAGCGGCTGCAAATGTCGTGGCAGCTAAACCTGCAGCCGCAACGAAAACTAACTTACTCAACACCTTCATAATTTATCTCCCTGATTGTTGTTAATATTTAAAACCGACTTTTATTATTGTTCTAAAAGATACCCGAATTTTTCTCTGGCCAATTTCAACAGGCCCTCCGAAGGTTTAGTTGATTTATTAAAATCATCCTTCCAATGAAATGGCCGACAAGCATCAATAATCATTCGGGAATTCGTAATATTTCCTTTTGCCCGTTGATCGGGGTCGATGCGGGGGTCCGCAAACGAAGTCCAACCATATTTGATAAAATCGATATCGCTTACCGGATCACAGCGCATTAATGCCGCCCAAATCAGTTCTTCTAAATCAGCGACATCAACATCATCATCAGTCACTATCACCCATTTTCCGGCATACGCACCCGACTGACACTGGGATGCGATCTGCGCTGCCTGCGTCGAATGACCTGGATAGCG
>NHFY01000036.1 GCA_002170165.1 Flavobacteriales bacterium TMED123
CGGTATTATAACCGGCTCCTATCGCATTCCAGTAGCACACTTGCGATCCCGCGCTACCTTTTCAAATACCCCGCCGACGAATGCCTATCGCAGTTCGGGGCGACCCGAAATCATCTACTGCATAGAATGTATGGTAGAAAAAACAGCACGGACACTTGGTTTCGACCCCATTGAGCTGCGCCGCAAGAATCTAATCACAGCCGAAGAGATGCCGTATCGCAATGCTGTTGGCATGCATTACGATAGTGGCGAATATGAAAAAAGTCTCGATATGGTGATGAGGCTTAATAACTGGGATGACTTTGGCGCACGGAAGTTAGAAGCCAAGTCACGCGGGAAAATCCTTGGTCGCGGTGTAGCACATTACGTCGAAAGCTCTATTGGTACGCCGGTCGAGCAGGCTGAACTGCATGTCCGTGTCGAGGANGGNCAGTTAGATTTAGTGATAGGGACNCAGCCGAGCGGNCAGGGCCATGAGACNAGCTTTGCNCAGGTAGCTAGCGAATTTCTTGGNCTGCCAGTGGAGCAGGTCAATGTGATCGTNGGTGATACNGATGTNGTCAAGGTCGGNGGGGGNTCGCATTCTGGCCGCTCNATGAGGATGGCAGGCACAGTAATTATNAAGGCGTCANAGGCTATNATCGAAAAGGGTAGACGCATTGCTGAGCTTGTCTTCGAAGCCTCTGCTGAAGATATTGTGTTTAAAGATGGTGTATTTGCCGTGATAGGCACGGATCGTCGTCTCAACCTATTGGAACTAGGTGCAGAAGCAACGACAATTGATCTACCGGAAGACCTTGCCGACGGATTGTCGGTTATAGAAGNTAATGAAATGCATACACCGGTCTTCCCAAATGGTTGTCATATTTGTGAAATTGAAATCGATATTGATACTGGGGCACCGCNGATTGTTCGTTACGCAGCGGTTGATGATGTCGGGCGGGCGATCAATCCGTTGATTGTCGATGGTCAGACGCATGGAGGNATTGTTCAGGGCGTCGGACAGGCTATGTGGGAGGAATGTGTTTTTGATAGTGACGGACAGCCGCTCTGTGGCTCCTTTATGGATTACGGTATGCCCCGTGCCGATCATTTTCCTAATTTCGATACCGCTTTAAATGAAGTCCCGTCGCCGACCAATCCACTTGGCGTGAAGGCNGGCGGCGAAGGTGGAACAACCCCGGCTCCCGCTGTCATTACCAACGCCGTTATTGACGCACTACAAGATTATGATGTTGAACATATTAAAATGCCGCTGACGCCTTTAAAAATCTGGCGGGTGATGCAGGGCAGNGCTTAAAGATAAAGGAACAAATAATGGCGACTTCAAAAATCAGGGTTATTGGCTTTCCGGGTACTGGATTGTTGCCGCTTTTTGTAGGTATTGATAAAGGGCACTTCGAAGCACGTGATATAAACGTTGAACTTGAGCGGACACCGAGTTCAATGTACCAGGCGCAGAAGTTAGTGGCTGGTGAATTCGACATTGCCTGCAGCGCGGTAGATAATTTCATAGCCTATCAGGAGGGTGCCGGTGAAGTGGAACTTGACCGTGACCCTGACCTCTTCGTTTTCATGGGGTCAACACAGATAGAATTATCTTTTGTTGTTTCAGAAGGAATTAAGTCTTTTGAAGATTTAAAGGGAAAAACCCTCGCGATGGATGCGCTCACCACTGGTTTTGCTTTCGTGCTTTATCGTATGCTCGATAATGCCGGTTTAAAACCGGACGACTATAAAATGGTCTCCGTCGGTGCCACGCCCCATCGCTGGGAAGCTGTGCAAAAAGGCGAGCATGCTGGCACACTTCTGATCGAACCNTTTACCGGGCAGGCGCGAGCTGGCGGGTACACTATTCTCGAAAATAGTCAGCAGACCTTTAAAAATTATCCGGGCCAGATGTTTGGCGCAATGCGGNGGTGGGCCAACAAAAACCGGCCTTCTATGATCTCNTTTATCCAGGGATATCTGGANGCCTTAGACTGGATATTAAATCCATCTAATAAAGCAGAGGCTGGCACAATTCTCGGGNCAAATATGCCACAAATGCCAGAAAAGGCCGTTGCCCCTGCGCTAGATAAACTTCTATCGCCGCNGACAGGCTTGGTGCCNATGGGAGAAGTGGATATGAAGGGCCTGGAGACCGTACTCGAGGTTCGGAGTCAATACGCTCCGCAGGGTAATCAGTTAACCGATACCGATAGGTACCTTGATCTCAGTTTTTACAAAGAAGCAGTCGCCAACCGCTAAGAAGCCTATAAAATAGTGAGATTTATTTAATGCGATGGAGGACGGGAGATGGCATTCGATTATTCTACGGTTTTTCGTCCTGGTTTGCCTCCTCCTTCTAGTCGTTGGCATGGTTTCCCCAAATACAATTTTGTAGGGGGGCATAACGACGGCGGAGCAGTGCCGGTAAAAGACTTTATCGAGGCGACTGCGAACGTTCTGAACAGGGAAGGGTCAACGCTTGCCACCTATAGTCTTGAAAGTGGGTCTCAGGGTTATTTGCCGTTGCGAGAGTTTCTCGCTGGTTTTTTACAAAAAACGACTGGAATGGCGCAGACAGCAGAGGACATACTCTTGGTTTCCGGTTCTTTGCAAGCGTTGGATCTCGTAAATGATGTTCTCCTAGCCAAAGGAGATACCGTTGTTATCGAGGAAGCTGCCTATCAGGGTGCCATCCAGCGTCTAAACCTGCTAGGGGTACGCACGATTGGCGCTCCGCTGGACGGAGGCGGGATCCGGATGGATGCGTTAAGTAATATTTTAGAAAATCTCAAGAAGAATGGCGTTAAACCAAAATATTTATATGCCGTGCCGACGATACAAAACCCTACCGGTACGGTGATGCCTGAAGAAAGGCGTCTAGAGTTTTTGAAATTAGCGCGTGAATTTGATGTGCCAATCTTTGAAGATGACTGCTATGCAGATCTTACCTTTGATGGTAGCCGCCCTAGAGCGATCCGTGCCCTGGATGACGAGGGACGGGTTATTTTCTGTGGTACGTTTTCTAAGACTATCGCTCCGGCACTGCGCGTTGGATATCTTGTAGCCGAATGGGAAATTCTATCCCGTATGCTCGCTGTTAAACGAGATGGNGGGTCGGGAGCACTAGAACAAATGGTGTTGGGAGAGTACTGCCCGGAGCATTTTGAAGGGCATATTGTAGGTCTGCGGTCTATTTTGAAAAGTAAATGTGACGCGATGGTTGAAGCGCTTGCGGCAGCATTCGGAACGACGGCTGACTTTGANATGCCGAAAGGGGGTATATTTGTTTGGGTCACGCTGCCTGATNGCGTTGATACGATGAAACTTTCTGAGGTGGCTGCCGCGNAGGGCATTGCGATTAATCCTGGGACCGAATGGGTAGCTGATCCAGATGCCGGGCACCACAAGATGCGCTTATGTTTCGGAAATCCAACGGTTGAAGAGATACAAGAGGGTGTGACGAAGCTCGCTGAAATTTGTCACCAAGAGTTTGGCTTGCCGGAGCGGGGATCAAATATCCAGCGCTAGGTCAAAAATTTTCGAGATTCTAAAATTCCCCGAAGGTGNGGCAATCTTTGACAAAATAATCCCTGGGAGGATTTGTGATGGCAGNCTTCAAAAGCCCCGCCCTTAAGGGGGCAACAAGCGTAAAAAAAGTTGATCCNGGTCCCTTTAAGCCTTCTGGGATCTTACATTTTACCATCAGTGTTTCCGATCTTGATAAGGCGATTGATTTTTACACCNCCATTGTTGGCGCATCCTTGTGGCGGCGAATTTCTTATTCAGCTTTTATGGCGGTTGGTGATAATTTCTTTGTTCTTTCTAATATAGGCTATCACCGTCGCCCCAACGATGATGGTCATTGTTTAATTCATAACGCCTTCATTGTTTGTGGTGAACAATTTGATCAGGCAGTTAATTTTATCGAAGCCAATGATATCGAAATTGTGCGTTATGAAGATGAAGGCCATACCTCATTTGCCGGACGGCACGCCTATTTTCAGGACCCCTTTGGTAATGCAATTGAAATTATCGATTTGTATGATATCGGAACTGCAGGTGATCCTCCTATTCCGGGTTGGAATAAAAACCGNATTCGCAATAACTATTTCGGCAAAAACCAATTTGAAGACGTTGAGAACCGTTAATNACTTTCGAGTGGTGGGTTTTCGCTCCGACNTTTGGCGCTCCATCNCTTCCACCTCCGCTTTAGTCTTGCCCCAGGTCGGAGGATTTTCCATGTAAATATCCTCTTCAGGGGTGTTTTGGCGACCTAGTANAGCATTTCGGTGAGGAAAGCGCCCGAAGCGCTTAATAGTGTCATGGTGTCCTTGTGCGGATGTTATTGATCTCTGATCAGCTGAAGCTTTATAGAGCGGGAGAATTCGTTCATGGTCTTCTAATAGCTCACTATGCTCATAGGGAAGGTACATAAAAATTTTNGGCCATTTTTCTATATCTTTATCAAAGTTTTTGTCGAGAGCATGCTTGGTAATTTCGCGTGCCCTNGTATCTGCCCCAAACGCGCGCGGTGTGCCGCGATATATATTTCTTGGAAACTGATCGAGGCTAATGATTAAAGCTAAACACTCTTCCGGTGTCTTCATTAAATGATCAAGGTCTCCGGTTAATGCACGCTCATGAATGGGCGTATAATCGTTAATTAATATCTGGTCGAATTCGGGGGTNGACCTAAACCAAACATCCCTTCTTTTTATTGGTGAAGTCATGTCGGTATTACCAAACCAGAACGTAAGAATCTTCTTTGCGAGTGGATCCAAAGTTACAATTCCCTAAGCCCTGCCCAGTGGCTGGGGGGAGTTGTCATTTAACGCAATCTGCTCGTGAACTAAACGTTCCATCATCGCCATTTTNATGTCCTGGCAATCGTTATTATCCCAGAGATTCGTGAGTTCACCGGGGTCATTTTCTAAATCATAAAGCTCACCCCAGTCCTTCCCATGATAGACCGATAAGCGCCAGTTTTTAGTGANCAGCGTCCTGGCTTTCGGATCTTTACCCAACACCGGCAAGATACGCTGATTGTCCTCTTCTATCAGGACGGCGTCCCGGGGGCCCNTAGATGTTGGNTCAGCGGCGACTGACAACATACTTTTGCCTTGCAATCCGTTATANGGAGCTACCTTAGCGCGATCCAGGACAGTTGCTGAAATATCCATAGTGCCTGACAGCGCCTCGGTTTCTTCGCCATTTACGTCAGAATCCGGATCTGACCATAGAAAGGCCACGCGGACTAGTTCGCGATAATGTGCTGGGCCTTTGCGCAAAAGAGAGTGGTCACCGAGATGATCGCCATGATCGCTCGTGAACATAACAACGGTATTTTCTCGTAATCCATTGGCTTCCAATGCTGCTAATATTTTCCCTACACCATCATCTACCATTGCGATCATGCCGCAGGTCAGAGCGCGAGCCTCCAATGCCTCCTGTACGTTAATTCCGTATGACATAATGCCATCTTCTGGCGGTTTGCCCTCATCGCGTCGGTCTAGTAATGCCTGGACATGCGGTGGTGGTTTCCAGTTATTAGCGTTGTAGGATTGAGGTACTTCCATTTGTTCTGGCTTGTACATGTCCCAATATTTACCGGGTGGGGTGAAGGGGTGATGGGGATCCGGAAAAGAAGCGACCATATAAAACGGTGCTTCCTCATCAGATTTTGCATAATTATTAATATATTTCTCAGCGTGATCAGCGATCCAAGCGGTAGGATACAGCTTTTCCGGCACATTAGTGCGCCAGGCCTGCCTGAGGGAATAATCATGGGGCATACCATTCTTGGGTCCGCGCAAAGCGTCAGCATTTTCATGATTTTTTTTGAGCCACCAGTAATAGTCTCCGCCGCATTCATCGCCATGACCAAAACAAAGGTCGACATGTTCGTAGCCATAAAAAGGTAAATCAAGTTTGGCGTCGGGATGGTCCCAGAAATCCGGACGTTCCTGTTTGTAATTACCATCCATAAAGGCACCTTTTTGTGCTTCTTTTTTGTCGTCGCTAGGGGTGGTGTAATTCTCAGGCGTATCAGTCCCGACGTTAATAGGAGGAAAGGTTGTAAAATTTTGTAAATGGCTTTTACCCACTAGCGCGGTGCGATACCCCGCATCGCGTAGCATGTCGACAAACGTATTAGAAGAGAGGGGCAGTGGTATGCCGTTCTGCCGGACACCATGGGCGGAGGGCGCTCGTCCAGTCATCAACGTTGCACGATTGGGCATGCAAACTGGGTTTGAAACATAAAATCGATTGAATTGAACGCCTGCACTGGCAATAGAATCAATATTAGGTGTTTTAAGCACCGGGTGTCCTGCACAGCTTAAATAATCCGCGCGATGTTGATCCGTTATGAATAAAAGGAAATTTGGCCGGTCGGTCATGATCAAAATGCTCTAATTCATATTTTATATTACCCTTCATATCGCATTGAGCGACGCACGCCAAACGCGGCAGGGGGATTTCTCTATTTAAATTATCCTGTATTCTTGTGTTCATAAACTATACTTCAGGTGGAGAGAATTTTAGATGGGATCAATTGACTCTGACGCACACGTGGTAGAATGCGAATCTACCTTTGACTTTCTCGATCCAGAATTCGAGAAATACCGCCCTCTCGTTGTACAATCTAAACGCTCAGATCATACCGTGCTGAGTAATGTCGGTGTCGCTCAACGTGAATTTTGGTTTCTGGACAATCGCATGTTGCCTAAGGAGGGTAATGTCGGTGCAGATACAGCCAAAGAAGCGAGGGAAATGGAGGACATTGGTGGGCGCTTAAAACATATGGACGAACTTGGAATTGAGGTTCAAGTCCTTTACCCCACTGTATTCCTGCGGCCGTGGACCCAAACACCACAAGTCGAATATGCTTTGATACGATCATATAATAGGTGGTTGGTGAGTATATGGAAACAAGCGCCTGATCGCCTACGCTGGGTAGTGATGCCGCATCTCTTGAATATGGACAAGTGTCGCGAAGAGTTGGAATTCGGTAAGGAAAATGGTGCCTGCGGTGTTTATATGCACGGCATTGAGCATGACACGCCCTTATTCTCTGAAAAGTTCTTTAACCTGTATCAGATGGCTGAAGAACTCGATTTACCTATTTGTTTTCACGCTGGAAATAATAGTTTTCTGCTAGAAAGCATGTATCGGGAAGACAGCGGGTTTGCGAAAGCCAAACTCCCATTGGTAGCAACATTTCATCAGCTGTTGTTCAAAGGTATCCCTTCAATGTTTCCAAAATTACGGTGGGCGTTTGTCGAGGTCAGTGCACAATGGATTCCTTATGCATTGAATGATCTCGGACTTAGGATGGCTCGCCGTGGTGAAGATATTTCTGAATCGATTATGGCAGATAACAATATCTGGGTTGCGTGCCAGGTTACTGATGATATCGATTATGTTTTGAAGTATTCCGGCGAAACGCAATTAGTTGTTGGTACAGATTATGGCCACGCCGACACCTCAACCGAAATTGAGGCCCTTCGCAAATTAAGTTCCGACGGGAAGGTGTCGGCCGAGGTGGCTACAAAAATATTAGAGGATAATGCGCGCGCCCTTTACGGTCTTTAAAGTAAATTCCCGCGTGCATTGTAACAAGTGGTAGTTGTAAAGTGTGAGCTTAAATTTTGGTTCCACCTTTCATGGTTGTCAGTTGTAAACGCGACGTCGTAGTCATTACAGGATTAACGTTGCGGATATCAAAAATTGGCAGCCTAATGGAATATATAGTTAAAANGTTAAAGAAAGAGTTTTATGTTTAAACCAATTATTACCGCCATGGTTACCCTTGCGATGGCCTTGTTTGCAATGGGGGCTTATGCGGCAGAGGGGNGTAAGCGCGTGAAAATAACAACTAGCTTGGGCGTTATTGAAGTTGAACTTGCGGCTAAAGAGGCGCCAGCGTCGGTAGAAAATTTTCTAAATTACGCTAAAGCGGGTTTTTATGATGGCACAATCTTTCATCGGGTCATTGAGGGTTTCATGATCCAAGGCGGAGGCTTTGAACCTGGTTTAAAAAAGAAAGACACAAATGATCCTATCCAAAATGAGGCTGATAACGGATTGCAGAATTTAGTTGGAACATTAGCAATGGCTCGCACTAACGACCCTCATTCGGCGACCGCACAATTCTTTATCAATACCGCCGATAATCATTTTTTAAATCATACCGATAAAAACTCGCGCGGTTGGGGGTATGCTGTTTTTGGAAAGGTGACCTCTGGTATGGATGTCGTTCGCCAGATTGAGGGCTCAACGACAGGGCAGCGTGACGGCATGGGTGACGTGCCATTGGAAGATGTTGTAATTCAAAAAATTCAAGTCGACTAAGTCCTAAGCAAGTTTATCTTGCTTCCTATTGAAGTCTGGGCGGCGTTTTGTTTCGCTTTGGTAAGGGGTAGCCTCTGCCCTCGGCACGGGCTCGTCTATAAATATCAATTGCTAAAGACAAATCTGATAAACCCATTCCCATCGCCTTAAACAAAGTGATGTCTGCGTCAGGAGGGCGCGTGATTTCATCTCTAATTAATTCTGAGATTGTCTGGATCGTGTCCCAACCAGGGTCCTCGTCGCCATTAAAGTGGGCAATGAATTCCGCGGACATATGTTGGATTGTCTGAAGGTTATCAACGGCGACTATATCTGCTCTGTCAAAGAGGTCGTCAGTAAACTCAATTCTAGCCGGCACTATTGCGCCCATTGCATTGAGATGCGAGCCTTTTTCCATTAAATCCGCTCTTAAAAACGGGACTGTTGAGTTTGTTACGACCGTAACAATTGGCATCCCACTCGTTGTCTCCTCGAGGGTCTCGCAGGAGATGACTTCAAAATCAAATTCGGAGCGCACTGTATGCACGAAGTGATTACGATTTTCTGGGTTCCGGCTGTAAACACGTAGCTTTCTTAGTGGACGAACAGCGTGGCATGCAGCAACCTGGGGTAGCGCCTGTTTTCCAGACCCAATGATACCCATCTCATCCGCGTCGGCAGGGGCAAGGCGCTTGGTTCCCACGCCGGTCATTGCAGCGGTGCGCATTTGACCGAGCGCAGTTGCTTCAATAACAGCGAGATTGGCGCCGTCTTCCATAGAAAATAGCTCGACAATTGTCTCCGATTTTCCTCGGACATTTATCCAATTCTTGAAACCACAGATATTTTCACCGCCAACCGAGCAGCCGAGTACATGCATGGCATCATTGTCGGCGACCATGAGGTGGCCTTTAGGCATGTTTTGTGCTTTTCCTTGCGATTCGAGTGGTAGGACACGTTCTAGAGCGTCGATGGCATCAGGAAGGCTGACCATTGAAGTGACATCCGCCTCGGTGATCCAGATTGGTGATTCGGCCATAAGTCTTGCTGCGCCCTTTTTAATTATGCAGAGAGTTCGTAGGGAATTTGCTGGGGACCAGAGCCTTCATAATACTCACCCGTTTCTCGATTGTAGCGGCCTTGCAATACCTCGCCCACTAGGATGCGGCTTCGGAGGATCACTGCAACTGAGCGACTATTACTTCCCTGTTCGGCGTGGATATCGTAGGGGGGTACCAAATCCGCTTTGCCAGATTGGCCTTGAGTATCACTTAAAAGTTCGACCTTTACGTAACCTTCTTCTTTCCGACTCTCGACTGCTTTAAAACGTTCAAGCGATTCTGTCCCGTCAAGTAGCCCATAGAGGACCCACCCATCGGCGTGGTCGTGAACGCTTCCGGTTCGGCCTGGCACGCGGACAACACCGTTTATAACAAAGCCATGATCTGGGTCGGTATAGAAAAGAAGATTCTTGCCACCTTCAGTTGATGGCCAGTTTTTACAGTGTTCTCGTAAAGCTGGGTCTGGCAGGAGTTCCTTTTCCATGAGCTCGTGCGCGCACTTCATCCGAGTTTCATCATCTGGGAATTCTGACCAAATTCGGCGCAAATCATTCACGAACTTTTCGAAAGCCGGGAGCATTTTTTGACCCATCAGGGACCTCCATTACTAAACTTTTAACCTGTGTAAAGTTATCACGGTGTATTTTCTGGGACAATGTACCCGGCTTTTTTTGCATCCTGGTGCANGGACGTTTAATAAAGAGGCGCATATTTTCGGGAGATACTTCAATGGAACTTGGAATTACAGGTCGAAATGCGCTTATTACCGGCGGAAGTCAGGGCATTGGGCGCGCTTGTGCTGAAGCGTTAGCTGAGGAAGGCGTAAATTTGGTTATCGTTGCGCGGAATACGGAACGGCTTGCGATAGCATCGAGTGAAATTTCTTCAAATCAATCGGGTAGGGTAATACCAATTGCAGCTGATCTAACCGTTGCAAACGAAGTNGAGCGGGTTTTTGAAGAAGCGGAAAACGCCNTAGGTCAAATCGATATCTTGGTCAACAATGCTGGNTCAGCGCCACTTGGTTTAATAGGTGACCTCGGTGACGATGTTTGGCAATCCTGTTTTGATCTTAAATTGATGGGCTACGTTCGTTTTTCTAGAGCGGTCATGAGGGGCATGCGAGTTCGGAAATGGGGCAGAATAATAAATATTATAGGTCGTGGCGGNCACTTCCCGACTGCGAAATATATTGCTGGGGGCGCAATTAATGCGGCCATTCTCAATATTACGCAGGCTCTCGCTGAAGAATGTGGNCCCGATAATGTTTTAGTGAATGGAATTAACCCGGCGGCTACCGCAACCGAACGCTGGGATANGTTGGTTCAGCAACGCATGGAAATCACCGGTCAAACNGAGGAACAAATTAAGGAAGCTTCCGCATCAAGTGTTCCGTTAGGACGAATTGGTAAACCGGAGGATATCGCGAATATGGTAGTTTATTTATGTTCGGAAAAAGCAAATTTCATAAACGGGTCACTGATTGATGTCGATGGCGGGGTAAGCCGTGCACTTTAAAGTTTTTAAGGACCGTGCCCGATAGAGAGGGGGCTTGAGTCAGAGAGATCCATCATGCGTCGGGCGAGGCGCTCGAGCATTTCAGTGCGGACCGCNACGTGCCCCGGATCGTCCCATAAATTATCGAACTCGTTGGGATCATTATCAAGATTATAGAGTTCTCCCCAGGCCGCACCCGAATAGAGCGTCAGTCTCCAGTTGTCGGCGACAATCGTCCTGGCACGAAAATTAGGGTCAAATCCCATATATCCTCGACGTTGGCTCTCTTCGATAATCATCGAATCATGGCCGAGAGCACCATCAGCAATTTCTCCAAGGCTTAAGCCTTGCATTCCATTAAAACCCTCCACTCCGGCCCTATCGAGAAATGAGCTTGCAAGATCTATGGTGCCCGTAAAGGCGCTTGATACATTTCCCTTCCTAGCAGAGTGCGGATCCGACCAAATGCATGGAACTCGGATCAGCCCTTGATAATGGATAGCGGCCTTTAAGAGAAGTTGGTGGTCGCCCATAAAGTCGCCATGATCTGTGGTGAATACGATTATGGTGTTATCTGAAAACCCGTTATCATTTAGTGCGTTAAGCACGCTGCCTATCGCGTCGTCGATCATTGTAATGGAACCGTAATTAAGGGCGATGGCTTCACGAGCCTCCTCTTCGCTGCANCCAAAGCCCCGCTGTCCCGTCTTNTTTGCCTTCCCTTGGTCGCGCTCAGCATGNAAGGCAGCAACATTGGGAGGAAGTTTTTCTTTTGGATGGAAAAACGCGTCTGGCGTTGGGATATCCGCCGGATCGTACATGTCAAAATATTTACCTGGTGGAGTAAACGGGTGATGTGGGTCCGGGAAGGAACATTGTGCGAAAAACGGCTGTCCTCCTCCGGANTTTCCGTGTTTTTTTATAAAGTCGATGGTTTTTTCGGCGACNAAAGTAGTTGGGTATAGCTCTTCTGGAATGGCAGTGCGCCAAGCCTGGGGGGCCTTGATTTTTCGGTTTGCTGGTAGGGCGTTTTGTGGCCCACGTAATGAGTCTGGATCAGGGTGCCTCTCCGCAAGCCAGCGAGAGTAATGGCCTGTCACTCGATCACTATGGCCGACCGCCANGGCCACCTCGTCAAATCCATAAAATGGGAGGTCTGGCTCGAAGTCAGGATTTTTTTTCCAGGTGGGTGGGAGTTCNTGTTCGTAATCTCCGTCNAGCCACATCTGGCGATAAGCTTCTGTCAAGGCCGCCGGCGGTTGAACTTTTTTANGGTCTGGAACTGGGAGCCCTACCTCAACAGGGTTTGGCGAAATACACTGCAAATGGCTCTTTCCAAATAACGCGGTACGGTAGCCTGCGGCGTTCAAAAGTTGCGTAAAAGTAGTTTGGTTAAGCGGCAAAGGTATACCGTTTTGTCGGACACCATGAAGCGATGGCATGCGGCCTGTCATGAGTGTCGCACGGTTTGGCATACATATCGGCGTGGAAACATAGAATTTGTCAAATCTCGTGCCTCGGCTTGAAATGGAATCAATATTAGGTGTCTGGACGATGTTGTTTCCATAACAGCCAAGATGATCCGCGCGGTGCTGGTCATTAATGAACAACAAGAAATTAGGCTGGTTAGGCATCGTCGAACTCCATGATTGAGTTTAGGACCCGAAAGCGATTTCCGAAAAGAAATCTGTTGTTATCTTTGCACAGGCTTCTGGTTTTTCAATTTGGACCATATGGGTAGTACCGGGAACCGCATCGTAAGGATGTCCAAATTCTTCAAAAAGGGCTTTGTTTACGAGCCCAGGAGACCGCACATTTGGATCTTCGGGGTCGCTGGCAATAATTTTAAGTGGGCCGGGAATATCACCAAATTTGCCACATAGATGAAGCTCAGAGTTGGTCTTATAAACTTGGGACTCGCCTTTTGGGGGACAGCATAGGACCCACTCGTCGGTTTTTTTATCTTCACGAAGGATGGAACGGGCCATTAGTGAATGGGACCCTGATACCCAACGGCTAAGACTTTTAGAATTAGAAAACTGTTTGGCTAGTGTCTCTGGGTTAGGAAACCGTTCTGGGCGATCTTTAGACCAGTCGGATAGCATCAGTTCAAAAGACTTAGCGATTTCATTGAGTGGGTGACCGGGGTCCGGAACTAGCGGCGGGGCGAATAGAATTAGCGCG
>NHFY01000037.1 GCA_002170165.1 Flavobacteriales bacterium TMED123
AATTAATTTGCTATTGCAAATCATTCTCATCTTATTCTGCGTAATCACCATTGTAAATAAGGCGTATGCTGCAGTCGGTTACTTAATACTATTAATTTAGTGGAAATTCGTTTTCAAAAAAGACTAATAAAAAGACTATTAATTTTGATAATCATTCGCATTAGCATTGACTTTGATAATCATTCTCATTAGGAGTCCGTTTGTTTTCGAAATAAGCGGTAATAATTTTGAACTTGCAGAGGAATTATGAATTTTAAATATTTGACAATTGGGCTGACATCAGTGGCCCTGGCGGTCATTGGTTGCGCGGTCTCTGAACAAGGTGGTTCAGCCTCAGCTGGTGATAAAGTTTACGCGAATTTTCCCGTTACACTTAAGGGATACACTGGATCGAAATCGACTTCGGAAGCCTATACGGGCCAGATGGCTCGTCAGGTTTTACACGATTCACTGAAGAAACTTGCCGGGAAGGGGAATGGAAAGCCAAACCCTGCGCTAAAAGCTAAAATGAATTCTTATTATTCTGGCAAGACAAAGGGCCGGGCAATTGTAGCGCCAAAGTCCAAAGGTAAGTTTGTTATAAAGCAAACTAAAGTTGACCAGATAAGTAAAAAGAAAAACCTTTCTGGCAAGACGTATAAGGGAACTATTGCGGGAATGCCCAACAATATGAGTGGTCCGGCTTTAGTGAAATTTTGGATCGATAAGGCGTCTTCTGCGAAAAAAGGCGTAGACCTGGATAATGGGTATAATTATCCGCAGCTTATCTCCAAATTTTTAATGGGTGCTGTTTTCTATAATCAAGCGGTAGATAATTACCTCGATGAAAAAATGAGTGCCAAGAAAAAGCCGAATAATAAGCCCTATAAAAAAGGTGCGCGTTATACCGGTAAGGAACATTCTTGGGATGAGGCTTTTGGTTATTTTGGTATGCCTGCCCATGGTATGAAGCTCACACCTAAGCAGCTCTATGCGATTGCGAAGAGGAAACCCGCGGCACTTGCTTATGCCGATCATAATGGTGATGGTAAGGTCGACCTATATAGAGAAATGGTGTTTGCTCCAGCATATTATGCGGCTAGTTCTGATAAAAAAGGTAAGACCACTTACGCAAAAACTATCACCCAGGCATTTCTTGATGGCCGGCGGGTGATCACCTCTGCTAAGGGAGCAAAGCTTACCGATAGTCAACGCGCTTCCTTGCGCAAGTACGCAGCAATTATCGAAAAAAATTGGGAACAGACCCTGGCTGAGGCAGTCTTCAAATATGCTGGCTCATGCTTTAAGGCTCTTAATAAACTTAAAAAGTCCCAAAGTCCCAAATCCCTTGCAAAATATGTCAAGTATTGGGGTGAATTGAAGGGTTTTAGTCTCTCGCTACAAGCTGGTCGTAAAAACCTTGGTGAAACTGCAACCCGTCTAAACCGGCTTATTGGGTTTGGTCCAGTATTGATGAATTCCAGTCAAGTGGTAGACATCAATAGCAAGGGACAATATGTCAAAGATCAGTCCTCTGGCATTGATAATTACATGGTGCATATGTTGAAGGTTCAAAAGTTGATGGTTGACAAATTTGGTGTCAAAGCTCGGGCCAACGACGCACTATCTGGTTTGGGTGCTATGATTAAAAAACTCGGCAAAGGCGCTGCTGCTGAGAACGATTAAGATAAGTCAATATGGGTGGCCCGAGCCGAGCTTTTGGGTCACCCATATTTCTTAAATGATTAGATTTTTTCAAATTAGACCCTAAGGCTGTTATTGATGTTACAACCTTTCGATTGGATCATTCAGGATTATCTGCCCCAATTGGCNGAGTCTTTTATTAATCCACANAAAAGGGTGTCGATATTTTATCTGCTCNTTGCGATGTTAATTGCATTATTCTGGAGTGCTTGGGTTTCTAAGGAAACCTGGACTTCGGGTTTGAAACGTGGCTGCNACCTTCTNTTCTCGCCTAAGATTTGGTGGTCTAGATCTTCTATTAGTGATTACAAACTTATGTTTCTTAATCGGGCGATAATGTTACTTAGCGCCCCGATAATAATTTCTAAAATNGCTGTAACGACTTTTCTATATTTTTTCTTTATTGATCTATTAGGAACNTCAGAGGGAGCTNTGAATANNTGGCCAGCTTGGANTGCTCCAGTTTTATATACATTTTGTTTGTTTACCCTGGATGATTTTTCTAGGTTCTTCGTCCATTTTTGTCTTCACCGGTTTCCGGTGCTTTGGGCCTTTCACAAAGTTCACCATTCAGCTGAAACATTAACACCAATTACCGTTTATCGTACNCACCCTGTTGAGGGAATAATTTTTGCGACGCGAGCGGTTTTTGTGCAGGCAGTCACAATAGCATTGTTCGTGTCGTTATTTGGTGGGTCAATTGAGTTAGTAGAAGTTTATNGCGTGAATATTCTCTTATTTATTTTTAATTTCACAGGCGCAAATTTGCGTCATTCACACATTCGAATTGCCTATCCCCGCGTCATAGAANANATACTTATTTCTCCCGCACAACATCAAATTCATCATTCNTCAGACGTTAGCCACTTTAATTGCAATTTTGGTGCGGCGCTCGCCATATGGGATANANTAGCCANGACACTNTTTACCTCCGAAAGNTCACAAGAAATAACNTTTGGATTAANCGNNCAGNAAAAAGATAACTGTCATAGTCTCGTTAACCTTTATTTTGGNCCCTTTANGGAAGTTCGAGATTTATTCTCGAANTTTTGCTTATCGGGGTCTTTCAAAACTAAAAGCAGNAAGGGGAAAATTTTGTTACGCTACCTCAACATAAAATANTTAATTNTGATCGCGGCATTAGCNATTTTGATNGGCCTGCCATTNCGATCTGCNAATGCGAATGAAATAAATGTTTATTCTCATAGGCAACCCTTTTTAATNAACCCATTTTTGANGGCGTTTGAGAANAAAACAGGTANAAAAGTTAANGTGGTCTTTTCTTCTAAAGGTCTTGTTCAAAGATTGTTGGCTGAGGGCCCGCGCAGTCCAGCCGATGTGGTTTTGACNGTAGATATCGGGCGACTCTATGCNTANGTNGANAAGAANTTNTTNGCNGCNATNTCCTCNAAAAAACTATCGAGTAANATACCGNCCCATTTGCGCGATTCTGGTAATCGTTGGTTTGGCCTTTCAAAGCGCGCNCGCATAGTCGCCATTGCTAAAGGACGCGTAAAGCCATCNGAGATAAAGCGNNTTGANGACCTNGCAAATCCTAAATGGAAAGGCCGGATCTGCAGCCGTCCGGGTAGTCACGTCTATAACCGCGCACTTNTAGCATCTTTAATCGCNGCGCATGGGGAAAAAGNAGCNGAAGCTTGGGCAAGGGGCCTGGTTTCTAANCTTGCGAGAAGGCCCCAAGGAAATGATCGTGCNCAGGTTAAAGCCATTTATGAAGGTGTTTGCGATATAGCTATTATTAATAGTTATTATTANGGGAAACTAAAAACTTCCAAGATTGCTGCTCAGAGAGGTTGGGCTGATTCTATGCAGATCGTCTTTACAAATCAGAGTGATCGCGGCAATCACGTCAATATCTCGGGTGGAGGGGTAGCAAAATNTTCNAAGAATAAAGGTTCAGCGGTAAAACTTTTGGAATTCCTTACTGAGCAAACAGCGCAGACTCTTTATGGTAAAATNAACTATGAGTTTCCNATAAATCCNAAAACAGTGCCGAGCCCTGAAGTTAAATCTTGGGGGTCATTTAAGGAAGATAACTTGCGAATTGAAAAAATCGCAGCATTGACACCGATCGCTCAGAGAATTATCGATCGGGTTGGATGGTAAATGCGAAACTCTTAAAAAGATACTTCCGATCGCACGACCAAGTCAGCGGTTGGTCACTAACNACGCTNTTTNTAGCGCTGGTGCTGATTGGTCCNTTTGTNGCNATNCTTTTTACTGCNGCAGGCGATAGTGGGGGGCTCTGGCCGCATCTNCTTACGACTGTTATGCCGCGCTATGTCGCCAATACTTTATGGNTGATGCTAGGCGTTGGTGTTCTCAGCTTGATNTTTGGCATTGTGACCGCTTGGATTTTAGCCCGGTTTGANTTTCCAGGGGCGAAAATTCTTGAATGGGCCTTACTNTTACCNGCGACNGTTCCCGCCTATATCATCGCATACACTTACACTGATTTACTTGAATATGCGGGCCCGGTACAGGGACTATTGCGCGATTTGTTNGGCTGGACCTCGGCACGTGNATANTGGTTTCCGGAAATCCGGTCNATGGGAGGCGCTATCTTGGTTATGGCTTCCGTCCTTTATCCGTATATCTATCTTATGGCGCGNACAGCCTTTCGTCTCACTCCGGTATCCTATTTTGAAGTTGCGCGCCTCAATAACCGAAACCCAACCTTNACAGTGGANNTACCCCTNGCGCGACCCGCTATNATTGCCGGATTAGCCTTAGTCCTNATGGAGGTTATGTCNGACTTTGGTACGGTTGAATTTTTCGCAGTTGAAACCCTCACNCTGGGCATCTTCAATGTTTGGCTTGGAATGAACAACCTTACTGCTGCGGCACAAATCGCCGGCATGGCCTTTATTTTTATTTTAGCATTGGTCGTTATTGAACGAAGCGCGCGCCGGCGGCAACGCTTCAATGATACAAGCGGGCGAGCGACTGCGTTGGCGGCAATTCCGGTCTCCGGCGGCAAGGCGACACTTTGTTTTATTCTATGCTTATTACCCATAATTCTTGGCTTTATTATCCCCGCTGTAATTTTACTTAGTTTCGTTGTAAAGGGGCTAGCCATAACCAACGTTGACGCATTGTTAACAGCAACGATCAACTCCTTGGTAATTTCATTGGTGGCTGCCATCTCAGTTATATCTATTGCGACCGTAATGATTTTGGTGACCACTTATCAGAAACACCCATTACTCAAAGTACTCACAACAGTTTCCGCACTGGGTTATGCGTTTCCAGGAGCAATCCTTGCGATTGGTGTTGTATCATTTGCTGGAGGCATCGATTGGTTCGCGGCAATGCTTGGTCGTTCGGATGGGATTTTAATTGGTGGGCTGGGTCTTTTGGTTCTCGCCTACATTATGCGATTTCAGGCAGTAGGGCATGGAGCAATTTTAGCGGGTGTTAATCGCTTGTCGCCAAACATTATGAGTGCAAGTTTTGTTCTTGGGCGAGGTTTCACGAGCAGTATGCGTTTGTTAGCCCCCCCATTGCTTCGTAAGTCGATGATAGCCGGCGGGATCCTAGTGTTTGTCGATGTTATGAAAGAATTGCCAATGACACTACTCCTGCGCCCGTTCAACTATGAGACACTCTCAACCTATGTCTATCAGTTTGCCAAAGATGAGTTGCTGGAAGAATCGGCTCTCGCGGCTTTACTAATCATTATCGCTGGACTTGGCCCGGTGATCCTAATAAATGCTTCTCAGCGCGATAAAACATAAACCTTAAGAAAATAGCTGTTCAAAGAAACGACTATTTTCTTATGCATGTAACCCTAGAGATTAAGCCGCGGCATGAATGCCCGCCTGATTGACTTCATCATCAACATGGGATTCGAATTGTTTGAAATTTTCCTCGAATTTTTTGGCGAGGTGCTGGGCTGTATTGTCATATTCGCCCTTGTCACTCCATGTATTCCGCGGAGCAAGTACATCACTTGGTACATCGGGGCAGCCTTCCGGCACCAGAAGCCCGAAGTTTGGATCTTCGGCAACGCCAGTAGTGGCAAGCTTGCCGTCAAGGGCGGCACGAACCATTGCCCGGGTATGTGCAATTTTCATCCGCTCACCTACTCCATAGGCTCCACCACTCCAGCCCGTATTGACTAACCAGCAGTTAGATTTGTGTTTGGCAATTCGGTCTCCAAGGATCTTTGCATAAACCGTCGGATGACGCGGTAAGAAAGGTGCTCCAAAACACGTAGAGAAGGTCGCCTCGGCGCCGGAGGTCATGCCCCGCTCGGTCCCAGCGACCTTGGCGGTGTAGCCTGATAGGAAGTGATACATAGCCTGTTCGGCAGTCATTTTACTTATTGGAGGAAGCACACCAAACGCGTCGGCAGTTAACATAACAATGTTGTCGGGGTGGCCACCCATCCCGGATTCGCTGATATTTTCGAGAAAATCGATTGGATATGACGATCTAGCATTTTCTGCCAACGAACCATCATCAAAGTCAGGCATCCGGGTTACAGGATCAAGAACAACGTTTTCTAGGACTGTTCCAAAGCGGCGAGAGGCGGCATAAATTTCCGGCTCGGCTTCTGCAGACAGGTGGATAGTCTTAGCATAGCAGCCGCCCTCAAAGTTGAAGACACCGTTATCTGACCAGCCATGCTCATCGTCACCAATCATGGTACGGGTAGAATCGGAGGACAGAGTTGTTTTGCCTGTACCTGAAAGACCAAAGAAAATCGCGACATCACCTTTAGCGCCGACGTTAGCTGAGCAATGCATAGTCATCACGCCCAGCGCAGGTAAAATCCAGTTCATCACGCCAAAAATACTTTTCTTGATCTCACCGGTATAGTGACTNCCNCCTACCAATACAGTNTTGGANGGAATATTNACNAAGATGCANACTTCGCTGNTTGTGCCNTCGGTTTCNGGNTTNGAGTGGAANTCNGGAGCTTGNATTACAGTCCATTCNGGCTGAAATCCGGCTAGNTCTTCGTTNGCCGGTTGAATAAACATGTTGCGGGCAAATAGGCTATGCCAAGCATTTTCAGTGATAATTCGGACAGGCAGGCGGTAAGAGGGATCTGCNCCACAGTAACAATCCTGAACAAAGACTTCCTTATTTTTTAAATATTCCATCATTCGGACGTGAACGGCGGTGAACTTATCCGCACCAAGTGGCTGGTTTACGGGTCCCCACCATACGTCATCCTGAATCGACGGATCTTCAATCATGAACTTATCTTTAGGAGATCGGCCGGTATATTCACCAGTCTCTGTAACAAAAGCCCCGTCGATAGAGAGGACACCCTCCTGTCGTCGCAGTCCTGCTTCATATAGTTGCGGCGCTGTCTGATTCCAATGAATTGATGAATTTCCAGTAAGGCCCTGATTATTTATACCAAAGTTGCTTATATAGGGTCCGATATCCGCCACATTATTCTCCTGAAACTGTTGTCGCCGACATGTCTTGCCCACGATCCTTCTTAGAATTCCGCGTCTATAGCGCAATAAATTACTTCTTTCAAACATAACCTTACAAACAGGCCAATGCAACTTTGGACGCACCCGCTTTAAGAGTCATTTTCCTCTGAAATTTAATGAAATTTTGCTTATATTCACAAGTTTGATCAGGTGATTTCGGGTTCCAAACGAATCAGAAAGGTCAGCTCTGGTGATTAAAGAGACGCCGTTATATTGGTTTGAACTGGTTCCAGTATTTTACAATAAAACGCCTTTGTGAAAATTAAGCATTGTATGAACTCGCAGGACTTTTAAATTAATTAGGCGTTATGTTGTTAGGCTAATAAAATAACTGTATCTTTTTAAAAAAAAGACGGCGTTTGGTCTTTTTCCTGCCCTATTTCCGCTTAATTTGGCTGTTACGAATGGTGATTATTGGAATTAGGGAGCTGCTCAATGAACCTATCGCAATACGAAATTAAGACAGGAGGGTTATCTATGGGACAAACAATTGCGTTGGTTGATGATGACCGCAATATTCTGACGTCGGTGACCATGGCCCTTGAAGCGGAAGGATTTAATGTTCGGACTTTTAGGGATGGAGACGCTGCGCTCCATGGGTTAAGTGTCAGACCGGTTGATCTCGCGATCCTCGACATTAAAATGCCCCGAATGGACGGGATGGAGCTTATGCAGCGTCTGCGGAAACAGAGCGACTTGCCCATCATTTTTCTGACCTCTAAAGACGATGAGGTCGATGAAATTCTTGGTCTTAGGATGGGCGCCGACGATTATGTCAAAAAGCCCTTTTCCCAGCGTTTGCTGCTGGAACGTATCCANGCTTTGCTCCGCCGACATGATCGCAAGGANACGATTNGCGACGATGTCGATTCAGAGCCACCAATTATTTGTGGCGAACTAATTCTTGATACTTCGCGCCATCTTTGTGAATGGCGGGGCGAGCCCGTTAATCTAACGGTCACCGAGTTTCTTATTGTAAAAGTTTTAGCAGCCCGCCCTGGCCTCGTTAAAAATCGTGATCAACTAATGGACGCCGCTTATGGGGAGCATATCTATGTCGACGATCGCACGATCGATAGTCATATTAAAAGGCTACGTAAAAAGTTCAAAGTTATTGATATCGATTTCGACCATATCGAAACTCTTTACGGGATTGGCTACCGCTACCGCGAAGAGTGATGTCTCTTGGCGCTGAGGGAGCGCCTTAACGGAGATAACGGCGACCGCCCATTGACTGAAAGCGGTAAAGTCAAACCTGTGCCCTCGACACCTAAGTGGCGCGTTCGCAGAGGGTTTTTATCTCCGCTTACACGAAGGATTTTAATCGTTAATTTGCTCGCACCCGCAGTTTTGTTAGCGGGATTTTTTCTTCAAGACCACTACGAAGAAGATTTGATAAATTCGGAGGTTCAAGCTCTGAAAACACAGGGTGAGATCTTTGCTGGAGCCCTAGCGGAAGGGGCTTATCTCAATCGCGCTAACGGTAACACAGAGTTACAAAGTGCTATTGCATCGACAATGCTAAGGCGCCTGGTCATGCCGACTAAGGACCGGACGAGACTGTTTGACCATAAAGGTAACTTGGTGGCGGATAGCCGCACTCTCGGTCGGCAAGGGGCGTCTGTCACCGTAAGCCAAATACCGCCACCTAATTCGGCTGACTTATTATTCTGGTCAAATATTCCAAAGGACTGGGCGGAGATAATGTCCTTCATTAGCTCCACCTTTAAGCGAGCAAATCAAAAGATCTCAGACTGGCAACGGGGCTTCCAAAGCCTGCAGTTTTATAACGAGCAAGCGAACCAGACTGCTGCAGATTATGGTGAAGTTGCCCTTGCGCTTAAAGGCGAGTCAGCGTCAGAGCTCCGCGTTGACGATTTTGGTAACTTATTAATTGGTGTTGCCGTTCCAGTAAAACGGTTTAAAAAAGTTATCGGCTCTGTATTTATTGTACGTAGCGGAAAAAAAATTGAAGAAGCTGTACAGGGCGTCCGTGTGGATATCTTGACAATTTTTGCTGCCGCACTTTGCGTGACAGTTTTGTTGTCCTTTTATTTAGGCAGTACCATTGTGCGTCCACTGAGGCGCCTAGCTACAGCAGCTGATAAAGTGCGCATCGCGCCCGATCAGGTCAGATCAATCCCAGAATTTCATGGGCGCAATGATGAAATTGGAGACCTTGCCGCGGATTTGAATGCGATGACCTATGCATTATCTCAGCGACTTGATGCAATTGAGAGCTTTGCTGCTGACGTTGCTCATGAATTAAAAAACCCTTTGACGTCTTTGCGCAGCGCGGTCGAAACAGCAGGGCGTGTTGACGATCAGAACCAACAACAACTATTGATGGGAATCATTCAAGAGGACGTTCAAAGGCTCGATCGTCTAATCTCAGATATTTCAGATGCATCGCGACTCGATGCAGAATTATCTCGTGAAGAAAATAAAAGTATTGATCTCAGTCAGCTTCTAGGAGCGTTGGTGGACGCCCACCAAAGATCCGGCGGCCATGGAAAAACCCGGATAACATTTGATCAAACAACAGAAAATCCCATAATCGTAATGGGAAACGAGGGGCGCATTATCCAGGTTTTCCAAAATTTAATTACAAATTCATTCTCCTTTAGTCCCCAAGGGGGCAAGGTAGTGGTTCAAATTGGGTTAGACGGCGATTGGGTCATTGCTAGAGTTGAGGATGAGGGCCCCGGTATCCCGCCTGCTAGTTTAGAAAAAATATTTGAGCGTTTTTACAGTGAGCGCCCAGAAACGGAACAATTTGGGATACATTCTGGATTAGGACTGAGTATTTCGCGCCAGATTGTCACTGCCCATCAGGGCACGATAGAGGCCGAGAACCTATCAAGTACGGATGGTAAGGTTCTAGGGGCACGTTTCATTGTGAGGTTACCCGTAGCGTGAGTGAAAAAGCGCCACAACCCCTGCATGCTAGTTGCGTTTCGATCAATGAGGTTGGAGTGCTATTGCGGGGCCCCTCCGGTAGCGGAAAAAGCGATTTGACCCTCCGCTTGATTGGTGACGGCGCTATGCTTGTGGCTGATTATCAGGTACAACTTAAAGATGTTGCGGGATCGTTGGAGGCCCGCGCTCCTGATTTATTAGCTGGAAAATTAGAGGTCCGAGGCTGTGGCATCCTTGTATTCCCTAGACTTGAGAGTGTGGTAGTTCATTTGGTCGTTGATCTAGTGCCACGTCTTGATGTCCAACGTTTACCCAAACCCGGGAGCTGCCAGCTTTTCGGTTTTGAATTACCCCTTTATCAGTTGCACGCCTTTGATTCTTCTTGTTCATTAAAAATCATAAAATTGTCAAAGCAGGTAGCCTTAAACGGTTGATAAGCTGTAGGGTTTAATCGACTACCGCTGGCAAAAGAACGCAAAATAGATATGCCCGAAGATTATGATCAAGAGAAGTAGTGTTTCTCAGAAAGCCGATGACGTTTCGGCCTCTGAGGTTTCAAGGAAAACACGGGTACTTCTCGTTACAGGTATTTCTGGGGCGGGCCGTTCAACAACACTGAAAATTTTTGAGGACCTCGGTTATGAGGCTGTTGATAATTTACCACTTAAACTCCTGTCGAGGTTTGTTATTACAGACGGCAGAGCCCAACAGCCGCTTGCCATTGGTATTGATATTAGAAGCAGAGAATTTAGTGTTGAGCAGTTCATAATCGAATTTGATGTTCTTATTAAGCGGTCGTTAGCTGACGTCCGTACGATTTTTCTTGACTGCACAGATGAGGTTTTACAACGTCGATTTTCAGAGACACGCCGCCGGCACCCACTGGCTGGAGCAAGATCGCTTATGACCGGCATCCAAGATGAGAGGCAATCTATTTTGCCGTTGCGGGATATGGCAGATCTTGTTGTTGATACTTCGGAGCTTGCAATAAACGACCTTCGACGATTGCTAAGGGGTCATTTTGCAACAGATGGAGAGCAGTCCGTCGCTATTTTTGTTGTATCGTTTTCCTATCGTTATGGAGTTCCACGTGAAGCGGATATAGTTTTTGATTCCAGGTTTTTAGCGAATCCCTATTATGACAAGGAATTACGTCGCTTAAATGGACTTGATTATCGCGTTGCTAAGTTTGTTAAGAATGATCCGGGATTTGACGAAATTTTCCAATCTTTTACTGGGTTATTAGAGCTATTAATTCCACGTTTTCAAAGTGAAGGTAAAAGTTACCTGACAATTGCGATTGGTTGCACGGGGGGTCGGCATCGTTCGGTTTTTTTGGGAGAAGAATTGGTGGCGTGGCTTCGCAAAAACAGCCAAAATGCAGATATTATGCATCGGGAGTTGCCCGGTGATGACGTCCGCAATATAGAAGAATTGAAAAAATTATGATTGGCATTGTACTTGTTACCCATGGACAACTAGCTGAAGAGTTTCTTAGTGCCATGGTTCATATTGTAGGTGAACAAAACGGAATTGCCGCAATCTGTATCCAACCAGAAGATAATATGGAAAAACGCCGTGATGATATTCTTAAGGCAGTTAAGAAAGTTGAGGACGGTGATGGTGTGATTCTGCTCACGGATATGTTCGGCGGAACGCCGTCAAACCTTGCGATTTCAGTGATGGGTGAGGGCGAAGTTGAGGTCATTGCTGGTGTAAATTTACCAATGTTGATCCAATTAGCGCGCTCACGCCAGACGCAAACACTTGAGAGCGCTGCAAATGATGCACAAGATGCTGGTAAGAAATATATTAGTGTTGCGTCGAACCTCTTAGCAGGACGAGAGAAATAATTGAATCGGTTTTTGGAGCGTCTAAAGTTTTCTTTAGTAAATGGGTTTTTTAGGTGTTAACGAAGTGTGTGACAATAATAAATCGCCGAGGGCTACACGCCAGGGCAGCCGCCCGTTTTGCTAGATTAGCTGAAGAGTTTGATGCAGAATTTAATGTCGAGGCAAAAGGTTTAAAAGTTTCCGCCTTATCAATTATGGGACTAATGCTA
>NHFY01000038.1 GCA_002170165.1 Flavobacteriales bacterium TMED123
TGACCTTTGGACACCAGCATAGCTGGGCCATTTTAATCGTGTTGTTCATTATCGGTGCTTTAGTGCGCCACTGGTTTAATTTGCGTAATTCCGGATCGAACGCGATCTGGCCAGTACCGGTGGCAGTTATAGCAATCATTATGCTCGCCGGGTACGTATCTGTGCCTGGATTTACGGGCACTGAAAAAAAGAGTTTAGAACGAAAGGTTGTTTTCTCGGAGGTGCGGGCAATTATTAAAACTCGCTGCACAACTTGCCACTCAGCGAGCCCGACATTTGAGGGCATTGATAAGCCCCCCATGAATATCAAGCTAGAGACTNAGGCCGAAATTATAAAACACGCTACTCAAATCCAGAAAACAGCGGTAGCGACAAATAGTATGCCGCTCGGTAACGCGACGAAAATGACTAAGGAAGAACGCCTTGTGATTGGCCGGTGGATCAGCAGTGGTATGCCAAGCAAGTGANCCATGAAACGTGCCAATAAACCNGATTAACGACGTTTTANTNATTGGATCGTTTGGGCCACGCAATGATTGCTGAACAGTTGATCCAAAGTTAAGTGCCGTATGTAATAGGATATTGAAAAATGNCTTTAAATGCCGGAATGATATTATGGAAAACTCTGTAGANCGNTATCAAAAATCNTTNCCCGTTTCTTGGGANCAGCTCCATCGCGATGCCAAGGCGCTCGCCTGGCGGCTTGCGGAGAAAGGNCCTTGGGATTCCGTTGTNGCAATTACCAGAGGAGGGCTTGTGCCGTCAGCGATAATCGCCCGTGAGCTAGAAATTCGTATGATTGATACGGTTTGCGTGGCGTCTTATGCCCACCAAAGTCAAAGCAGCGTTGAGATTATCAAGNGCGTGAGCGGATCCGGCAAAGGCGTTCTTCTAATTGATGACTTGGTTGATACAGGTAGGACAGCAAAGGTGGTGCGGGAAATGCTCCCGGATGCTCATTTTGCAACAGTCTATGCCAAGCCCGAAGGGCGNCCTATGGTTGATAGTTTTGTAACCGAGGTAAGCCAAGACACCTGGATTTTCTTCCCATGGGATACAGAACTAAGTTTCGTTGAACCAATCGCCAACAANCGACACTAACTGTATGAAATATGCTAGCACTGTTTCTGGAGGAATGGTGGTCGCCCCACATTTTTTNGCAGCTGAGGCGGGCGGGCGCGTATTATCCGAAGGCGGTAACGCAATTGAGGCAGCTATCGCGGCGGCGGCGACAATTGTGGTTGCCTATCCCCATATGAATTCGTTAGGGGGGGACAATTTCCTTTTAATTAGCGATGGCGGCAAACCTCTAGCAATCGATGCTTGCGGCGCTGCTGCTCAACGGGCAAGTGTCGAGTTTTATTCGTCCAGGGGATTGAAGGCTATTCCGTCTCGTGGAGCGCTCGCTGCNCTGACNGTTGCAGGNGCTNTTTCAGGGTGGCANCTCGCACTCANGGAAAGCAAACGTCGGGGCGGTAAAATGCCTCTTTCTCGATTATTTGANGATGCTATTCAACATGCGCGGAACGGCACCATCGTTNCAGCNACATTGCATCGTAATACTGCNGAAAAGCTANATGAACTAAAAAATGTGAGCGGCTTTTCGAAGACTTTTTTGTTNGNAGGAGCGGCTCCNCCAGAAGGNCANAATTTAAGACTTNNGGCGTTGGCNTCTACCTTTGAGCAGCTGGCCTNGGCTGGACTNAATGATTTTTATTCTGGTGACATCGCCAATTCGATTGCACGGGAACTTGGCGCTGCGGGCAGCCCGCTCCTCATTGANGATTTNNCGCGGCACAAAGCCCTTANCGTTGAACCNCTNTCCATCAATTTAAAGAGCGGAACAGTCTANACNATGCCTCCACCGACGCAGGGGCTNGCGTCAGCNATGATACTCGGATTGTACGAACGTCTNAGTGTTTCGAAAGCGGANNGTTTTGANTANGTCCACGCTATNGTNGAGGCNAGCAAACGCGCNTTTCNGGTAAGAGATAAATANGTTTCNGANCCTACTTATATGACNATTGATCCAGCTCAATTTCTANNGGNTGNAACNCTCGATAAGGTGGCGGCNGAAATNGATNCTAAAACGGCGTTGCCNTGGCCAGANATNTCTNCNNTCTGGNGACACAGTATGGCTTGGNNCAATGGACAGNGAGGGNTGCTCAGTCAGTTTGATTCAAAGNATTTANTGGGANTTCGGATCGGGANTTGTGCTGCCTGAAACCGGTATTGTCTGGCAGAATAGGGGTGTTAGCTTTGGCCTGGATCCTAAGAAATTAAATTCGTTGATACCCGGGCGTCGCCCGTTTCANACCATCCACCCATCTATGGCAACCTTGGCCGATGGNCGGCATATGGTCTATGGAACAATGGGGGGCGAGGGACAGCCGCANACTCAAGCCGCAATTTTCACGCGACATGTCGACTTTGGCCAGAATTTGGCTGATGCAATCGCCGCGCCCCGCTGGCTACTAGGCCGCACCTGGGGGGAGGAAACGGCTAAATTGCGTATCGAAAATCGATTTAAAGCCCCCGTTATTGAGGACCTTCGAAATGCAGGCCATGACATCGAAATCGTTGGNGATTTTGATGAAATGATGGGTCACGCTGGGGCAATAACTCGCCATATAGATGGATCTATAAATGGAGCCTCCGATCCGCGCTGTGACGGTGCTGCGATAGTCGGTGAGACTTAGTCTATTGGGCTAACCAAGCCCGCAGCGCAATGACCGCGCCCGCCAGTGCGTCCCATCCCGAGCAATGGCCGATGGCATCAAGTCGCTNTAAAGAGNGCTGAAGTTCCGGGCTCCGATTTAATATTATATCACTAATTGTCGCGTGAAGAGGCTCAGCGCCTAGTCCCTGAGCCGCTGCTTTCAGGTGTGCTTGGCTGATCTCGTTGGTGGCGGATGCGGCCATTTCAATCGCACCCGCTAAGCGTTTGATNTTATTATTTTGTTTTAACAAGCGAAGCATAATCATTATACCNCCTAGGAAATCGTCGCCNGATGGCGTAAGGCCGGGACCCAGTCCAATCAATGAAGTAACTGGTTTAAGAATGCTATTGGTGNGAGTGCCTTGGTCTCTAAAAAAGTTGTCTATCTCATTAATTGCTTGCGAGGCGGCGGATAACCTCGCGTCNAACTTATTATTGGCAAATATTAACGACGCAAGGCCGTCCGAAGGCGCCATATCCTGCGCTTGGTTTTTCAAGGCATTTAAGCCGGCTTGGATAGCTGTCTTATCCAAATTGNAAATTGGTTCTGGTCGCCATAGTTCAGCATCTCGGTAGGAAAACATATAATGATTTCTGATATGAATGTGAGTTGCTGAAATTTTGACTGGGTCGCCTNTTTGAAAACCACTTGCCTGCCAATTGATATTATTGGGNGCATTTGTTTGCAGGTTGAGTGGCCCAAAGGGAAGCGATGAGGTGCCGATACAGGCCCATTTACTGAAAATTTTGATGTAAAAGCTATGCTCAAATAAGGCNGCGACATAGCCCTGGTTTGGATAATCTATAGCTTCAAGANCGAGCTCACCGGCGGCGGTGATTGTAAACTGGTTATGCCTATTTGCGTCAGGCATTATCGCGAAGTATGTGGGTTCCTGTTTCACCCGCAAGAGCTCCCATCGCCTGTTCTAGGTCAGCGATTATGACCCGTTCCCCGCCACGCTCCAGAAACCGGACAGAGGCATCAATTTTGGGACCCATACTGCCTGGCGGAAAATGTCCCTCAGCCTTTAAGGCCTTTATTTCTGATAGCGTTACCCTGTCGAGAAACTTTTGATCAGACTTGCCAAAATTAACCGCTACCTTTGGGGTNGCAGTTAAAATCANGAAGTCTTTAATGCCTAGAATATTCGCTATTAAGGCCGAAGTGAGATCTTTGTCTATAACTGCCGCGACCCCATGTCGGATACCGTTAGAACCCCGNATGACGGGTATACCGCCTCCCCCGCCGGCGATGACGATTGTTCCTCGCTGCGAGAGAGCCTCAATTAGCGATATATCACAAATATGTTTTGGAACGGGTGAGGGGACAACATGTCGATAACCGCGACCAGAATCTTCCGCCATCTGCCAGCCTAATTCTTCCTGGATAGACTTGGCGTCTGTCTCCNTGAAGAAAGGACCAATNGGCTTGGTATGGTCCTCAAAGGCTTGATCATTTGCATCGANTTCCACTTGAGTTAATAAACATGCGACATGCCGAGGGTTGTTGGCTTCACGCAGCGCATTTTCCATNGCCTGCATGAGTAAATAGCCAATGCCNCCCTGGCTATGTGCCACGCAAATATCCAGAGGCATTGGGGAAATGCGGTCACGGGTAAGGGCTTGGCGCATCAAAATCTTTCCAACAACAGGGCCGTTACCATGAGTGATGATGAGTTGGTCGACCTCCTGTCCGATCTGAAGCAATGATTGTGCGGTTTTAGCAGCTATTGCTTCCTGTTGCTCGGAGGTTCCTTCAATATCGTCAGGGTGTGTGGCATTACCTCCGATCGCGATGACGATCTTGTTGGGAATTGCATTACCGCCTGGCATCGCGTATCTCCCCTAGTTATTCAACTCCAGCAGTTTGAGACCGGCAACCGCCGCGTCGGCATTGGATGCTGCAACATCAATCCCGGCGGATCGGAGGGTTTGAATTTGATTGGATAGAACCTGCGGATCCTCCTCCGTTCCAGTAACTGAGGCAATGATTGTAGGGTTATTCTTGCCTCGCATAGAACTGAGCATATCCGCGAGTTGGCCGGCTGGGTTTGGGTGTGCGCCGTATCCAATAACGACGTCTATCAATATTAAGCCAACGTCGGTATCTGCTATAGCCGCCTCCAATGGTTCGCGACGAATTTCCGGGTCAATCATCGGATGGGGACGGCCTTGGGTGTATTGATCGTCGCCGAGATCGATAATTTTATGGGTGTTTATTTCGTTTGATAGTTTTTTGGCTCCAGGTATGGCGGCGTTTGAGGCCACATTCAACCCGGCGTCCAAAAGTATTAGTTGAGTTTCTGCCGCCAACGTACCGCCGGAATAAAGTCCTCTTATCTTGGTTCGGCCCTCAGGAATTTTTGTGTGTTTGTAAGTAAATTGGATAATTTCTGTTTTTCCTAGGGTGGCCTGCGCAGCATCTTTTAGAGTTCTCGCCGCCGTCACATTAGCGGGCAAGTCAAGATTGGAGGCTCCAATAAAACAAATGGTGAATGGTTTAGGGCTTTGACCAACTCGTTCCATTACTTTTGGCAGAACTTTGGCACCTGGTGGTTTGGAAATCAGAACGATTTGTTGAGTTTCAACATCATTATCAAGTTGGTCTATAGCCATTAATGTTGATATTCCGCCGACCTCATCTCTAAGATCTCTGCCACCCACACCAATCGCATGAGAAATTCCACTGCCATTGTTAGAAATTAGAGTTGTGACTTCTTGTATTCCGGTACCAGATGCGCCGATAATACCAACGCCACCGCGTGAAACTTTATTTGCAAAGGCGAGGGGTACGCCATTTAATATTGCGGTTCCACAATCAGGTCCCATCATCAAGAGGCCATGCTCGTAGGCCTGTGTTTTGAGATTGATCTCATCTTCAATTGAGACGTTGTCGCTAAACATCATTACATGGAGCCCATTGTTGAGCGCTTTTCGGGCTTCCGCAGCAGCAAAACTCCCGGGCACAGAAATGAGTGCAAGGTTGGCCTCAGGGACTCTCTTGGCCGCCGTGTGAATAGTTTTCGGCTGCCAAACGGTGTTCTTAACCGTTGCTCGTGTTTGGGTCGTAATTTGAGGTCCGATAGTATCGGCCGCGTCTTGGGCGGTAATAGCATCTCTCGCGTTAATTGCAAGAATAAGGTCACCGCTTTCGGCAGTAGCTGACTGATTTGACAATAATCCGGCGTCTTTTAGAACCTGTTTGTTTGACGGTGAAGCCATCATAAGAGCAGCTTCGTTTATACCGTCTATTCCTCCGAGGTCACGTGAAAGGCGCATTAGGAAAACCGAGTCCCTATAAAACCCTTTAAAGACTCTGTTTAGGATGAACGCCATCAACCAATTCCAAGTTTTTCTGCTAGCCGTTGAAGGGCTTTTTCAAAACAAGCCATCGGTGCTCGCACTACGCCGGCTCCGACCTGACCAATGCCCGGCTGACGGTGGGCAATTCCTGTATTTATAGTGGGCGTAATACCGGAGTCCACTACCAATCGGATATCAATTCCTGTGGGGACTCCGAGGTAGTCGAGAGCAGGAATCGTCCATTCAGGGTTTTCTGAGGCGCAAATCTCCCCCATGCTCCGAGTATATTGAGCTGCCTCTGAAGCGGCACCCGCACCGACAAAACCAGCAACGGCGGGAGAGGCGCCCATAGCAAAGCCTCCCAATCCAATTGTCTCGATAATAGTAGAGTCGCCCATATCCGGATTGGCGTCGACTTCGGAATACCCTGCAAAATAAAGACCCTCGGGCATTTCAACCGGTGCGGTAAACCATTCATTACCAGTGCCGCTAACGCGGATTCCAAAATCGGTCCCGTTACGGGACATGGCTGTGACAATGGAAGAACCTTCAATGTGACTGACCGGATCCATAATTGCTTTCCCCATCGCCATGGCGATATTGAGATGAAACTGATCGTTTGCACTGATAAAATCTAGAACTTCTGATATTTTCCTAGTGTCACTGTTGGTTTTAGTTATGGCTGCGGCAACTGCTCTTAAAAAAAGGCCCGAACAGGCGACATTTCGCTGGTGCATTTCATCTCCCATCGACAGGCCTCTCGCGATCAGAGGTTTTAGCTGAATTCCACCCACATCTCGCAAGGCGCTGCCTAGAGCCGGGCCAAGGGTATCACGAATCCAAGCAAGCCGATTAAGCACTTCAGCATCGTTACCGCCAAAACGCATGACCTTTCCAAGACCTTCATTAATGGTGCAGTAGGATTGGTTTCCGGTTTTTTGATTTTCAACAACCAATACCGGCTGGCTGGCTGTTGTCATACCAGTCATCGGACCGACAGCGTCATGATGATGATTGGCATCGAAAGAAAAATGCCCGGCCGCCGCCGCGGTGGCAGCTTGTTTTAAGTCCTTAGCCCATCCTTCAAAAACGGCAATGCCAGAAATAGCACCTTGCATTGGTCCACACATGCGGCACCATTCGGTCGGTGGGCCGGCATGTAAAATCATTTGATCGTGAAGATCGGGAACGATGTCCCCCGCGGGAACTACGTCTACTAAAATTGGTTCGGCGGCTAGCATCCTTCGCACCGCCTCTTTATTGGCGTTTTCTATAAGTTCCATCTAGTCCAACATCCCACTTTCAGGTACCCATTTTAGAGAGCAACGCCGCAAGTCCTGGGTTGCCGCTAGCAGGCGGTTTCCAATCAACGTGAATTACCGATACATCCTGATCAGCGAGCTCGGATGCAAATTTATCAAGCCCTACATTTATGACTGTCAGTTTTCCAACTAGAGGGGATGATTTGTTTTTGTCGGATACCATTCTAATTTCCTCTTGTATCTTTATTTGGCTGCCAATTTGGTGAGACAAGCCGCGAGGACCTTTGTCCCTGCGGCAAGATCAGCCGAACTCGCGTATTCCGCTTCATTATGACTGATACCGTCAGCACAAGGTATAAAAATCATGCCTGAGGGGCAGTGTGTGGCCATCATCCCAGCATCATGAAACGCACCAGATGGAAGTAGCATTGCGGAAAGCCCAAGGGCACATGCCGAACCCTCCACAGAACTGACAATTTCCGGCGCAAAATTTGTCGGGGTTTTATGGAAAGTTTGTGTGACTACAATTCCACAGGGTGGCGCTACCTTGGCACAAACTGAGCTAATTTCTCCACTTAACCGTTCAAGTATAGCTTCGTCGGGATGGCGCAAATCGATGGAAAATTCTGCTCTACTCGGCACCGCATTAGGTGAATTAGGCGAGACGATTAACTTGCCGACGGTGTAACGCAGTATATCGTCGGGGTCTTTCATAACCTTATTGAGTCCGGCCAAACACCGTAAAGCCGCTTGTAATGCATCGCGCCGTAATTTTAGGGGTGTGGTTCCAGCGTGTGCGGACTCGCCGCTAATATTGACTTGAAATCGTCTTGATCCCTGAATGCTCGTCACCGCACCTATTGTTTTAGCGCTGTTTTCAAGAACCGGACCCTGTTCAATGTGGGCTTCAATATAAGCCTTGACTGGATGCTTGGAGGGACGATCTGTGTCGGCGGGTGTAGCCCGCAAGGTTTCCTCAAGTGCGTGTTTAAAGCTTTTGCCATCACAATCTTGGATATGGGCAAAATCATGAACCTTGGCAACGCCGGTAAAAACCATTGATCCCATTCCGCCCGGATCAAAACGGCTACCTTCTTCGTTTGTCCAAGCCACAACATCGATAGGGTTTATTGTCTCTATTCTGGCATCTTCTAATGCTTCAAGAACCTCCAATCCCGCGAGTACGCCATAAATACCATCAAAACGGCCGCCGCATGGCTGGCTATCCATGTGGCTGCCAGTCATGACAGGCGCAGCATTGGAGTGATTTCCGTCGCGTCGAATAAAAAGGTTTCCGATCTCATCTTGCCCTATCGTGAATTTGCGGTGGCGGGCCCAACTAATCAGGGTCTTACGGGCAGCAATATCAGCCTGTGAAAGGGCTGGCCGGTTGACGCCATCATTTGGTATTGCGCCATACTTGGACATCTCCATGATACGAGCCCATAGACGATTTTCATCGACATGTTCTGCCACAAGGCGTGGGATCTTTCCAAGCGAATATTCCGTCATCGTGAAACGATTTCGATTTTCCTATACTAATCGGTGTGACCGTTATTTGTATTTCAGCTTAATCATTACACGACGCCCTGGCTTGGCTCAATTTGTTAATCCTTCAGGCAGCGAGCCCATCAGCTCCTTCTCGGAAGAACGCTATTTCCCCATCTACAATTGTCATATCGACAGGGATATCTTTGATTCTAGCGGGTTCTACCTCGTAGGGGCTTTGTTCGAGTACAGCAAAATCAGCGACTTTACCTGGCTCAATCGAGCCTTTGATTTTTTCCTCAAAGGCGTTATACGCGGCATTAATTGTAAACATTCGAATTGCTTCTTCTACCGTAATGGCTTGATCCGCGCCGACAGTTTTGCCGGTCCATGTTTTTCGGGACACGGCTGTGCCAAGATCTCTAAGCGAATCTAGCGGCCAATAGGCGGGGCCGTCTGATCCTGAGGTAATCGGAAGCCCAGCCTCAAGCATTGTTTTAATATTAAAGCTTTCCTCAAGTCGTTCATGCCCAATGCAGGCAAGCAACGATTCCCATATATAATGCATGAACGGAATGTTGGGGACGGGTAGAATATTGTTGCGTTTGATTAAATCTAAGCGTTCGTCGTTGACTAGCCAATTCCCAAGATGCTCAACGCGATGGCGATGGTCGACGCGTGGATCCTCCTTAAGAACACTGTCCAACGAACGCAGCGCCATATCCATTGCGACATCACCGATGGCGTGAATGCAGATCCGATGCCCAGCTTTATGATATGCACTGACGGTCTCATCCAACTCACCCTGTTCGATTCTGATAAGCCCTTCGTGGCAGGGGTCATCGATATAGGGTTCGTAGAATTTTGCAACGTGGCCCGTTATGCCACCATCGATTGACATTTTTACACCGCCTATGCGGAGCCAGTCGTTACCAAAACCTGTCTTGATGCCCAGGTTGAGTAAACTCTCCTTTTGAATGGCGGCTTCTATAACGCGGATAAGAAGGCTCACCCGTATTGGTAGCTCACTTGCTTGTTCTAACTCTTGATAAGCTCGGATTGATTCGTGGTTGGTTACAATATCATGGATATTTGTGATTCCCCGAGATAGGCAGCGCTCAGAGGCAAACAAAATGCCCTTTTTCATCTGCTCGTAGCTATATACGGGCACCACCTCCCTCACCAAATATTGAGCGCGTTCGACTAGCTTGCCGCTCAGCTCACCGCTGTCATCGAGCTCGATCGCTCCCCCGGGTGGTGCATCGGTACTTTTGTTGACGCCAGCAAGTTCGAGCGCTTTTGAATTGGCAATTGTAATATGTGCGCCGAAATTAATGGTAACCGGGTTATTTGGTGACGCGACATCGAGCTCGTGTCGGGTCGGAAACCGACCTTCTGGCATGCGAAAATCTTGCATCGGGCTGCCATGAGCGACGACCCATGTGCCATGGGGCTGCGATTGGGCTTGCTCAGAAATCTTTTCGATAATTTGGGGAATTGACCGAACGTTGGAATAAAAATCGCGGCAATCTAGGCGGTGCATCATGGACGCCCCCCCGTCTGCGAAATGCACGTGGGGATCCGTAAGGCCGGGGAGAACACAGCGGCCTTTCAAATCAACTAGTTGGGTTCGGTTATCACCCAGCACCTCAATATCGCTCTTGGCGCCGACCGCACCGATCCGGCCATTCCAGACTGCCACCGCTTCAGCCTGGTAATTGTTCTGGTCTGCTGTGAGGACGGTTCCATTTGTCAAAATTAAATCGGGGCTTAAAGCAGCTATGCTCATAATAGATTTCCCTGCATTTAATATATTTAGTCGAGGCTGTTAATGACGTTCCCTAAGATTTCAACTGTCCGGTCGATCTCTTCTTTTTCGATGATAAGCGGAGGCGCAAGGGCAACCGTGTCACCAGTTTGACGCAGAAGAAGCCCTTCCTTGAAGCACTGGATAAAACAGTCGTAGCCGCGTGTAGCGGGGGCGCCGTCTCTTGGCAGTAGCTCAATGCCCGCAACTAGGCCAATGTTCCGAATATCAATGACATTTTTGCGGTCCCTCAGAGAATGAACCGCGTCCTCCCAATAGGGTTCTAATTCAGCGCATCGATCAAACAATCTTTCGTTTTCATAAATTTCGAGTGCTGCCAGAGCGGCCGCGCAGGCGAGGGGATGCCCGGAGTAAGTGTAACCGTGGAATAATTCAATAATTTCTGGCGGGCCTTCCATTAGGGCNTCGTAAATTAAGTTATTTATGCCAACCGCTGACATTGGCACGGCGCCATTGGTAAGGCCCTTTGCCATCGTCATTAGGTCAGGCTGTACGTTGAACCGTTCCGCGCCGAAGGATGCTCCTGTGCGGCCAAATCCAGTAATGACCTCATCGAAAATCAACAGTATCCCATGTTTAGTGCATATTTCACGCAGGCGATCGAGGTACCCAACAGGGGGGATGAGGACGCCTGTNGAGCCGGCCATAGGTTCAACAATTACTGCTGCAATTGTTGANGCATCGTGCAATGCGACTAGATTTTCCAAACTATTGGCCAACTCATTTCCCCATAATGGTTGCCCGTGGCTAAAGCTATTTTTTNCGAGGTTATGGGTGTGGGGCAAATGATCCACACCNCCGAGCATGTTACCAAATTGTTTGCGGTTATTGACGATGCCGCCGACTGCCGTGCCCCCAAACCCGACGCCGTGATAACCNCTTTCGCGCCCAATGAAACGCGTTCGATTNCCTTCTCCGCGTGCCCTGTGATAGGCCAGTGCAATTTTTAGTGCGGTATCGACGGCCTCTGATCCAGAATTAGCAAGGAACACGTGGTCCAGAGTGCTCGGAAGCTGATTGGCTAGACGGCTCGATAGTTCAAAGGCGAGGGGATGACTCATCTGAAAAGCGGTTGCGTAGTCCATCTGTCCCGCCTGGAAACGAATTGCTTCGGTTATTTGTTCGCGCCCNTGACCAGCATTGACGCACCACATNCCCGCACAACCATCCAGAACCTTTTTTCCTTCATCCGTCGTGTANTACATNCCCTTCGCGCCTACGAGCATGCGCGGCGCCTCTTTAAACTGCCGGTTAGCTGTGAACGGCATCCANTATGCTTGTAGATNGTTNATTGNTCTATGTNTGCTATCGGGCATCGCGGACCTCTTTTGCGAAAANAATAACGCTTAGTGGATANATAANTACACATAAAAAAAGNTANATATTTAAGTATCGTGCCCGAGGTTTTTGTCGACGACAAGGGTAGNGGCNGGAAATGAATCATGTTGGGGNGTGACAAGTGAGGATGTTTAATGGAATAATCCCTAAAAAAAGTCTGAGTATTATTGCGGGATTATGATCAGATTAAACAGGGGCCGACATGACTACGTTATTAAAAATAAATAATTTGCAGACGTCATTCTTTACCAGCGATGGTGAAGTGCGGGCGGTTGATGGGGTTACGTTCGACATCGAAGAAGGCAAAACCATGGGTTTGGTTGGCGAATCCGGCTGCGGTAAAAGTGTAACGGCTCTTTCCGTGATGCGGCTTTTGTCGAAAGGAATTGGAAAGGTAATTGGCGGAGAAATTCTTTATCGGGATAAAAATCTCGCGAATTGTTCCGAAGCTGAAATGCGTGATATTCGCGGCAATGAAATCTCGATGATTTTCCAAGAACCGATGACTTCACTAAACCCCGTGTTTTCGGTGGGTGAACAAATCGCCGAATCCGTGCGTCTTCATCAAGGCGTTACCGTTAAGGAAGCTCGCGAGCGGGCGATTGAAATGTTGGAGCTAGTTAATATTGCGGAGCCGCAGAAACGCATCAAAGATTTTCCACATCAATTGAGTGGTGGCATGCGCCAGCGCGTCATGATTGCAATGGCGCTGAGTTGTAATCCAAAATTGTTGATGGCAGATGAGCCGACTACAGCTCTTGATGTGACCATTCAGGCGCAGATTCTGGAGCTTATAAAGGAGCTACAGGAACGTCTTGGTATGTCTGTACTTCTTATTACACATGACCTCGGAGTCGTGGCTGAACAGGCCGATGAAGTGGCGGTTATGTACGCTGGAAAGATTGTCGAGCGAGCCAAACCGGAAATTATATTTGCTCGACCATCTCATCCTTATACTATCGGGTTAATGAATTCTGTGCCGGGTGTCGTTGACAAGTCTGCAAAACGGTTGGAAGCAATCCCGGGTATAGTTCCAAGTCCATTGGACTGGCCGTCAGGTTGCCGTTTCCGGGACCGTTGTTCTCAAGCAGAAGATCAGTGTGGCCGCTCGCAACCAGAATTAATTGAAATCGAATCTGGCCATTGGGTCTCTTGTCTAAAAGTCTCCGCATCTGCGGAAGCAGCGTAGGGAAAGAAAGATGGCACTTCTTGAAATTAGAAATCTCGTAAAATACTTTCCAATTGCGGCAGGGTTTTTTGGTCGAAAGACCGGCGATGTTAAGGCTGTGGATGGTGTCTCTTTATCTGTGGAAGATGGGGAAACATTGGGTTTGGTCGGTGAATCGGGGTGTGGAAAATCAACGTTAGGTAGATGTTTGTTGAGGCTGATTGAGCCGACGTCAGGGGAGATTGTTTTCGAGAACGAAAAAATAACTGATATGGACTTCGATCGCATGCGGGAAATGCGTCGCAAGATGCAAATTATTTTTCAAGATCCTTACGCATCCCTCAACCCTCGGATGCGAGTTGGAGAAATAATTGGTGAGGGACTACAGATACACGGCATCGCTAGTGGTGATGAGCTCAAGGACCGTGTTATGGCCCTACTTTCTAAGGTTGGGCTCCGGGAAGAGCAATATGGCCGTTACCCCCACGAATTTTCTGGGGGCCAACGCCAACGCATAGGAGTAGCGCGGGCTTTGGCGTTAAATGCAAAATTTATCGTAGCTGATGAAGCGGTCTCGGCACTTGATGTCTCTATTCAGGCGCAAATATTGAATCTTTTGCAAGATTTACAGGAAGAATTCGATCTTACTTACTTTTTCATTTCGCAC
>NHFY01000039.1 GCA_002170165.1 Flavobacteriales bacterium TMED123
CTCGCAACGGCCCGGTGACCGATAGGTCGCAGCCGGCGTCTTATTAGTAAGGCGGAAGTGACAAACTGATCGGTATACGGGAAATCGGTATGGACCCGGGAGTGTTCCAGTCGTCATATTTGCGACGCGGGTGCCATGAGTACGAATATAACCTCCTTGATCGAGATAGAGCTCGTCATCCAGACCAACGATTTCACCATCCNCGGCCACAGCGGCCCGGATTATGTGACGTTGCTGGCGGGAGTGATTAGCGGCCATCAAATGCTCTTGGCGATCCTCAATCCATTTTACCGGNCGTCCTAAACGCATCGCAGCNACGCAAACTAAAACGTCCTCTGGGTAAAGTTCTCCGCGAATACCGAANCCACCGCCGGTATGNCCCTCGAAAAGATGCATTCCTGAGGCCGGGCGATTGAGCATTCGGCATAGCGTGTCACGATTTCGATGCGGNACTTTTGCCGCTCCATACATTTCTAGAACGTCGCGCGCCNCATCATAACGGCCAATAGCCCCACGACACTCCATGGGAACACCAGTGTGACGACTTACTTTTACGTCAATTTCGACGACNTTATGGGCGTTAGCAAAGGTCGTTTCAATATCTCCATAACCCTGCTCGACAACGGCCGCTTCGGTTGTCGCTTTTCCCATAAAATCCTGCGGGGTTTCGTCGGCGTTAATCAGAACAGGGAGGGGGTCAATATTAAGAATTACNAGCTCTGCAGCGTCTTCTGCAGTGTAAGGGTCTTCGGCAAAAACAGCGGCAACGGGGTCGCCGACATACCTCACCAATTCCCGGGCCAAAGGATATTGGCGAAATAAAGCTAAAGTGGGATCACTACCCTCGCGGAAGTCAATCGGNGGCACATCATCGATGTCCGCGTTTGTCCAGACAGCGATGACACCNGGNAATGCTTCCGCCGCAGACGTATCGATAGACTTTATNGCGCCGTGAGCATGAGCACTTCTGACAANCCTCATGTGCAGCTGATCAGGAAAGTTTATATCACCAACAAATCTGCCCTTACCGGTTACTAAAGGCGGATCTTCAAGACGTTCGACACTGTCNCCGAGNTGACCAAGCATTCTATTCGTTGCTGTTGCCATCAGCTGGTTTTCCGCATCTCTTCGCGCGCAGCGCGTACAGCTTTGATTATGTTAGCGTAACCGGTGCAGCGGCAAAGATTTGAAGACAAAACATCATTAAGTTCGTCGTCGCTAATATCAGGTTGTGCCTCGAGGACGCCCGTCGCGAGCATTAGGAAGCCGGGTGTGCAATACCCACATTGTAGGGCATGGTTTTCCATAAAAGCTTTTTGCAAAGGGTGGTATTCACTCCCATTGGCTAGACCTTCCACAGTTCGGATTTTTTTCCCATCGGCCTGAATTCCAAACATAAGGCATGATCTAACTGGCGAGTCGTCTACCAAGACGGTGCAAGCNCCGCAAACGCCGTGCTCACAGCCAAGATGAGTGCCGGTTTGCCCACAATGATCACGGATTGTATCAGCNAGCGTCCATCGTGGATCGACTGAAAGATTATGATCTCGCCCATTGATGTTGAGCGTTATGTCTTTTTTCTTACTCATGATACGGTATTCTCCAGTGCCCGGCGAACCAATGTCGCAGTCAGTTCGCGGCGATATTGAGCATTTGTTGCGTGGTCTTCCATAGGATCAATCGCTGCTGCNGCTGCATCGGCGGCTGCGCGAAAAACATTATCACTAGGGATTTGTCCAGCTAGAGCGGCTTCTGCTTCCGCNATACGTCTGGGGCGGTCTTCGGCTCCACCAACGCCGAGATGCGGATCAACTATTTTACCCGCTTCAAGTCGATAAGTTACAAGAGTCATCGAGATAGCAAAATCTCCGGCGCGCCGGCTAAATTCTTGAAATCCATAGACCGAGTCGTTGCTCAACAATGGAATGCGCACTTCCCGGAGGAGTTCGTCGTCATTTAGTGTTGTTGTCATAACGGTGTCGAAAAANTCATCAGCTGGGATTGCACGCTCCCCNGAGGCGCTTTGNACAATCATCGTTGCGTCCANTGTNGCAGCTACCATGCACCATTCCGAAGCTGGGTCNGANTGGGCTAAACTACCACAAAAAGTGCCNCGTTGTCGGATGGGATAGTGGGCNACGNTATTAACAACCTCCGTTAANAAATCCCCTAANACACCGTCGCAGNCGGNCGTGTGGAATNTGGCATGACGCACGGTAGCGCCAATACACAGTGCACCGTCTTCTACTGAAAGTTTCTCGAGTTCGACNATTTGATTGATGTCAATCAAGTGGGTCGGGCGCGCCAANCGAAAGGCCATAGTTGGCACTAGGCTTTGTCCACNGGCTAAAATACGACCATCATTTGGTGCGTGTTCCGCAAGAAGGGCGAGTGCCTCATTGACCGTAGTTGGTGCATGATATTCAAANGCAGTAGGTTTCATTGTTTTATCTTTATGTGTCTCTTGGCCGACTACAATTAGACCGGTAAGGGGGTTATACAGGAAGAAACCTAGAGATAAAACNCACAGGTAATGAACGGCGGCAATATGTCATCATATCTTGAGAGTGAATANTAGGCCGCCACTGGGCCGACGGTTCCTTCAATTTGCACCCGATACCCTGATCGAATGTTCGGCAAATAATCGTTAGTCGCTCTATGTTGAGCGCAGCGATTATCCCAAAAGGCGATTGAGTGCGGTGTCCAGCGGAAACGGTGGCAAAATTCCGGTAGGGTGCAATGATCCCAAAGGAAACGCAAAACTCCTTCACTTTCTGTGGAAGAAACCCCGTTTATCCTTTTCGTGAAACCGCGGTTCACATAAATGAGCTTGCGCCCACTTTCGGGATGTTTGGCGATTACAGGGTGCGTGGCGTTGGGTGTTCCTGGGCCAAAGGTAGGAACACCGTCGTGCCAGGCAGTAAGCCCTTCGAGATATTTTTGCATTCGGTCAGAAAGGCCCTCATAAGCGGCATACATACTTGCAAACATTGTATCGCCGCCACCGTTTGGGGGAATAATTTGATTGTAAAGTATACTACCCAGAGGCGGCAGTTCGGCGCAGGATTGGTCTGTATGCCAGATATGGCCGGAAATTTTTGGTGAATTCTCATCGAAGTGAAACTTGCGGACCCGCGAATCTTCGGTGATTTTGCTATTTGTGTTTGTGCCAACATGAGAGCCGATGGGACCAAAATATTCTCCAAGCCTAACATGGTCGTCAAAGCTGATTTTTTGATCACGGAAAAATAAAACNGAATGCTCGGTAAACGCCCGCTTNATTTCCAAAAGTTCTTGGTCTGTTAAAGACCTNGTCAGATCGATATTACCAATTTCGGCGCCAATTGTNGGGCTGGCTGGGGTGACTGTAATTGCCTGATAGGNNAAATTGCTTCCTGTNCCGTCCATAGTATTTGCCAAATCACGGTTATCAAAAGGTGTTAATTAGTTTTGATAGAAACCTTTNTTAGCAAATGCTACGCNCAGGCGGAAGCGTTAACCTAAAATATGTATTTAATGTTTATGGGNGGTTGATAGGCAGTCTTCGAAAGATTTAGAGATATTCNCGATAAGTTTGANATAAAGCCCAGCNCCGTCTTTTAGGTCNACACCAAGCGGGTCAATCCTCGACAGCCTNGCGCCAGTGCCACGCGTTAATAGTTTGGCGAGTTTTGGATTAAACTGNGGCTCCATGAACACACAGTAGGCTCCAATTCTTTTGATCCGTTTCTTAATCTGGGAAACCTGTTTGGCGCTNGTTGATAATTCGGGGTTGGTGACAACGCTACCGGCTGCAGTTAAACCAAAACGATTTTCGAAATATTGATAAGCGTCATGNAACACTATAAATGGCCGCTGTTTGAACGGNTTCATCCGCGCTNCGGTGTTTTGCATCAGCTTTGCGAGANCTTTTCTAAGTTGCTTGGCGTTTTTGCTATAAACTTTTGCATTTCTAGGATCCAAAGCTTGCAACGTGGTTTCAATTTTATATGAAAACGCAATTGCATTAGCAGGGTCTAACCAAAAATGTTGGTCAACGCCGTCATGGTCATGGCCTTTGTGGTCGTCATGGCTTTTGTGGTCGTCATGGCCCTTGTGCCCGTCATGCCCTGATTTAGGCTTAAATTTGAAATCTTCCTTGTTGCGATAGTTAAGTCTTGTAAGACCTTCCGCTGTCGAGAGACTAACAATAGTCGCACGCTTACCAATTGTTTTTAGCGGTTTGATTAAAAAGGTTTCTATTTCATCACCAATCCAAAAGATAACTTGAGCATTGCGTATCTTTTTTGCGTCAGACGGGCGCAAACTGAAACCATGAGGAGATGCTCTTCCCTTTATGATTAAATAAGGGTCGCTGACCCCCTTCGTTATTGTGGCCACCAGAGAATGGATTGGCTTGATTGAAACGACTATATTGGCGGCTTCTACCTTAGAGGTTATTCCTCCTAATAGTGCGGCGGATATAATCCAAAAAAAGATTGTTTTTTTCAAAAAGCCTAACATTGTTTGATCCTACTCTGATTCCACTTGGCTGGGTTTTTAACATAAATGTTATATTATAACGCCATAAATTTTGTGTTCCACCAAAAGATTCTTNTGTNCCAAAAANAGAAATAATCTTTCTTTTTTTACAAAAAAAGACNATTCTGCTAAGTCTTTTANTCTNTNTTTTNTTATAACACCTNGTAANTAGGGGCGCTGTATTTATGGCTTGGAAAATTTTTGGAACCCGTGCCAAAAGACTTGAAGACCCCTCATTACTGAGGGGTANGGCCAATTTTATTGATGATATTCAACTTCCTGCAATGCTGCAGGCCGCTTTTGTCCGCAGCCCATTTGCGCATGCTGGCGTAAAAGGAATTAATACTGAAGCTGCGTTGGCTTNTCCGGGTGTTCACGCTGTGCTNACNATGGATGATATTCGTCCTCATCTAATAAATGAGCGTTTAGTCGTCGGTATGCCAAGCCCTTCCTATAAACAAAATCGCGATCGTCCNGCCCTCGCATATGATGAAGTGNCTTATGTNGGTGAGCCNGTCGCNGTNGTAGTCGCAGAGAACAGGTACATCGCNGAAGATGCCGCNACGAGGGTTGATGTTGATTATGATCCACTNCCTGCCTCTGCAGATTGCCGAGATGCNATGGCGCCNGGAGCCCCCGTCGCCCATCGGGATGCAGACCATAATCTNCTCGCCGAATTTAATATGGANTATGGCGATGTTAGTGGCGCGTTTGCCGCAGCGNCNCATGTNTTTGCTGAGTCATTATGGATCCANCGNGGNGGGTCCCATTCGCTCGAATGCCGTGGCTGCGTCGCATCCTTTGATTGCGCTGCCGACGAAGTAACGCTTTGGAGTTCGACACAGATGCCCCACTCGTTCAGGACGACCTTTACAGATATGACAGGCCATGACGAAAATCAACTAAGGGTTATAACCCCCGACGTTGGTGGGGGATTTGGTCCAAAATTGGTGGTGTATCAGGAAGATATTGTCCTAACTCTGGCAACAAGGATGATTAACCGGCCCATTAAATGGGTAGAAGATCGACGCGAGCACTTCGTAGCGACGACCCTAGAACGCGACCAGTATTGGGAGGCAGAAATCGCTGTAGATTCTCAAGGGAAGATTCTAGGAATTAAAAGTGATGTTATTCATGACCATGGGGCCTTTACGGCTCGCGGAGTAAATCTACCATATAACGCGGCGGAAACAATTCCGTTACCCTATGAAGTCCCTGCATTCAGCACGCATGTGCGTCTGGCTCTAACCAACAAAGTGCCTGTAACTCCGGTGCGTGGAGCCGGCCACCCACAGGGCGTCTTTGTGATGGAGCGGTTGATGGATAGGGTGGCTTCAGAACTTGGTATAGAGCGCGATGAAGTGCGTCGCCGTAATTTAATCCCTGGCGATATGATGCCTTACGAAAAGCCGCTTAAAACGCGAGGTGGGATGCCGGTGTTGCTGGATTCAGGCGACTACCCGGTGTGTCAACAAAGTGCCTTAGATAAAGCCGACTGGTCTGGTTTCCGTGCGCGTCAGGAAAAGGCGCTTTCTGAAGGCAGGTATATCGGGATCGGTCTTGCTAACTATGTGAAGGGGACCGGTCGCGGGCCATTTGAGTCTGTCACGGTCCGAATTGGACCGTCAGGTAAAATCCATGTTTATACCGGCGGCACAGCAATTGGGCAGGGAACACGGACTATGATGGCGCAGATTGTTGGTGAGAAATTTGGTGGTGATATGGAGAATATCACGGTTACTGCAGGCGACACTGGAACAATCTCCCTCGGAATAGGTACATCTAATAGCAGGCTCGCCGTGGTGGCTGGTTCTTCGGCACATGTGGCAGCCGAAAAGGTTCGAGAAAAAGCGCTCAAAGTTGCAGCGCACATGTTGGAAGCTTCAGAAGAAGACCTCGAGATAGAAAATGGGGCGATCCACGTTCGTGGTGTTCCCGAGTTAGAAGTAACCCTAGGCCAAGTTGCCCATGCTGTAGCAGGAACCCCCGGATATGCTCTACCGGGCGGTATAGAGCCCGGTATGGAGGCAACGGAACATGTAGTACTTGATAACCTCGCATTTGCCTGCGGCACTGCGGTCGTTGAAGTTGAGGTTGATATTGAGACGGGCGGTGTGGAGGTCTTGAAGTACGTCATAGCACATGACAGCGGCACGATTATAAATCCGATGATTGTTGATGGGCAGGTCCANGGCGGCACNGCCCATGGCATNGGGAACACATTGTTTGAATGGATGGGTTATGACGCAGACGCTAANCCCGTCACAACAAACTTTGCCGAGTACTTGCTGGTTTCGGCCACCGAAATGCCTGACATTGANATTATCCATCATGAGTCACCNTCGCCTTTGAATCCGNTAGGTGTAAANGGTGTTGGTGAATGTGGTGTCGTCCCAGCTCCATCAGCAATTATNTCAGCTGTTGAANACGCATTAAAACCGTTTCAAATCCATCTGACNCGNGCCCCTTTGATGCCTTCCGATATNATTCAGGCGATTGCTAAGGCAAATAACCAGGATGCTGCATGAGCCTCAGCTTTGATGATATCGGTGATAGGCTGAAGGCATTTCGGCTTGCCTCCGGATTAAGTGCTGATGAAATAGCTAATAGAATTGGTATTTCTCGTACCGCACTTTATCGTTTTGAAAAGGGCGAAGTGGCTAAGATAGATACNCTTGAGAANTTAGCCGATCTTTTAGATGTCTCGGTTCCGACTTTGTTAGGAGTTGGGGTGGAGTACATNCCATCCGCCGTCGCTTTTTTCGAAAGGTTACGACAAGTGGAGCAAACCGCCGAACATATTGTGGTTCTCGCTGGACCTGTCTCGTTTCTTCTTGCATCCAACGTCTTTGATCAGACCTTGGAGCAATGTTTGATCGAAAGTATACCCGCGGAAGCGGCTGATCGTGATAAAGCGGAAGAACAGGTGCGAGGTCTTCTGCCAATCCTCAAGCGACGCAAAGAAACATATAACAAACGAAAACCAGGCGTTTTAAACCTAATTTCAGGTGCCGAAATTGAGAGGTTCTTGCGGAACGGGCTTGTCGGCAGGCTTGATTTGACGAGAGATGTTCTCCAAGAGCGTCGGGTGCGTGCTCGCGCGGAAGCCGAACATTTGATGGCAATGATGGAAGAGGAGCCGATAGCTGTTCAGATTGGGATTGTTCCTGGGACACTCCCACATACTAGTTTCCAGATCTTTCGGCAGGCTGATCGCAAGGTGCTAGCGTTGAGCCCCTTCCGGTTGGGAGAGCAACCTAANGTCCACGGNGGAATAGCAATGATAACATCTGCCCNGGANGCACTTGAACTGCATGAGCGGACAGTAANGGATCTATGGCGACGCGCCTTGCGAGGTNCCGATGCAGCAAACTTTATGCGCCAATTGATCGCGCGCCAGCCCTACTGATTTTCTCTTATGCCCAGTGATATAATTGAGCGTTCCGAACNAGCCGTCACGCATCATATTGAGGGCAGGATTAGCGAAGCGGAAACCGCCTATCGGGCGATCCTNAATGAACAGCCCGACCATCCGGCAGTGTTGCANAACCTCGGTGTTCTGCTTGCTAATTCGGACCGTTTAAATGAAGCAATAAAGGAATTCGAGAAGGNAATCTTANANGACCCTAGCTATGAGCCTGCNCTCTGGAGTGGAGCAAAAGCTTTACAACAGGCGGAACGCTATGAAGAAGCAGCAGAGGGATANAAAAAGGTTATAAATNTTAATCCGGAACATTATGGAGCGCACCTTGCTTTGGGAAAAATATGCTTAGCGCTTGGNAGACGCGACCGAGCTCTGGACTTTTTTGCTAGAACAATGGANTTGAGACGGGGGGAAAACCGAGCGGACGAAATTTCTAAATCTCTGACATCGACTACCCGGATGAAGCTGCGTCACGATATTCAACAATTCTCTTATCTTGCGGCAAANAAACGGGACACTGAGCGTATCGACTCGTTAAAGCGTGCATACGAATACGCTATGAAAAAAATTGATTGGCCGGATGNCGACAANACCCCGNTAAATATGTCCGCAGANGAGCTTGCGATGTTTGGGGGCAGCTACAATTATCCAAACTTCATCGCAGATGCCGCAGAGCTTGCTGGAGGAACTGTAAATTCCAAATTGGTTGTTAGTGAGATTCTAGANTCCTTTAAGACTAAGACGCCTGGACTGNCATGGTTTGACGGCTTTCTGNAAGAGGACGCTTTGGCGCGTTTACGTCGCTATTTACTCTGTAGCAGCATCTGGTTTGATTTTTCNCATATTGAAGGNTTTCTAGCGGCTTATCTTGAGGACGGATTAGCCTGCCCACTTGTATTNCAAATTGCTGAGGATACACGAGAAAAATTCCCTGAGATTTTGGGGAATCACCCGCTCGTTCAGGCCTGGGCTTTTAAAGGAATAGCGGGCGATAAGCCGATAGATATTCACGCCGACGATGCAGCCATTAGCCTAAATTTTTGGNTAACGCCAGATATCGGCAACTTAAGTCCTGNGCGCGGCGGTTTGGAAGTTTTTACAACTTTGCCCCCTGAGGACTGGGCGTTGACGGATTATAATGAGGATAAAATCTTAATTAAGAAATTCCTAGATGGGCAGGAAGATCAAAAGCAAACCATACCCTATGGAGAAAATCGCGCTGTATTGTTCGATTCAAAACTCTTTCATGGCTCTGATAGACCAAACTTCGCAACTGATTACGAAAGCCACAGAATAAATATTACTATGCTATTTGGGNGGCGATAGTTGTAACTAAACGTACCAAAAATGGAACATATGTTTATTTTGTTACAAATAGATGCTATAAAAAATTAGTAAGAGAGTTAAAAAGGCAATCCCTATGACAGATCTAACGCCGGAAGAGAATTATTCCGCCAAACCAATCCGGATTGGTGAGATAGACCCCCATCCGAATAAACCAGCGGGTGAATTCATTTCGATTGTGGTGTCAAACGACTATGTAAATGAAGAGTACCTGAAGATCGTGGTGGACGTGCCGGATCGGGCGCTGATCGCTAAGGCTGGTCAGTTCTTCCACCTTTTGTGTCCAACTCCTGATGGTGCTGAGGTCTGGATGCGGCGTCCTATGAGTATTTATCGAGTTGATAAAGAAAATAAGCGGCTCGAATTCTTGTACAAAAAAGAAGGCCGTGGCACTCAGGGGATGGCGATGCTTGAACCGGGTGAAGAGTTTAATATTGTCGGGCCATTGGGCGTGGGCTTTTGGCTTGAAGAGAGCTGGAAGAGTATAATTGTGTTAGGTCGTGGCGTCGGCTTGGCTACACTAGCACCTTTGTCGCAACTCGCGGCGGAACATAATGTGGATGTCACTGCAATCTTAAGTGCGCGCAATCCAGAAGTCGTTATGTCGCGTGATTTGTTTGAAGGGTTGGGCGCCGAAGTAATTGAAGTCGTCGATACAGACGGCAGCAGCGATGTTGATAATGTGGAACAGATCCTAAAGGGGCTGATTAAGGCGGGTAAGGCCGATGCTTTCTTTACCTGTGGATCAAACCGTTTACTNACCTTGATGAAAAGTCTTGGTAAATCCCACGAAATTTGTGGTCAAGTGGCGATGGAACAGAATATGGCCTGTGGCCTAGGCGCTTGTTATATTTGTATGAGGACTTTTGAAGTTAATGGCGAGAAGATACTTCGCCGGGTATGTCGTGAAGGGCCATGTTTTAATATTCAGGAGGCCGTTGGATGGTAGATCTTTCTGTTAAAATTGGGGACGTTACGCTTCAGAACCCTATTATGCCCGCTTCAGGAGCATTCTCGTGGGATTATGGTGATGTTATTGACCTCAACCGTCTTGGTGGTCTGGTTGCAAAAACTATTTGCCGCGAACCACGTTTAGGAAACCCTACACCGCGCATGGCGGAAACTGAAGCTGGGATCATTCAGTCAATCGGCCTGCCCGGTAAAGGCATAGATTATTTTTTAGAAAATATTGTGCCGGAATACAATAAATGGGAGCCGCCACTAATCGTTAGCGTTTCTGCTGATACTGCAGAGGATTTTGCGGCAATGACCCGTGACTTAAGCGTTGATGGCGTAGACGTCATAGAAGTTAATATTTCCTGTCCAACCAAAGCACCGAGTGGCGGAAATTTCGCAATGCATTCCGAACATACAAAGATGGTGATGGAGGGTATTCGAGCTGCTACAGATAAGCCGGTATGGGCTAAGCTTTCTCCAAACGCTGGTGATATTGTTTCAATCGCGGTTGCCGCCGAAGAAGCCGGCGCTGACGCCCTAGTACTCTGTAATACCTTCCTTAGCTTGAAGATAAGGACTGACAATTTCCGCCCCGCATTAGGTAATAAGTTTGGCGGTCTGGTCTCGCCCGCTTTGAAGCCCATTGTGATGCGCATGGTCTACCAAGTAGCCCAAGAATGCTCCGTTCCGGTTATTGGTATTGGTGGGGTAACCAAGGCCGAGGACGTAATTGAATACATGCTAGCCGGCGCGTCGGGTGTTGGGATTGGTTATGCTGGTTTTCGTAATCCAACGGCACTGACCACGATTATCGATGATCTCGAGGAATGGTGTGAGGAGCGCGGTATTAAAGACATATCGGAGCTGATTGGGGCCGTCCGCGATGACGATATTGAATGGGACCCTTTAGTTGCTGCCTCACACGGCGTGTGAACACCCCTATTAAATTCCGTCCCCTGGCACGGTGCCATCCGGTAAATCATTGATATAATGATATATTTCACCAGGTTTGGTAAACCAAATTCTGTCGACGTCCCTGTGGTTGACGATATGGGTTAGGATGTCCCGGAGACCTGCGAGACGATAGGGCTGGCCTACGACAAAGGTGTGCAATGCGAGAGAAAAGACCAACGGCTGTTTCTGGCTTTGCCGCATCTGTTCATCAAAATGCCCACAGACCATCTCGGTAAACTGGTTCGCCGTATGACGACGTGATAGTTGTGCCGGGGAGTCGTTGATTTCTATATGATAGGGTATCATTAATAAACGCCCATTACGGGTGCGCATCCAAGTTGGCTGATCGTCGCAAGACCAGTCCATGATGAATTTGTATCCGGCNTCCTCCAGCAAGTCGGGNGTGCAGTCACTTTCTGAAATCCACGGTCCCATCCAACCGCCGGGCCCATTACCCTCATATTGTTTGAATGCGTCTGTCGCTGCATTTATTAAAGCGCGTTCTTCCCNTTCCGGATAGTCACCCTGTTGTTCTGAGTTAGTGATCCCATGCCCAATAAATTCATCGGCACGTGCACGAATACGGGCCGGAATTTGCGGCGCGTAATTATAAATAGATGTATTCATTAGGTGGCACGCCGGTAGACCAAACTCTTCAAGNAACTCAAATATCCTCCAAATNCCCACGCGGAGGCCGTAATCACGCCAGGCAAAATTCCGAACGTCAGGTTGGGTTCCGGGACTAGTCGGGGTATGTCCCAATCCTTCGCCAAAACTGAAATGCTCAATATTNAGCCCAATATAAACAGCAAGTCGTTTGTTTTCCGGCCATGAATAATCAGGACGGTCAATGATTGGCGAATAGTCGTAACGACCGTGCTGTTTTATTTCCATTTCGTATTCTTCTCTAGCTAGTTTCCAATGCAGAATGGCATTGACTAAACTACCTCGCAAGACCGCGTTGCAGTATGTTTGACATATCCTTAACCTATAAAAATGAATGTTGAAATTATCCCTTGTTCCACGACAATGGGGGCGCTCGTCCGTGGAGTGGATCTTGGCCAACCCATTGAGCTCGAATTGGCTGAACGTCTGCTAGCCGCCTGGTATGAAAATGTGCTGCTGGTATTCCGCGATCAGGAAATGGATAACAAACGACTAAAGAATAGTGCCGCATGGCTTGGCGAGACATCTCAAATTTCTATGCCGACTGATCGCCGCGGTGATGATGATATTGAGATTCAAAATGTGTCAAATATTTTGGATGAGGCGGGTGAACCGATAGGAGCGCTTGGTGACGGCGAAATGTGGTTCCATCATGATAATTCATTTACCGTGACGCCTGATAAGGCGACGTGGCTTTATGCGTTAGAATTGCCCTCAATAGGTGGAAATACTCTTTTTGGTAATTGTTACGAATCTTATAACGCGTTGCCAAAAGAGCTTAAACGTGAGGTAGAGGGGCGAAAGGTTTTGCAAGTCTATGATTATACGATCCGCGAAAAACCGACTCGAGATCGACTTGAAAATGTACCTCATTGCTGGCAACCCGCTGTGGTGCAGCACCCGGTTACCGGCCGGAAGGCCCTCTATTTAGACCGTTTAATGACAGCGGCAATAGATGGATGCGATGAGCGCGAGAGCGACGCGCTTTTGTCGCAGCTCTTTCCTTATATCGAGCGGATTGACTACGAGCANGAGTGGCGGCTGGGCGATTATGTTATTTGGGACAATCGATGTTCGGTGCATGCCCGCAGGGACTTTCCATCTAATGAAAATCGTCTTCTTAAACGCGGCAAGGTAGAGGGTGAACATTTGATAGCTGCTTTTCCATCTTCCTCTTGAGGGAGCAACCTTCTGTTTGAGAAGGAACCAAGACATTAAAATTTAATATCATTTTCTTTATATAATCANCNNCTGNTNNAACTAATGCCANNNACCNANATGNNCTANAACCCANCGNGACCAGCTNAATANNGTNTCGTCCTGCCAACGCCTTCCGACNAGTTGGATCCCCACGGGTAGTTGATTAGGTCCTATGTGGGTTGGCAAAGAAATAGTNGGAACATGTAATACGGTCCAGTAACCCTGGAATTGCGGATCCCCGGTATAGTTAAGTCCNCTAGGTGCNTCTCCTGTCGCTGATGGTGCAAGAATAAAATCAACATCCCCAAAAANTTCATCGAGGTGGGAGCGGCAATCATTCGCATGAATAATTGCTTTTTGATAGGTTTGATAATCCATCGGAGTGCCATTTTCGATCTGTTTGGCAATGTTAACGCTAAGTTGNTCGCGGTGATTTNCCCATAGATCGGCCATAACGCGACTACGCTCAAAGTTGTTGAGAATATTTCGAGTGGNACCCAGCTCGGCAAAAGAGTCGGGTAAAGTCGTTTCGACAATCTCAGCCCCTGCTTCTTTTAATCGTGCAACACTATCATCGATAGCGAAGATAGTTTCGGGCAAAGNGAGNTTCCAATGATGAGTGCGGCAAAGGCCAATCTTGGGCCTTGCATTTTTGGNAATACACANTGATCGCGAGCGATTAAGNAGGACACTCATCAAAAGATCGGCATCATCCACAGTTCGAGTTAACAGTCCTATCGTGTCAAGGTTTTCTGCAGCGAACATTAGACCAGCCCGATTGATTAAATTATAGGTTGGTTTGTAACCGACCGTTCCGCAGAAACTAGCGGGACGGAGAATAGAGCCACCAGTCTGTGTGCCGAAGGCGCCATAGACCATGAAATCGGCAACGGCTGCGCCGGAACCGCTTGAGGACCCACCCGGTGTATGAGCTGGATTATGAGGATTGGTGGTTGGNCCGGGGAAAGAACCTGCAAATTCGCAAGTGACAGTCTTGCCAAGAATAATAGCACCGGCAGCTCTTAGTATTGCTACACATGCTGCATCAGTTTTTGATTGGTGTCCTTGATATGCAGATGATTGCATTTGGGTGGGCATATCGGATGTATCGATTACATCTTTCACCCCAATTGGAAGNCCGTGCAAAGGGCGTTTCACCGGTTCTTTGTCGAGAATNCGCGCCTGGGCGAGAGCATAGTTTGGATCGATATATGCCCATGCTCTTACTGTCNNCTCTCGTTCCTTTATGCGATCAAGACATGCCTTTGTCACAGCTTCCGCGGTCACTGAACCTGTAGAAATATTTTTAACAACTTCGCTAGCCGTAAGCTCATTTAATTTATCTGTAGACATGACCTTCCTCTTGTAGGTTTTGGCAGTTTGAAGCACGGGAGCGCACATGATAGCGTCACTCTATCAGTAACAAAATGGGTGAACGTGTTATGGCGGATAAGCTNCTGATTAAGGGGGGNCTGGTTTATGATCATGATGGCGATGTGCATAAGCCAAAGATTGCGGATATCTTANTAGATGGTTCTGAGATTGCTGCTATCGGTGNTGAATTGTCGCCTGAGCAAACCGCCGATNCGAAAATGNTAGACGCTTCTAATCACCTAGTGGTNCCNGGCCTGATCAATGCGCATTACCATTCGCATGATACGCTTTGTCGAGGGTTGTTNGAGGATATTCCGCTAGAGTTCTGGCTTCTCTACACTTTGCCAATGGGGACTTTCCGCTCGAAAGAAGAAATTCGAATCCGGACGCTTGTTGGGGCACTAGAATCGATGCGCTGTGGNATTACTACAGTNCAGGATATGCTTGGCCTCATTCCCATGACGGAAGAGAATATTGATGTNGTATTNGACGCATATGAAGAAATTGGCGAACGTGTGGTGTTTTCGCCGATGGTATTTGATATCCCCGCCGTTGGTATGCTGCGTCACAAGGATCTGCTGCCNCCAGAAATCCAAGAGATGATGGGTAATCAGGCAAANAATCCTAAAGANCAGCTTGATATGNTAGAAGCGCAGATTAAACGTCGCCCTNCNAAAGGTGTCACNCATTGGGCCGTCGGTCCATTTGCTCCGCAACGCTGTTCTCTAGAGCTTCTATCTGGTTGCGCAGAATTTGCTGAGCGNCATGACCTTGGAATATATATTCATGTTTATGAAACCCGTGGNCAGGTCGTNATGGCNCGNGAAATGTACGGTGAATATGGTGGGTCATTCATTAACTATCTTGACGCAGCNGGGATGCTTAATCACCGNCTNAATATNGCNCATTCGGTNTGGATTACNCGTGAGGANATGGATCAAATGGCGGCAGCTGATGCCGGGGCCGTCCTTTGCTATAANAGTAATATGAAACTCAAGAGTGGAATTTCNCCAATGCGTGATATGCGCGACGCNGGAATGCGGGTTGGTCTNGGTTGTGATAATTGCTCAGGGAGTGATGTTCAGAATATGTTTCAGGCNATGAANGCTTATTGCATGTTAGGAGCTGTAAGCGANCCGATACCCGGAACGCCGTTGGCACACGAGGCTCTNCGCCATGGCTCATTGGGAAGTGCTAGGACAGCATGTCTNGATGATCAACTCGGGGCGCTGAAGCCGGGTTATAAGGCTGACATGATGCTTATCGATATGAACGATACGGCGTATTTGCCATATAATAGTGCTGCTCGCCAGCTCGTTTACACCGAGACTGGGCGTTCGATCGATACGGTGATTATTGATGGTAAATTAGTCATGGAGAATAGGGTCGTTCAGACTATTGATGAAGAGGCTTTGCGCGCGGAAGTTGCCGATCTTATGAAAAGCTTTATCCCGGAATATGAGGAGGTCGTTAAACACCGTGAGGTCGCTCTTCCGTATCTGATGGAGGCTCATCAACGAGTTTGGGACACTGATATTGGCCTTAGGCGTTTTATTGCCCGGACCGGGTATGGTGATGGGAACTTAACAACATAAAGAAACCCAAACGTTCTATTACTGCTACAGGAGGTAAGATGGCTTTTACCGGTTTGTATAAGACTCTCTTTTCAGCGCCAGACATGAAAGAGGCACAGCGTTTCTATAAAGACTGGGGGCTACGCAAGATTAAAGCGACGTCTGCGCACTCTATTTTTGAAACTAAAATAGGTAGTCGGGTTGAGTTGAAATTACCCGGCGCGGAAAATTTACCGCCAGCCGCCGCTCCTGATTTGCATTTTCGAGAAATGATCTGGGGTGTTTCTTCAAAGAAACACCTCGCAGAAATAAAGAGAGAGTTGTTGAAAGATAGAGAGGTTACCACAGACAAAGATGGTACTTTACATTGTATTGACCCGAATGGCCTTGGCGTCGGATTTAAAGTTTGGAAACCACGTACAAAAATAGATGGACGCCGGAGCAAGATCAATTCGTTCGATAAACAGGAACGGGTCGATGAAATTAGCATGTTCTATAAAGACGCGCGTCCAATTCGTATGGGACATATTGGTTTTATCCTGCCAGATCTCAGGGCGGCGGAAAAATTTTATAAGGACCGGTTGGGTTTCTGGCTATCAGATCGCTACGGCAATGCCGCGCTATTTTTACGTTGCGCTGCTGAGAGCCAACATCACAACCTTTTCATGATTTGGAGTGAGGCTGGAAACACGAAATATCACCATACAGCCTTTGAGGTGCGCGACATTCACGAGGTATTCGGTGGCGGGGTCGCCTTTGATAAAAAAGGTTGGGAAACAGAGGTGGGCCCTGGAAGACATCCAATTTCGTCAGCCTATTTCTGGTATTTTAAGGCTCCATGTGGCGGTGCTATCGAATATTTTACTGATTCAGATTATCTGACCGAGAACTGGAAACCACATAATTATCAGAATAATCTTTTTTCGGAATGGCACTTGCCGGATGGGATCAAGCAAGTGCCAGATGGCAAAATTCGGCCATCGGTTTCTGCTGCAGGCAAACACTGATTGGAAACTACGTATCGCTCCAGAAAGAGAGCTGAACGTGATTGGTTACAGGGATATCGGAGATCTCCATGATTGGGGAAATAAAAATCGCCGTTCGAAGGGGCGGCATCTGTAAAGTTGGCTAATAGTTAACGTTCTTGAAATCTTTAGTATCGGGTACAATCAGGAACATTCGGCCCATTATGCGATGCCATTAGAGGGTATGCATGGAAATATTTATGCAACGTGATCTGGACGTGGACTTTTTAATAAAACTAGAAATTGGGGAGTAAGAAATGTCAACAAATGCAGGTGGGCGGATGAGGCGCTGGCAAGAACAGCGCTGGATACTTGATGCGGTTATCCGCACTGTAGGTGTTGAATGGGACCAGGGTCGTCTTCGATATGGCGCCGCACCAGGTGGGTCACAGGCGGCCGG
>NHFY01000040.1 GCA_002170165.1 Flavobacteriales bacterium TMED123
CGTGGTCAAGGACTAGTTTGAATAGTGGGTTGAGTGAATCTTGCGGCCCTTCTGGCTCCTCAGCAAGCCAACCCTGTTTAGAAGAACCATAAAGTACGGGAAAATCTAGCTGATCTTCATTGGCATCAAGAGCCGCGAAAAGGTCGAAGATTTCGTCGAGCACCTCATTTGGACGGGCATCTGCGCGATCCACCTTGTTAATAATCACGATAGGCTTAAGTCCCTGCGACAAGACCTTCGATAACACAAATTTCGTCTGGGGCATGGGGCCCTCTGCTGCATCGACAAGCAGCAGACACCCATCCACCATGGATAGTACCCGCTCAACTTCGCCTCCAAAGTCAGCATGGCCTGGGGTGTCAACGATATTAATACGCTTTCCTTGCCATTCAACAGAAGTGCACTTGGCAAGAATAGTGATGCCTCTTTCGCGCTCTAAGTCACCGGTATCTAATGCTTGCTCCTGGACTTGCTCATTTTCGCGATAGACGCCGGTTTGCCGCAACATACAGTCAACCATAGTGGTTTTACCATGATCAACGTGTGCTACGATTGCGATATTACGTAAGTGGTCTATTTGAGTGGTCATGGCGTTATGCCACCTGTTCTTTCGTCGCTAAGAAGTTAATATCTGGCCATTCCTCGCCAGCGCGGTCGAGATGCCAAGTGTTACGAGCCAGAAAGACCGGGTCACCTCTATGGTCGTCAGCTAAAGCTGCTTCGTTGGCCCTAATAAATTTTTTCATAAGGGTTTCATTATTGGTTTCGACCCAGCGAGCTGTAATCAAGCTCGTTGGCTCAAACCGCACTGGAATGTTATATTCCGTCCTTATCCTATCCGCCAATACTTCAAATTGAAGTACGCCAACAACGCCGACAATCCAGTCAGAGCCTACGCGCGGTTTGAAAACCGCAGCCGCTCCTTCTTCGGCTAATTGTTGTAGCGCTCTGCCCAAATGTTTGGCCCTCATGGGATCAGTGGGTCTTGCTGCTTGCAAATGTTCTGGCGCAAAGCTGGGTATGCCTTTGAAACGTAGTGTTTCGCCCTCTGTTAGGGCATCTCCGATATGGAGGTTGCCGTGGTTTGGAATACCAATAATATCACCAGCCCACGCTTCTTCTGCCAATTCCCTATCCCGCGCTAAGAAAAGTACAGCGTTGTTTAAAGCTAGCTGTTTATCGGTTCGGACATGACGTAACTTCATACCACGTTTGAAATGACCCGAGCAGAGACGCAAAAAAGCGATACGGTCGCGATGTTTTGGGTCCATATTCGCCTGAATTTTAAAGACAAAACCTGATACTTTCTTCTCTTCAGGGACAATCTCACGCTCGATAGATGGCTGTGGGCGTGGTGGTGGGGCGTATCCGACAAGGCCATTAAGCAACTCATCTACGCCGAAAGAGTTTATTGCACTACCAAAAAAGACTGGTGTCATGTTNCCTTCCAGNTAGGCATCTANGTTGAAATNNGGACANAGACCTCNGACCATCTCTATTTGGTCACGNAGCTCTNCNACNNCATCTGNGGGCAAAANTTGATCCAACTTCGGGTCATNGAGNCCGTTNCAGGTTTCAGTTTGNTGNGGTTTTTTGCCCCGTCCNGCTTTATCCATCAATANAAGNCGGTCGTTTAGNAGGTCGTAGCACCCTANAAACCGAGACCCCATTCCGATNGGCCANGCNGCNGGAGTTACGTCGATTTGCAATGTTTGTTCTATCTCATCTAAAAGATCAAANGGATCCTGTGCTTCGCGATCCATTTTATTGATAAAGGTTGTGATTGGCATATCTCGCAAACGACAAACTTCAAAAAGNTTACGAGTTTGCGCCTGGATNCCNCGAGCCGCATCAATAACCATNACNGCCGAGTCTACTGCTGTTAAGACCCGNTAGGTGTCTTCAGAAAAGTCTTCATGACCAGGNGTNTCTAAAAGGTTAAANGTTTTACNNGCGTATTCGAANGTCATGACCGATGCNGTNACNGAAATTCCACGCTCGCGCTCTACCTTCATCCAGTCGGAATGTGCCCGGCGTTGNTNNCCACGAGANTTTACGGCACCGGCGAGTTGGATNGCCCCNCCNAATAACAATAGTTTTTCAGTGAGTGTCGTTTTTCCCGCGTCGGGATGCGAGATTATCGCAAAGGTACGNCGGCGGGCGACGGGNGCTGGCAGCGTCGTCATAATGTCTTCTTNATTNCTGAATGCGCCGCGCTATGTCGCACCGTGGTGGACTAACGTCAAGTAAGAAGACGTTTGCATCAATTTGCGGCTNTGAAAGGCGCACCGTTTGAGGTNCTATANTTGGAGCGTTTCNCCGCGNTTTCGGCCTTGCGAGACATCAATAAACAAGTCTTCGACTTTTAACTTATTTTTGATCAGGCCCTGCTCATAACTGTAATTGGCCATATTCTCTAANGTCTTGCAATTTTGTTTACTAAGGCCGTATTCCCAGGGGTCTTTGCCAAGCANTTCTTCCTGCTCTTCCCANGATTCACGGTACCAAGCGAGNGGAACAATTCGGGGGTTAACCATCTCTCGCATGGCAATAGCTTTAGCCTTGTTAAANGCATGAAACATATTGATTGGTATCCATGGGTATTGTTCGATAATTTNCCTTTTTATACCGGTGATATGCATAATGGGGAACATNCCAGTCTTGTTNTAGAAATTAATCTCTTCGTTTTTGCAGTCGGGAAACAGTCGGGCGACACGGGGGTCACCAATTAAAAANGGTTTGATAATCTCCGAATGGATACAGGCATCAAGCTCACCTTCGATNAACATTTTTTCGACAGATTTATTATTTGGCAGAGTTTGNAGTTTGATNTCNCTGGGTAATTCGACGGGAATGTCTTGATCTAATTCTTGGTACCAGTCGATGGAGCGGTGCGGAACNCCATACTCGTGTTCAAGGATACCTTTCATCCATAATATAGCCGTAACCTGCCAATGCTTGATGCCTACCCTTTTGCCGATCAGGTCCTTGGGTTCTTNGATTCCCGCTTGAGTATTNATGAATATAAACCCATGACGAAACCTCCNATGGAGGAAGACAGGAATGGCATCAAAGGGTTTGNCTTGATCCTTTGCAACCAGGTAGGTAGAGCANGATGCTTCNGCCATATCGAAGTCTTCGTTATTGTAGAAACGCCAATGCCTTGTCGTTGAGTCCATGTCGGTAAGNACAGTNAAATCTATGCCGTCTGGTTTTACGACACCGTCAATTAATGGTCGCGTAATGGCATAGTCGCCGCAAGCCAGGGTCAAGGGTATATTCTTTGACATTTAAGGTTTCTCTCCGTTCTAATCANTCGGCCCTGGGTTGCCAATGCCNGTGAAGGGCAGACGAATGCCCACGCCTTNCTTTATGGCTTTTTCATATACGTAGTTGCACATCGCTATGTCGTGGGCCACAAGCCCGGTTGTATGAATAAGGTTNCGTTCNGATTCGCTTTGGCGTCCCGNTACTTGGCCGCGAACGAGCTCATGAATTTCACCATGTAACATATCGTGGGTGAAAATGCCGGCTTCGGCGGAAGCTCGAAAATGTTTCATCANCATATTCATCTCCCAACTGTCGACCACAACNTTGTCTACCAGGGACCAACCAGCTGGATCAAATTCACGCCTTGTAAAGGATACGTATGTTGCTCCTGGTTTTAGCCANGGCTCACGACACATGATTTCATCGCTGGTGGTGCCACCGATACCGATGTCTGCNTCGCGNACAACTTCTTCTACGTTGTCTTTAGCGATNACTTTAATGCCAAGTTTTGCGGACCACTTGTCGGCGAATGCTTCGCGGGTTTGTGGGTTGCGCGAAGTGCAACGAATTTCTTCTATACCATCATAAAGTTCGTCGAGACAGCGCAGAGCGTTTGTAGCCATTGTACCAACCCCTACAATTCCAACTACTTTCGGATTCTTAGGTCCAAGCCATTTGAGCGGCAAAGTAGTCGCTGCGGCACTACGGATAGCATAGGTCCAATGCTCCTCAACGATGGCCTTATTGGTGCCAGAATTTGGGTCTGCGAGGATAATGTAGCGTCCGCATTCTAATTGCCCGACTGTATTACGGTTACCGTCATCAAAGTAATTGTATAGCCTCACACCGGTGATTGGTGTTTCCTTTAATAATGCGCATTTGACGTGCCAATGGTTGAAGAAAGGTTCGCCGACATCCAGCTTAAAACTGGGCGGCGTTGAGGCCATTACCGATCCTTCACCTTGCATCCGGTATACATCTTCTGCGATTTTCAAAGCTTCTTTAGCACTGAGTAAATCGACGGTATCGGAATAGGGGATGAAGAGAACACCTTCATTATTAGACATAGGGTTTTTCTCCGCTTAACTTTTTTGTAATCCTATTTTAGGCACATTATTTTTTCTGTATCGTCTTTTGGAACCCATAAAATTTTCGAGAGATGGTGGGCATTTTTTTTAAATTCAGTCCAGTATTGCGATCGCTTCGATCTCCATGATCAATTCACGGCGAACCATAGAATTTACAACCAGGCAGGTCGCCGCTGGATATGGTTCTTTGAAAAACTTTGGGCGCCACTCGAGGATTGCTGGAAATTGTGATAAATCGGTGAGGAAGATATTAATCTTTACGATGTCAGACATATCACCGCCCGCTGCTTTAACGGCTTTCCTCAAATAGCCAAAGACCCGCTCGGCTTGATCCATAGGTTCTAGGTTACCCGTCTCGGCTTCGGGTTCTGCAGTCTGACCAGATATGAAGACCATTTTCCCTTTTTTAACGACGTGGGAAAATTGACCAGGTGNCGGNAAATCGGGGACTTCGACTANTTCAAATCCCATAATATTTTCCAATGTTTTGTTTTTTAATTATGATCAAATTGAGCGATGGTATGGCATCTGTCAACGGCAGAGCCCCCAATAGTGGTGGGGTGTTGGCAGAGGATGTATAAAAATAATATGGGGAGGTGAAATGGCTGAACAGCTTAAATTTCATAAAGTTAAAATAAAGAATGCGCCGACAAGATCTCTACCAATGGGGCGCGGTACTGTATTTGGGTGTGTGGACCCAGGCGTTGGGTCAAATAATGTTGATGTACATGTTAATGTTATAAAACCAGGCGCAAGTCGCGGCGAGATACATTATCACGCGCAAGCAGAGAATGTTTATATTGTGATGGACGGCCAATTAGAGGTCTGTATTGAAGGCGGGCAGCGCCATTTACTTGAGGTTGGTGAAATCGGTTTTATTCCGCCAGGTGTAGTGCATACGGCAACCAACGCGCGGTCAGATATTTCCTGTAAGATAGTTGAAATCTACGCCCCAGCTGGGGAGGATTTTCATGAAGTTGATGACTGGCCTAACAATATCCAGCCGCCGAGTGGAACTTAATCATCGATGACGAAGTCAAATTGATCCCCGGCAGGCGTATAAACTTCAAATATTTCGAACATTTCTTCGCTCGCGTTTGTTAGGGAATGTTTTTGGCCTGCAGGGATATAGATGACGTCATCTTCTTTAATCGTATAAGTTGTTCCTTCAACGACTAATTGGCCTTGACCCCTCTTAACTATGTAGACGTTATCTGAACTTGTATGGTGGTGGTATCGGCCCCCGGGTTCCTTAGCATTGAGACGGTTGAGGTGGACGTCGACTTTTTCAGCGCCGATGTCTGAGTTGATCAATCTTAATTGCGTACCGCGGTCACCCTTCATGGCAGTAACGGGGGCATCGGCGAGGTTGAGGATCCGAAAATTTGGCACTACGTATCTCCTAGAGGGTTGTCAAAACCGCTACGACATTCGGGTATGACTGGAACATAACCACAGAGCCGATGGCGGCGGTACCAATCCCAATTAAAATATTAAACCGTTTGAATAAGTTTGTCCCCCTGCGAGCACTAGACTGAATTGGCCATGCTATCGCTGCAGACAAAAAGCCCATACCTATTATAGAGCCAAAACTAAAAAGTAATAAGTATACAATTGCTAAGGAAGGTGAAACTTGCTGGTTCACCGTTAGAAGAAGTAGGGCGGCAGAGCCGGCCAAGCCATGCATTAGGCCAATTGCCAAGGCCCGAGACGGCAAAGTTGAAGGATGCTCATGATCATGGGCCGATGATTCGTGGACTACTTCATCCTCATGGCTATGAAAATGTATGTGACTACCCTTATCGCGATGTGAGTGCGTGTGGACGTGGATCCGTTCACGAAAAATTCGCAGGATAACATCAACGCCTAGACCAACCAGTATAAGCCCCACGATAAATTCTAAAGCACCAGCAATTTTTTCAGGAAAAGCAATCCCTGAGAAGATGATAACGACACAAACACCAAATAACGTAACTGTATGACCAATTCCCCAAGCTATTCCAGTTTTGATAGTCTCTTGGATTGAACGCGAGCGCGTCGCTAAAGCCGCTACAGCGGCTATATGGTCGGCGTCTAGAGCGTGACGTAAGCCTAGCAAAAATCCTATAAAAAGGACTGATAGAGCTGTCATGAAGAGAACTCACTCCTGTCCGGGAGAGGTGAAAAGCAATGACTTAATGATAAGCGGTACAACTTGGGTGTCCGGCATAAACTCGCCAATATCGACAAAGTCAAAATCGCGCAGCTGGACGTTATCAACTGAGATGACTTCGCCCCCGACATTTAATTCTTTGACAAGGATATTCCCTAGCGTACGTCCCGCGTCACCATCCATCATTACAACTACTGGTAGATCTGGATCATTGACCGTTTTTGGAAGCCCCCTGCAAATACCTTCAGCTAAGGCAAAAAGGCGTGCATGAAGGGGGTCGCCACCCCAACACAGGGCGATGGCCACTTGGTTTTCTCCCTCAGTCATGTCGAGGCGTTTCAGAGCCTCATTGATACTGGCAGTTACCTCTTCAGAAGTGAAGTCGTCACTTAAGTTGATGTTTAGGCTTGCCACTGGGACGTTTCGAATGGGTAATTTTTCTTTATCCGATAAAAAGATTGTATTACCACTTACTTGAACGGTGAATTGTGAAGCGCCGACGACTGTCGCACGAATACCGTGGCCTGGGTCATAAACCTTTTCCGGAATCCGCTTTTCCGCAAGAGCATGACGCAAATCATGTGCGATAGATCGGCCAAGATCGCCGCGATCTTCTTCCTCTCGCCGATAAATATACTCAGAAACACCGCCCGAAAATGTTATCCCGTCGATTTTCGGCGTCGCGGGTAAGTTTTCGGTAAGCAGTAGGGCTTTGCAAAGATCATCATTTGGCTCGCGCGTAGCATATGAAACGATGACATCTACCATACGGCTAACAATCTTTTTTCTATCTTCCTTGGATAGCACATCCCCAAGGGCCAGCTTCACGCCAACATCTTTGGCTACTTCCTCTGCAGGTCCTTCAATTCGGGTCATTTTCCCGTTCTCGTCAAAGGCAATTAGGCGACCGCCAACTGCAAAGGCAGAGGTTGATAGCAACCTTCCACCGTGGCAAAGGCCAAGTTTTATTGTACCTCCACCAACGTCAATATTGAGAATGGTTTGATGTTCTTGACGGGAAAGCGCCACCGCACCAGATCCGTTAGCGGCCATAAGGGCTTCGAGATTATGGCCCGCTGAAGCGCATACAAATTTACCGGACTCTTCGGCAAAGAGATCTGCGATAGCTCGAGAATTATTTCTTTTCAGAGCTTCGCCTGTCAGGATTACTGCTCCAGTGTCGATATCCTCTGGGGTAAGATCTGCTTCTTTATAAGCATTCCCAAAAAATTCTTTGAGTACATCTGCATCTATTGTGTAATCCGTTCTATAGGGCGTTAGTAATATTGGTGAACGCCATAAAACCTGACGATTTACAACGACAAACCGGCTGGATAGGCCTTCAGCAAGTCGCTGGAGGTGAACCTTTGAGAACATTAAATGTGAAGTCGAAGACCCTACATCCACTCCAACAGTTGTTAGTTCGACGTTATCTTGTTTCCAGATGGTTTCAGCCAAATCTTGCTCTTGTTCCGGGGTCATACTGATATGTTCAAAACCTAGGTCGTGCACATCCATATCCTTCCACTCTCAATATTACATAAGGGACGACTGCGAGACTATTCCCGCAATCCGGTTGTATCGGTCTCCTGCGTCAATCCTTAGGAAAAGGCAGGTGGCTAAATTTTTCTTTCATTTCTTGTCGAAGTTTATCGCTAACATCTACAACCTCAGGAAATGTTTTTTTCAGATACTGGTCGTAGGGTATGCAGGCATCAATCAGAATACGGCTATTGAAATTACCGGGTTGGACAAGTGGGTCACGACCCGACGCCCATGCCTTTTGGATAGTATCAACATCCACAATTGGATCAAATCTTGTACTCATTGCCCAGAGTACCTGATCAAGATCACCAGCATCAATGTCATCATCAACAACAACGGTCCACTTGCCAGCGTAAGCCCCACCTTGACAATTTGAAGCAACATGCAAGACGTTGCGCGCATGCCCTGGGTAACGCTGCTTGATTTGGATAGCGGTAAATCTCGTGGCTGGCCCACCTTCATGGTTCCAAACACCTTTAATATCTGGCAGGCCGCACGCCTCCAGGGATCTCCAAATTTCTGCGGCGCCAGCTATGCCCTTTAACAAACCGGTTTCATCGACGGGTTTGTGTTGAGGTGCGCAACAGATAATTGGATTATTTCGATGCAGGATGGTTTTAATTTCGACATAAGCGCGAGGTACTGAATCATCAGAGTAATATCCCATCCATTCACCAAATGGGCCCTCCTGTTTGACTTTGCCTGGTCGCGCGACGCCCTCGATAGCAATTTCAGCGTCAGCTGGAATGGGAAATCCTGTATACGGGCCTTTGATGCACTCAATAGCCTCGCCGCGTAGGCCTCCGGCAAAATCAAGTTCGCAAATACCATCCGGTAGAGGGCTTGCTGATAGCATGTAAAGCAGTGGGTCTTCACCGACGAGAATGACGAATTTGCATTCTTCTCCGCGCTCAAAATATTTGTCTCGATGGATACGTCCATGCTTGCCCTCCGTGATTTGGCAACCAATGGTTTTTGCGTCATAGACTTGGTTACGATAGGTGCCGACGTTAAAAGATCCATTATCAGGGTCTTTTGAAATGACGCAGTTAGCCGTACCAATATAACGAGCTTTATCTTTTTCATGGTGTCTTGGGACAGGGAATTTCAAGACGTCTATATCATCTCCTTCCATAATGTTTTCCATTACGGGGCCAGTTTCGACCATTTTTGGAGGAATTAGCTGCAGGTCCTGCATGCGATCGTAATATTGCTGGACGATATTCACCTTGCGGTCGTATTCCAGCGGCAAGCCTAGCGTCAAGGCCACCCGTCGGATTGAAGAAAGAGAGCCATAGAGAGTTCGATACCCTTGCTCATAGTCTGGAATGTTGTCGAATAGTAATGCCGGTGCATTACCCCTGCTTTTTTCCGTCATCATTTGGGTGATACTGCCCATTTCAGCATCCCAGCTCGCATTATCTACCCGCAAAAGTTCGCCAAAACCGTCAACCTTTTCTATCCAATCTCGTAACCCGCGATAACTCGCTTGATCATTTGCTATAGGTGCGCTGCGAGAGTCGTCCATTTTTTTCTCCATGTGTCATCGAAGGGAACCTTTACACTGTTGGCACAGACAATGCGCAGAATCCGTGTGTTTTATGTTTTCAGGATTATTTTTACACCACCGTTCCCCGTCATGCTAGTGGCAACAGAAACCTGCAATCACAATTTGAGTCTTATCGCTTTTACTCCTTCCATTGACTTTGACCAGGGCCATCTATTCAATTCGCGCATCAAAGAAAACTGAAACTGTAAACGAGAGGGAGTGCAATGAGACATCATAATAAGGTCGTGATAGTAACTGGTGCGGGCCGAAATATTGGCGAAGAAACCGCCAAACTTTTTGTCAAAGAGGGTGCCAGGGTTGCTGTTGTCGATTTGGACGACCGCGGGCAGGGGGTGGCCGATAATTTAAATGCGGAAAAAGAAGGTTCAGCAATTTTTATTAAAGCTAACGTTGCTGATGAAGAGTCCGTTAAGAATCTTGTTGCAGAAACAGTTAAAGCTTTTGGCCGCATTGATACTTTGGTTAATAATGTTGCCATTTCT
>NHFY01000041.1 GCA_002170165.1 Flavobacteriales bacterium TMED123
ACCCGACAGGATTCGAACCTGTGACCTCTGCCTTCGGAGGGCAGCGCTCTATCCAGCTGAGCTACGGGTGCGTCGGCTGAAGCCTAAGCTAAACACCTAGAATTCTCCAGTATTTTCAGGGTTCACAAGCGAAAAAGTTGCTTTTCAAAGTTGCGGTGTACTGCGCGCAGTCGAGATTGCTCCTGTGGGTGGGTCGATAGCAGTTTTGTGATTTTCTTTTTCAGCAATTCCCGTCAGCCTTAAAAAAACATCCTCGAGATCGGCATCGATGGTTGTCAGATCGGCAACGGTTAAGTTAGCATTTTGAATGCCCGCAAGGATTTCTCCCACCTGAATGCTACTAGGCGAGTACCTAAATATCAGCTTATTAGGTGCGGTGAGTATCGCCGAAAGCGGAATTAATACATCGGGCACCTTTTTTAAGTGCTCATTTGTTGTGATCGTTAGAGTACGCTGATCAAGGCGGTTAATCAGCGCCGGTGTCGCGTCGCAGGCTATTAGTTTCCCGTGATCAATTATGGCAATTGTGTCGCACATTTCCTCCGCTTCTTCTAGATAATGGGTTGTAACTAAAATTGTTGTACCGCCCTTATTCAATTCTCGCATATAAGCCCAAAGCTGCCGGCGTAGCTCGACATCAACACCGGCTGTTGGCTCGTCAAGGACAACCACCGGTGGCGTATGCACCAATGCCTTGGCAATCAAGAGGCGTCTTTTCATGCCACCAGATAGAGACCGCGCATAGGCATCCGCTTTGTCAGCAAGCCCGACGGCTTCGAGGATTTCCATCGTCCGGCGTTCTTTTTTGGGGACACCATAAAGGCCGGCCTGAAGCTCGAGAACTTCGCGTGGACAAAAAAAGGCATCGAGATTGACTTCTTGTGGCACAACCCCAATCGAAGATCGCGCACGCCGCATTTGAGTTTTAATATCAAAACCCCATATTCTTGCCGTCCCGGAGGTTTTAATTGCTAATCCGGCAAGAATATTAATTAGCGTTGATTTGCCGGCTCCATTTGGTCCAAGAAGCCCAAATACCGACCCGCGTCGAACTTTGAGTTCTATGTTATCCAGCGCTTTTATTGTGGGTCCAGTGCGCCGAGTGTAAATTTTGGTTAGATTTTCTATTTCAACGGCAAATGCCGGAAATTCATTGTTCATAGGCGGCGGGGCAGTGTCCATAAGGAGGATTGTCCTGTGATGAAGTAGGTAAAATGATATGCATCATTCTTTCCACATTAAGACACATTGGGTATCATTGCTTAACCTTTATGGTCAATGAAATGAATTCACCTAACTAGGATAAAGATATGGGAAGAATAGTCCCTGAACCGCCTGAAACAATTGAAGTTGAGACATTAAATGTTGTCTGCGACGGCGGCGGCGGTGCCCTCGGCCATCCCCGAGTTTATTTGACCCTAGTCGAGGGTAAGATTGAGTGCGGATACTGTGGCCGGATGTATGTTCTGAAGGCCGGCTTTAAGGCTTTAGATATTCACTAATCCTGCACTGGTGATTTTAGTCTTTCCCTCGACACTTCAATCTCCTTACGGCATGTTTTATAAGCAAAACAGGGAATGATAGAATGGCTGAAACAACTGCGTCAGATGGCGAAGGCGGTAAGCATCTATTTTTGATAGATGGCTCCGGCTATATCTTTAGAGCCTATCACGCGCTACCCCCAATGACTCGGCCTGACGGCATACCCGTGAATGCGGTTTATGGCTTTACTTCGATGCTTACTAAGCTGGTAGAGGAGTCGGACGCTGATTACCTAGCGGTAATTTTTGATACAGCGCGTAAGACATTCCGTTCCGATATTTATCCGGATTATAAAGCACATCGGCCTCCCCCACCGGATGACTTGATTCCACAATTTGCGTTGATCCGGGAATCGGTTGAAGCGTTCGGACTGCCGCAGTCCGAGATGGAAGGCTATGAGGCTGATGATTTGATTGCGACCTATGCGAAGCAGGCCGCTGCAGCCGGTCATCGCGTTACAATTGTGTCATCGGATAAGGATCTGATGCAGCTGATCGATGACAACATATCAATGCAAGATCCCATGAAGGGGACCTCTATCAGCTATGCGGAGGTTCGCAAAAAATTTGGGGTAAACCCGGATAAGGTAATAGATGTACAATCATTAGCTGGAGACTCAGCAGATAATGTGCCGGGTGTACCCGGAATTGGAGTTAAAACTGCGGCGCAGCTTATTGAAGAATATGGCGATCTTGATACGTTGTTAAAGCGGGCACCGGAAATTAAACAGAACAAGCGTCGAGAAAACCTTATTGAATTTGCGGATCAGGCTCGTATCTCCCGCCGCCTAGTAACGTTAGCGCTCGATGCACCGGTAAAAGAACCCTTTGAGAAATTCGTTGTTAAAGCCCCCGAGCCTGAAAAGTTAATCACCTTTCTGGAAGAACAAGGTTTTAAGTCTACGCTTGCTAAGGTCAAGGCGGATTTCACAAAGGCTGGCTACAATGTGCAGGCAGAAACCCCAATACTCGCTGCTGATAATGGCCGGGAAGAGGCAGGGTATGTCTTGGTGCAGGACGAGGCGGAACTGGATGAATGGGTAGCGGCCGCGACTGAGCAGGGTGTAATTGCCGTCGACACCGAAACTAACTCGTTAGATTCTTTGAACGCTGAGCTTGTTGGTGTTTCGTTAGCCGTCAATCAGCCTATTGCTGGCGCGCGCGCCTGTTATATTCCCCTTGGCCACGTGGCGCCAAAGCACCAAGGTTCATTTGACCTGGATGGTGAAACTGGCTCCCCCGGGGCAGATGGGGCGCCAAAGCAGATCACACTCGAGAAAGCTATTGGGTTGCTCAAGCCGATGCTCGAAGATAGCGGAACGCTTAAAATAGCGCATAACGCTAAATATGATAGTGAAGTCTTGGCGCGCCATGGCATTAATATGACGCCAGTCGATGACACTATGTTGCTGTCTTATGTACTAGATGGAGGGTCGCACAAACACAATCTTGATGATCTTACGCGGCTTCATCTTGACCGTACTAATATTAAATATAGCGAAGTGACTGGCACTGGAAAAAACAAGATAAGCTTTTCTGAGGTCTCAGTTGAGGCGGCTCTCGATTATGCGGCGGAAGACGCCGATGTAACACTCGGCCTGCATAAGCTTCTCAAGCCACGATTAGTTTTTGAGCGGATGGTAACGGTCTACGAAAGAATTGAAAGGCCTTTAATCAACGTATTAGAAGTGATGGAAAGTGCTGGAATTAAGGTCGATGTTGGTGTCCTTAAATCGTTGTCTAATGATTTTGAGAAGCGAATTGGTAGGTTGGGTGATGAGATCCACGCGCTCGCCGGACGCGAATTCAATATTGGATCGCCTAAGCAGCTTGGCGAAGTAATGTTTGATGAAATGGGCCTACCGGGCGGTAAAAAGGGAAAAACCGGTGCCTATGGGACCGGGGCTGATATTCTTGATGGCCTGGCGCTACAAGGGCACGATCTACCAGTAAAAGTTATAGAGTGGCGGCAGCTTAGCAAGCTTAAAAGCACCTATACTGATGCATTAATGGGACAAATTGATACTAAAACGGGTCGCGTTCACACCTCATTTGCTCAGGCTGTCGCTTCCACAGGGCGGCTATCATCAAATGATCCAAACCTGCAAAATATACCCATCCGAACAGAAGAAGGCCGCAAGATTAGAACAGCTTTTATTGCGGATAAGGGAAATATCCTTCTATCCGCAGATTATTCACAGATAGAACTGCGGCTTTTAGCGCATGTAGCTCAAATCGATGTGCTCAAGAACGCATTTAAGGATGGTGCTGATATCCATGCGATGACCGCGAGCGATGTGTTTGGTATCCCACTTGATGAGCTTGATAGCCCAACCCGAAGCCGTGCCAAGGCGATTAACTTTGGTATTATTTATGGGATTAGTCCCTTTGGGTTAGCACGCCAACTCGGTATCGCTCAGAGTGACGCGAAATCCTATATCGATGCTTATTTTAAACGCTATCCCGGAGTAAAGGGGTATATGGAAGAAGCCAAGGAGTTTGCCCGAGAAAACGGCTATGTAGAAACTATCTACGGTCGTCGGGTTCATGTCCCGGGCATCAAGGATAGAAATCCCGCTCGGCGGAACTTTATGGAACGCGCTGCGATTAATGCACCGCTGCAGGGTTCGGCGGCTGATATTATTAAGCGTGCGATGATTATGATGCCGGACGCGCTTAAGTCTGCAAAGCTCAAGGCGCAGATGTTGCTCCAGGTCCACGATGAATTAATCTTTGAGGTTCCCGAGAGCGAGTTGGAATTGACCGAGAAAGTAGTGAAGAAAACTATGGAGTCGGCTGCTAACCTATCCGTCCCGTTGATCTGTGACACGGGGTCTGGCTTAAATTGGGATGAGGCGCATTAACGGAACGCTGTAAAGAGGGGCAGATTAGAATGAATAACGAGGGTCTCCCGCCTCATAGTATTAGAATATGTATCTCCGAACGGCGGGAACCAGGTATGATGGTCTTTAATGTTCGACCTGGTGGGCCAGATATCGGGCGCAACAAGGTTGGCTGGATTCTTGGTGTCGACGAGCAGGGGCGGTTTCCGTTGAATTTAAAATTCGATACTGCAGCACAGGATAGTTGCGCCCTTCCTAATGGAAACCTGATGTTTTCCTTAACGGGCGCTGGTCTTATCAAGGAAGTACTTCGGTCAGGTGAGATCGTGCGCCAATGGCATGTTGCCGGGAAATGGAAAAATAAAACGCCACCAGTAAATTCCCTGGCAATTGATGTGCCTTTGACCCATCACCGAGTAAATTATTTTCCAAATGGAAATCTTTTGTTATTGAGCGCAGAAGTTCGTGAATTTCCAGATTGGCCACAAAACGATACCGAAAAGAACGCACCATGTGGCCCGGCAAGGGTCGTTGGCGATGTTGTGCTTGAAGTCACGCCAGAAGGTAAAACTGTCAATACATGGCATCTCCTTGATATGCTGGACCCTTACCGACTTTGTTATGGAAGTTGCTCGGGTTATTGGCAAAAGTTGGGATATCCGGACAGTAATGACTGGTGCCATACCAATGCGGTCTTTTATGACCAACGAGATGATACAATAATTCTGTCGCTGCGTACTCAGGATTGTATTCTGAAATTTTATAGGAGTTCGGGTGCCATAAAATGGATTTTGGGTGATCCTGGGAATTGGCGAGCGCCATGGTCAGATAAGCTTCTTAAGCCGATCGGGAATGTCGAATGGCAATATCACCAGCATGATTGTTCTGTAACGCCGACGGGTACGATCTTGTGTTTTGATAATGGCATTCATCGCGCACTGCCTTTTACAGAGAAACTGCCGGCTGAAAAAAATTATAGCCGTGTGGTTGAGTTTGCCGTCGATGAAGAGGCGATGACCGTCGAACAAGTTTGGTCATTCGGCGACGGAGAAGGCCCGGGCGAGGGCCTTTATGGCTGTTATCAGGGCGGTGCTTATCGACTTCCAAAGACTGGCAACACCTTTATGAATTTTGGTGGTGTCTGCACCATAGATGGTGCGCCTACCAATGATAATCGTGCGGATATGTGCCGCGCCCGATTGATTGAGGTGACCCCAGATAAGGAGGTTGTCTTTGACATGTGGATTGACGGCAGCTCTGAAAGTCCACCCATGCCGCTGTCATCTTTTCGNGCTGAACACGTTCCGATTTAATTTTTAATCAAAGGGAATATTTTTTGGATCGGCTCACCNAACAGATTGCTACCTTNGCGACCGAGTTNACCTTTGATCATCTTGGCAAAGAGATTGCCAATCTTGGGGCTCAGCATTTAATTGATACCCTTGGTTGCGCCATTGGGGCTCATGATTGTCAGTCCGCAGAAATAGGCCGTCGACTGGCCTTAAATCAAAGCCCCGGTGTCTTTCCTGGTCGGACACTCTTTAAAAATTCTACTCTGCCATTAGAGATGGCGGGGTTTATTAATGCCTGTATGATTCGCAATTTTGATTTCAATGATCGGTACCCTGGAGGACACCCCAGCGATGGGCTGGGCGCTCATCTTGCGTTGGCCGGCACGATGCCAATTAATGGCAAAGAGTTTCTCGCTGCGGTGTTGGTAACTTATGAGGTTTTTATCCGCCTCAGTGAGTTTTCTCAGATGCGGCACCTTGGCTGGGATCAAGGGTTCGCTGTTGGGCTTTCCGCAGCAGCCGGCGTTTGCAATTTGCTGGGACTATCTGTTGAACAGACTGCCAATGCAATCGGGATGACNGCAACCTCNACGGTGCCTCTTAGAGTTACTCGCTCGGGGGAGTTGACGCCATGGAAGAATGTTGCCACAGCATTTGCCGCCCGCAATGGAGTGTTTGCTGCGACTCTCGCAGCAGAAGGTATGGTTGGCCCTAAAAATTCNTTCGAAGGACGTTGTGGTTTATTTGAAAATATAACGGGGCCTTTTGAAATTTCTTCCTTTCCGACAGAAGGCGGAGAATTTGATTTGCCGAAAGTCTTAATTAAATATTGGCCGTTGGAGACTAATGGCCAATCTGTTGTTTGGGCGGCACTCGACTTACGTAAAAAAATTANCCNTAAGGAAATTTCTAAAATTGAGTCTGTTGAGATTTTCTGTGATGAATTNACCAAACATGANATTGGNAGTGAGCAAGAGAAGTGGGATCCAAAAACCCGCGAGACAGCTGACCATAGCCTTCCTTATATTTTTTGCCGAGCATTACTTGATGGCCCGATTACGGTTTCTTCCTTTGATGAGGCCTTGGTACAGGACCCTTCAATTCGTCCACTCTTAAGTAAANTCGTGGTGACAGTTGATCCAGAAATTGAGAGGCGTATGCCGGAAACGATGATGGTCAGAGTGTTGGTAACGTTAGCTAATGGTATTATCCATGAGGTTGAGAATATTAATCCCCCGGGNCATCCAGCAAACCCAATGACAGGCGAAGATATTGCTCNAAAGTTCCGAGCNCAAAGTGTTCCCGTCATTGGCGAAGAACAGAGCTCNATGGTCGTGANNGCTTGGGNTCAACTCGCCGATGCACCTGATATGCAGCCGCTAATTNAGATGATNGATATCCGTTGAAAATTGTNAGNNNCCGTTCTTAAAACNGAGTTGAGTCTCTTNNATNNAAATATACGTCNTTTTCCCCNCAGGTTGCNTCAGTTCTTGCTGCCACTAAANGTAGTTNGCTGATTGTAGTTTNGGTAATTTTCTAAACNACTACGTCAGTCATAATTCCTTTAGGAAAGATNTCTTCTGGCTTTACGTGCTTGTGGGCGATGCCTTGTTGATAAGTATAGAGGAGCATTTGTTCCCAAGTTGCACGATTTTCCTCGATTCCAAATGGATAAGGGTCTTTCCCAAACATTGCCTGCATTTCACGGGCGTAGGTTGGTACCCAGGCCAGCGGATAGCGTGACACGGCAGGGTCAAGAAGCCGCTCCACGCTGCGGTCCTTAGATTCATTGAAGGCATTTAGCAAATTGCGGGCAACCCATGGGTTTTGCTCCAAAATTTTGTTCTGCATCACCATAATGTGCATAATGGGCCAAACTTTAGTTTTTTCGTAATAGTCTTTTTCCATATCAAGGTAGTCCGGGTAGAGGCGTTCCACATCCGGGTGCCCTTCTAGGAAACACGTAGGTGGTCGTGCAATGATTGCACAATCAATTTCGCCGGATGCTAGCAATTCCGAGAGAGATTTATCAGAGACCCGGGTGATCTCAACCCCATCCGGGAGATTGAGCTCTACTTTTTCAACTCGGCCCGGGGCATTGGCGCCTGCTTGATACCATTGGACATCTTGCAGCTTGACCCCGCAATCATTATGCATCCACCCCCGCATATAGACTGCAGCGGAATGCGCCCATTCTGGCGATCCAATGCGTTTACCTTTAAGATCTTCGACGGTCTTGATCTTCGAATTCTTGTTTACATAAAAAGAAGAAAATCGGAACAACCGTGAGCAAACAACGGGTAGCCCAATAATATCTGCATCTTCGCGGGTGACCTGAGCTGTGAATTTAGCGAAACTTAGCTCAGCGACATCCCAATCACGACTTGCTGTAAATCGAGCGAATACTTCGTGGTGCCGAAGGGTGGACCAGTTGTGGTCGATGCCTTCAGCGCGCACATCACCGGTGCGGAAATCACGGAAATGATCATAATCAGTGGACGCGATGCTGAGTTTAAGCGGTGTCATGATGTCTCCCATTTTAGTTTTGCTAAACCAATAAATGTTTCACAAGGCGTACCTAACTTTTNCCAGAATGCCAAGCCTGGAGGCCTCTTCCCCTATTATATCAACCCCCTTTCATCTATCGATTTTGTAGTCTTTGATTAACAAAATGTCCGGCAAGTATGAAAATTTGATTTCCGATTAGGTGAGACAAAGCCAGTGTGGGTTTATTTTTTTTGAGCTTTATTTATCTCCGCACGTCTTTCGTGTTGGGCCAAATAGAGTGCTGCCGCTGCGATAACGATGGCGCCCACCCAGACCCAAACCTCTGCCATTTCACCAAACATAAGATAGCCAGCGATGGCAGCAAGTGGAAGCCGAGTATAATGCAGCGCTAACACGATGACAGTCTCACCCTGAATGTAAGCCCGAGCGAGCACGCGTTGATTGAGCATTTCCAGAAGCCCAATCGTGGCCATCCAAAAAAGCAGTTCCATCGTTGGTGTGATCCAGAAAAAGATGGCGGGTATCATTGCTAATGGGAGGACAATGAGTTGTGTCCATACTGCAACCGTGTCTGGGTGTTCGCTTTGGGACAGCAGCCGGCGGTTGATTGGGTTCCAAGTTTGAACTACGACCACGCCCAAGACGAAAAAAATGCCAACATTAAATTCAACCAAGCCTGGGCGGATAATGATTGCCGCTCCAATGAAGCCCCCAATTATCGCTATAGCACGAGGGCCTTTTAAGCCTTCTTTTAGGACGATGGAGGCAAGGATAGCGGCAAAAATGGGGCGAGAAAAATGGATTGCTGTGATGTCTGCGATTGGCATGTATTTGGCGGCAAAATAGAAACAAACACCAGCGACAAAGGCTAGAAAACCGCAAATTCCCATTATTACGGGCCGGTTTGGTCTTAATAAAACGGTAGGGTTTCCGACTATCAGCGGAGCAATAAAAATACAGCTAAAAAGTGCTCGGAAGAAAACAATTTCAAAGACACTTATATCGTTGGCAATCATGCGGACGATGCCAAGCTGTACGACCATTAACGTCCCTGAGATTAGGACCCAAAAGGTGCATTGGATGACGGGTGGCCAGCTGTCGATTTTATTAGTTATCCAATTCATACGGCGTCATCTTTTTGTTTTTTTTTGGCGAGCAGGGATTCACGATTAGCGATATAAGCGGAAGACGTGCAGATGACGCTAGCACCTATCCAGACCCAGATTTCGGGAGTTTCGCCAAAAAATGTAAATCCAAATAAAGCAGCAATTGGCAAGCGGAGATAGCTCATAGCGAGGACAAATGATGCATCGGCGGCAACAAAAGCACGGGTCATCGCGCGCTGAGTGAGGATGCCGGCTGCCCCGATAATGGCGAGCCAAGCCCACTGCTCGGCCGTTGGAGTCTGCCATACATAAATTGCTGGGATGATGGAGAGCGGTAATATAAAGAGCGTATGATAGAGTACAATGGTGTCCGGGTGCTCAGTTTCCGTCAACTTTTTGACGATCACGGTATTGCATGTTTGAAACATCACACCGCAAAGCACCAGCAAGACTCCGATATTTACATCAATGAGACCGGGTCGGACTATTATTAACATGCCGATAAAGCCGACACCAATGGCAGACCAACGCCTGGCGCCAGCAACTTCATTGAGAAAAATTATAGCTGCAATGGTGCCGAGTATCGGGCGTGTGAAGGTGATTGAAGTAAGTTCAGCCAGCGGGACCATTGACGCGGCGGTAAAATAAAAAAAAGTCACAAAATAGGCCCCGGACCCACGGATTGCGAACAGTCCGAGTCGTTTCGTTTTAATTCCGGACAACCCCTTTTTTATCAGCCACGGCATCATAAATGCTATACCAAAGATGCTGCGGAACATAACTGATTCCAGAACATGCATATCCACGGATACCTTGCGCACAGCCATCATCGAGACAGTAAAACATACTCCGGCCATAGTAATCCAAAAAGCTGCCCGGGCTGGCGCTGGGACGGCGTCAAATTTGGCAGATAGAATTTTTAAAAGCGCCATCTAAAACTCAGCTCTTATGGTTCGTGCTCGAGCCGTTAGAACCGGCAAGGTCCTACAAGTACTATCCGATATGCCGAGCGATGTCTAAGTGAGGAGAGATGAATTTAAATCCCCTAGTACAGAGGGGGTCATGGGTCGCTTTTTTGGGGAAAAATGAAAGTTTGATTTTGATCGATATTAAGTTGAACCCGGTCACCTATCTCTGAGTGGAACGGTCCTTGGTGCCGCGCAAGAATGTGGTTAGTTGTTTCCAGTTCCTCACCAAGACCGAGACGGATATGGCTCGTCCCTCGAGCATAATCGACGGCACAAACCCGAACGTTCTGGGATACCGCCTTTCCAAAAGTTTCTGACCCTAAAGTTACCGCTTCGGGGCGGACGAGAACATCGACCCTCATACCCTCTGGTTGACCATTGTTGGCTACAAGGCCCGCGTTAGTTTCGATCCAATCACCTTTAACGACACCCTTAAGATGGTTTACCTCGCAGAAAAATTCCGCGGCAAATGGAGTGACAGGATGATTATAAAGGTCCTTCGGGGTCCCACACTGTATGACCTGCCCCTTTCGCATTAAAACAATGCGGTCCGCCATCAACATGGCTTCCTCGGGGTCGTGGGTAAC
>NHFY01000042.1 GCA_002170165.1 Flavobacteriales bacterium TMED123
ATATGGGACCTCTTGATCCACATTCCATTGCCATTTGGGTCTCGGATACTTGCAAACCCCAAGGTGCGATCGCCATGTCCCTCAATCTCTAGAATTCGACATAGTTTTATAAGTTTATCTAACTCGAATTTTACATTTTGGGCTAAGTCTGGGGTTTCCAACGTGCTATCCATGGCGTTTCTCCTGAGATTTTAGTCTGGGAAAAGACTAGTAGTCTGTCAATGCCCGGTGTGCCTAATGGCGTTACCTAGTTTTTTAATCGGCGACAGAATTTGTTCGAGTGTGAAACGGGAATCAGGGAAGCTTTTTACCCAACAAAGAAAGGCGTTTTAAGAGAATCTTATGTTATATCGCCTTGACTGTCTTGCTTCATATTCAGTGCACGGGGATAATGGTGCACACTTCAATATAAGGGGAAAGAAACATGGGGAAACTGACCGTTAGTCTGGCGTGCTGTAACTACGACCGCACCCGGGCTTTGTTTGATGGAACNGTAGAAGTTGATGGTTGCAATGTTGTAGCAAGTGCNATGTCCCCTGAAGANGCCTTTCATCGNGCCTTTAAATATGAAGAGTTCGATATCACNGAGCTTTCAATGTCGAGCTACATGAATGTTCAGTCCCGNGGCGGNAGTCCCTACATTGGCATCCCTGCGTTTGTTTCGCGCTTATTTCGGCATTCCTCAATTTANATNCGCACCGATCGTGGAATTAATCGNCCTGAAGACTTGGCTGGTAANACTATCGGTGTTCCNGAATATCAGATGACTGCNGCTTTGTGGGTTAGGGGNATTCTTGAAGATGAATACGGAGTTAAAGCATCATCGATNCATTGGCGGAATGGCGGNCTGGAAGANGGNGGNCGCGAAGAGCGTGCCCCNTTGCATCTCCCGGATGAGATNGATTTGCANAGCATACCGGTAGATAAAACNCTTGCCGAGTACCTGGATGAAGGCAAGGTCGATGCAGTGATTTCTGCNAGGGCGCCATCGAGCTATCATACCAATGAGAANATTGACCGCCTNTTTCCAGANTACAANAGTGCAGAACAGGACTACTTTTCCAAAACAGGGATGTTTCCNATTATGCATATGATCGGTATCAAGAGGTCTATTGTNGAGAAACACCCTTGGNTGCCAGTAAATGTCTANGTTGCATTTCTAAAAGCAAAACAACTTTGTTATGAGGAAATGGAACAGGTGGGTCACCTGGCCCACACGATGCCCTGGCCGGTCTATGAGCTCGAGCAGGTTCGGGAACTAATGGGCGNGGATCACTGGACATATGGNGCAATCGAGAACGAGAAAGAAATCTCAGCAATGACCCGCTATTCTTTTGACCAAGGTATTTCTGCGCGGAAACTAGAGGCGGAAGATCTATTTGCTGAACCTACTTTCGAANTATTTAAACTTTAGTTTCAATCGNTGGANAAATAAATGGAAAGCAAAACAGAACNAACAATTTTGTGGCCCTGGATTAGCGGAAAGCCTCATGNNGACATGGNCAGAAAGACNGAGGACNTATTGTCGCCGTGGGACGGAACTCTGGTAACNACGNTTGCAATGGCGGATGAGACNACGATCGACGCCGCGATTGCGAGTGCGCGCGAGGCGTTTGTTAANAATCGAAATGTNACACCCGCTGAACGGGCGGTTTGGCTGCGTAAAGCCGCNGANGANGTGGATNCTNTAAAAAATNATATTGCCGATATTACGATGCGGGCCCTTGGTAAACCAAAAAGAGCCTGCGGTGTTGAAGCTGGGCGTGTATCGCAATTAATGCGCTTATGCGCCGAAGAACTTCTTCGTATGGAAGGAGACGTATTACCCCTGGATGCCTTGGCGATGGGTGCTGGGCGATTTGGATTCACAAGGCATCATCCNCATGGCGTCATTGCGGCATTTACACCATTTAACGCGCCATCCAACCTTCTAATGCAGAAAGTGGCNCCCGCAATCGCTATGGGCAACTCGGTTGTCATCAAGCCAGCTTTTGAAGGTGTTGGGGAAGCCTTATTGATTGCTGAGTGTTTCACGCGTGCTGGTGTTCCAGATGGCCTGGTAAATGTTGTGGCTTGTAGGCGCGATGTNACGGGACATCTAGTTGCGCATCGAGATATTGCGGTAGTGACGCTCACTGGAGGTACTGCGGCAGGNGAGGCGCTTGCTAGTGCGGCCGGAGCTAAACCCTTCATCGGNGAGTTAGGNGGGAACTCTGCTAACATCNTATGCGCAGANGCTGATGTTCGGGACGCGGCANTGCGNATTACGCCNTCTGCTTTTGAAGCTAGCGGACAGCAATGNATATCAGCNCAGCGCATCATTGTTGAAGAGNCTGTTTTGGACGAATTTCTGGAATANTTTGTTGATGCGGCGAAAGCGATGAAAGTCGGCGACCCAACNAAAGNGGANACGGATGTNGGCCCCATGGTCAATGTTGANGCCGCTGACCGGGTAGAAAAGATGGTTGAGGAAGCTGTNGCTNGTGGAGCNAAAGCACCNCTTCCNCTAAAACGAGAGAATGCAATTATNTATCCAACAATTCTTGTCACTGNATCACCTGATGAGCGCGTTGTTTGTGAAGAAATTTTTGGCCCTGTAGCTGTGGTTATCCCAGCNAAAAATATCGAAAATGCCATTGAAATAGCTAACGCTTCNGAGTTTGGGCTGCAGTCATCCTGCTTTACNTCAANCCTGGAAACCGCATTTCGGATGTCCGAGGAACTGCACGTTGGATCTGTTTGGATAAATGAGGGNAGNCGTTTTCGNATGGANACTACACCNTTNGGTGGTGTNGGTTCATCTGGTTTTGGGCGCGAAGGAGTGAAATACGCAATGNAGGAGTTATCCTATGTCAAGTTTACTGGCATAAGGTTTCCCGGTCGCGAAGGCTAACTTCCAATGATTAATGTTGTGGTGCTTGAGCAAAAAAAGCAATCCTATCAATTGCTCAAACGTTAGCCATTTNAATTGTNAAAAGGCTTATTGAAGTCCTGNTCATTATAAGTGCTATTGGCACTTCGTGAATCAATNGNCGACCTGCTATTGCAATATTCGATAGACCAAGTCACTCTGAGTTGCNTATAGCAAAGGAATTACCAATGAAAGAGATGATCGTCGANAACCAAAAANCTCTTATAGCTTCGAATAAACAATTTACGCCTGCTGTCATCGCATTTTTGTTTGGAGCCTTTCTNGTTGTCGGTGCTGGATTTGCGCACTCTGATACAATCCATAATGCNGCGCATGATACCCGCCATTCTTTTGCGTTTCCCTGTCACTAAGTTTCTAAGTTCAAAACGTGTATCGGCGTATTTTTGCAGCGGCAATCCTGGCGGGGTTCCTCAGTGGGATTGTTATAAGCGTTATTCAAGAATTTACGACGACCCCAATAATTCTTCATGCGGAACAGTTTGAGGCTAAGGCAGGGAATGTAAACAAGAAACAGATTACTTACCGTAACAGCATGCTTATTTTAGCCCACGGCAAACATGTTGATTGGACAAAAAATATTTCTACAATTTTACACCAGGGAAAACGGTGGGAACGTAGATTTTTTACAACAATTACTAATATTATAATGGGCGTAGGTTTTGGTTTTCTTCTGGTGGCCTGCTTTTCCATTTCGAAAGGTAAAATTAACGGCCGAACAGGCGTTATTTGGGGTGTAGCAGGCTTTACTGTTATATCGCTTGCACCTTCCTTGGGTCTTCCACCAGAACTTCCGGGTGCGCCCGCAGCGGAACTTTCTTCTCGCCAGGGGTGGTGGTTTTTTTGTGCGGCCGCCACCGCGACAGGGCTATCGGTGTTAGTCTTCCTAAAAGGGGTTGTTTGGGTAATATCTGGACTTTCATTAATAGCGCTGCCCCAGATTGTTGGAGCACCAAAGCCTGAGATTTTTGGCGGAAATGTGCCTGCTGAGTTGGCCAGCCATTTTGTTGCCGCNTCATTAGTGACGGCCGCTATNTTCTGGTCGGCACTTGGTTGGTTATCCGGAACGTTTTGGCAGATGTTCGAGAAAAAAGGTTGTTAAATAGATACAGGATTAAGTGTCTAATCTAATTTATATTTCTTCTTCATGGCCTCAAAAAAACCTTCCTGTCTGAGCTCCGTCTGGATGGTTTGATCTATGTAATCATCAATATTTGTGCTCTTATTTCTTGCTTCGACGGTTGCGATGATATTTTTTCCGCCTTCAATTGTAGGTTCGGCATACAGAGGTGTGTAGGTTTTGAAATTATTGTAAGTGATATCAAGGTTCTTAGCGTTAGTAATATTGAGGGCNTTNGCCATGATATCNTTAGCCCAATCNTGTTCNTTGACCGCTAGGTAATTNCCTTCGATGGTNGCACGCATAAAACTTAGCACCGTATCACGATTTTCTTTCAGGTATGTTTTGTCTACGACAAGGCCACTGTAAAGCCAGGGCACTCGGTCTGCGAGCAGATCGCATATAGGCTTTAACCCATCCGCTAAGGCAATGCTGCGAAGAGGCTCACCCAGCATTGTGGCTTTGACCGTACCATTTTTTAGGTGTGAGAGGCGCTCTACACCAATCTCTTGGAACTCGATGTCGTCCCGTGAAAGCCCAAGTTTTTCTAGCGCAATGACGGTGGATAATTCGCTTTCCGAGCCGGTGCTGCTGATCCCAACTTTATTACCTTTGATTTCCTCTGAGCCAATTATCCCGGGAGCGGCAAATAAGGTGCTCCGAATAACATTACTAAGCGAGCCGATTGTAGTGACGTTGAAGCCGGCGGAATTTGCCCTGACCACAGAAGACATACCAATATGCATGAGCTGGATCTCACCCGAAGAGAGAGCGGGGCCGGTCTCGCTGCCCCCGACCATTTTTATTATCTCAAAATCAAGACCGTTTTGTTCATAAAGCCCTGCAGCTTCGGCCATCCATATGGCAAAAAAGGTATTTGCTGGTGAAGCCTCTCCAACCTTAAAAATCATCACTTTAACTTCCTTTTTTTAAACTTTTATAAACCTGTTAGAGCGCGAACACTTTGGGATAATTCACTTTCAGGCTCTAAAAACTCGTTGATAGTTGTGAAATGGTGTTTACTCTCCATTACCCAGCTTTTTACATCCATACCTTTTGCCCCCCAGGCGTCAGCAAGTTCTGTGGTTTGACGAATAAATTCGGCACCTTCTATCCCGCCAGCGACTGCCAAAAGTGGGCCTGGGTGTTTTGGGGTCATAAAGAGTGTGCTGAACTCCGCAGCTTCATCTGGGGTAAATTGAAGTTCATCGTTCTGAAATGAAAGGCGGACTGGCTCAAGGTCGCTGACACCACTGATACTGCAACCCCCTTTGACCAGATCTTTAGGTAACCCTTCTCCGTATTTAGCCCAATCTGTCTGCATCATCATTGCCGTGATATGGCCACCAGCGGAATGTCCGGAAATCGTAATGTTGTTCTTATCGCCGCCAAACGTCTCTGCATTGCGCCAGGTCCATTCCAAAGAGGCACAGCAACGATCAATTAATGTCCCCATGCGTACTGATGGTATAAGGGGATACTCCACGACTATTGTCGTAACCCCAAAGGGAACAAAGGGTTTAGCAACAAAACCAAAATCGTTCTTAGTATTCGATTTCCAGTATCCTCCATGGAAAAACACATGTATCGGCCTTGGTCCATCACCTGCCGCGATATAAATATCTAAAAGGTCCGTATCGCCCTTGCCGAACCGGATGTCTAACTGACAGTTGAATTCAGCCTTAGCCTCATCGGACCCGGTAACCTGTGCGGCTTTACAGTCAGCTGTATCGGGAAATCGTCCGCGATTATTATATTCTAAATTGAGCGAGTCCTGATCGTAATCTCGGTATATAGTGGTGCCCATGACCTTTCTCCCTGGAATATTCCTTGTTGGATGGAATATAGAAGGCGATNGAAAGATGGTCAAAGAACGAGTTCTGTTGACCATCTTGCGTAATGTGGGAAAATGCNANCAGTAAATANGGAGANNAACCTAATGGCAGATGCAGAAAANNCNGGCAGGGGATATCATGANATTGGCGGCAANGATTACGGTGTTGTCGAGNCGGCTGTAACTGANATGAAGTCTTGGGAAAGGCANTCAACGGCAATCAGTAANGCTTTGGGAGCTGCTGGCCGCCATATATATGTCACCGATGAATCTAGGCGGGCNCGTGAGCAGATGGGTGAACCACTTTATAGTGATCTNGATTATTATGAGCGTTCAACGGAATCGATGAAAATGATTCTNGTCGAAAAAGGNCTATTCACGGANGATGAGCTTGAGANAAGAATGGATGAGATAAAAAAANGAATGGAGGAGGNACGAGGATGAGTGANAANTTTGTGCCGGGGGATGCTGTTNAAGTNATCGCGACCCACCCTCCTGGNCATAGGCGNACCCCATACTATATTCGAGGAAANATNGGCGAAATTGAAAGANTTTGCGGTAATTTNCCTAATCCTGAGGAGCTTGCATACGGATTTGATGGGNTACCTAAGAAAACCCTTTATAGGGTTCGTTTTAAACAAGCCCATGTTTGGGANNACTACACTGGTCCTGACTCCGATACTGTGGACGTTGATATTTATGAGCATTGGTTGCAGCCCGCGTAGGGCAGGAAAGCGAGAGATTTAAAATGGCGGAAGAACGCGAAACACACGATCACGATCACGATCATGACCATGACCATGACCTTACCTTTCAGCCNGATATTGAGGATGCAGAACCATCTCGTTACGAGCTGATGACTTATGCCATTCGCGAATTATTGATGGAAAAAGGACATCTAACCCCTGAGGAGCTAAGAGCTGCCCAGGAGAAAGTTGAGTCCCTNGANAAATCGGATGGGGCTTCGGTAGTTGCCAAAGCNTGGGCGGATTCAGGTTTCAAAAAACGTTTNNTGGAGGACGGAAACGCCGCATTNGCTGAANTTGGTATAGATGCTGGGGCGGCTAAGATGACTGTNGTTGAGAATACCGAAGATGTTCAAAACGTCGTCGTTTGCACCTTGTGNTCCTGTTATCCGCGTGCNGTGCTTGGTATGCCGCCGGATTGGTATCGCAGCAAAAGTTACCGGTCNAGGGTCGTGATTGAGCCGNGAAAGGTTCTCTCCGAGTTCGGTACAAATATCCCNGATGATATGACCGTTCGTGTTCATGATAGCCTCGCCGATTTACGTTATTTAGTTATCCCAAGGCGGCCAGATGGCACAGAAGGTTGGAGTGAAGAACAACTGGCGGCAATCGTAACGCGGGACACTATGGTTGGTGTTGCCAATCCAAAGGCATCTTANATCCCTNATGGTNCGNTAGGTACTAGTGGTTTATTNAGGGGNTAATGCCTATGGCTGACACCTTTGTCGGCAAAAAGATGACACGGCTGGAAGACGATATCCTTTTGGCAGGGGAAGCTACTTTNATCGATGATATTCAACTCGATGGAATGCTNCATCTAGCGGTCGTNAGAAGCCAAATGGCACANGCCCGAATTACGTCTATTGATATATCTGCGGCANTGGATGTTGCNGGAGTTGTTGCTGTATATACAATTACCGATTTACTGACAGTTCTATCCCAGGAGCGTNTACCGGAGAATTTTCCGAGTTCCGGTGCTAGAGNNGATGTTGGGCCTTATATTCTGGCGAATGAAGAAGTTTGCTATGTCGGTGAACCTATTGTCGCCGTCATCGCCGAAAATAAATATGTAGCTGAAGATGCGGCTCTGCTGGTTGTTGTTGATTACGATCCCCTGGAGGTGCTTGCCGACCCAAGAGAGTCCGCAAAACCCGATGCCCCGCCTGTTAATTCGCGGCAGATAGGCTCAGGGAATATCGTTCAGGACTTAAATTTCGGTCATGGTGATATCGATAAGGCTTTTTCAAATGCCCCGTATATTGTCAGTTCAGAACTTTATCAGCACCGTGGTGTAGCAAACTCGATGGAATGTCGCGGTAGCATTGCTCGTTTTGACCCCTTGCGTGAAACGTTTACTATGTGGAGCTCTTGTCAGGCACCGCATTCTCATCGAAGTATTCTAGTCTATCTGCTAGGTCTCGATGAAGCACAAATACGGGTGATTGTTCCGAATATAGGCGGTGGATT
>NHFY01000043.1 GCA_002170165.1 Flavobacteriales bacterium TMED123
TTAAGACCAGTTTTTTCAAGTATTTGGCCCATGACCTCTGCAGCAAATTCGTAGGGGCGTTTTCCCGAGCGACGCTGATTCTTGACTTCGCCATACGCAACGATCGCGACTGGTTTATCAGATAGAAAGTTTTCCACCCCCGTAGCCTCCCCGCTTTATTTATCAATTGCAGTTACCAGGCTATTTTAACGCCCGAAAGCGCGCGGTCTACCCACGCACCACTAATCGGGCACTATAATGGACGGGCATATCATTTCTATTTGAAGCTCATCAGACTACCTTTGTTCCACCTCTAAGGTTTCGCAACCCCAGAAACCGGTCCTAAAAGGAGTAATTTTATCCTATAGGTGTCAAAAAGGACTTCGGATTGTAGAACTAGAAATTTCTAACAGGGGCATTTTATGGGCGAAAATGTCTTTCGCTCATAGCCTTCTTCTTAAAAATTCGAAGACCGGTGAGCTCCATATGATCTAGCACCTGCATCGCCCAGGCGCTGAAATCGTCTTCACTATAATGTTGCTGCTTACGTGGACGATGTTTAAAATTTTTTGAAAGCGCATAGCGGATGACAAATAGTACGTTTTCACGCTCTTCTTCAATCAACTCTATTTCACCAAACTTCCCGGTAATTAGCTCTTTCCGAATTTCTTTTATTTTTTGTTCCATATTAAGATTCTAGCATAAGAACGTAACATGAACAAATAACTAGCTAGAAATTAATTTCAAGGCTTTAAATTTTTTAAGATCTTTCATGTCGACGACTTGGTTTAGCTGTCTTCTGCTGTAATCAAACCTGCATTTTCGTCCCCATCAAAGAACGAGGCTAATGCGGTTTAATCCACAGGGAGTCCAGGCTCCGCGCCATCAGGAAGCTGCACGTCAAATGCGGCAAGCAGTATAGCAGTCGAAGAATAGGCTCCCATTAACGCGATAATATCAACCAGAGTTCCTCGTTCAAACGCAGCACATGCTCGGGAAAACGTCTTGGAGTCTAAGGCGTGAGTTTGAAAAAGCTGACGCCCCATTTCGATCAACACAGCATGAGTTTCCGGCAGCCCTTCCGTAGAACGGCGGTAACGAATTATATCGATAGTTTCTTTTGAAACACCAACACGCCGCCCTTCTTTTTCATGCGCACACCATTCGAATTGGGCGTCATGCTCGCGGGCCGTGGTAAGAATCGCAATCTCTCGTTCCATTAAAGTATAATCAGCACCGTGCCGCAAATAATGTGCAGCCGGCGCCGCTAGGCCAGAAAGCTTTTTAGAATGCAACCGGATGCCACCCGGACCAAAAAGCCCTGCCAAAGACTTGCCAGCTGCTGGATCAATTTTAACATGCGCGTCATAGACCTCGCGGGCGGCCTCGTCTAGATCATTACGGTCAGGTAGTGGCACTCGTGAGCGGCTTTCAGGCAAAACGTCAGACGGGAAATCCTTAGTATCTGTCATTGGGGAATTTCTCCTATTAAATTTTTCTTTGACTATCTATTTAAGGACTAACAGTGAGGGCGTCTACGGCTGTATTAAGTGCGCTGAGATATTTGAGACGTAACCTCAATGCCTTGCAATCATGCGCAAACCGCCCGGCTAGCGTCTTCTGGTACCTAAATGACCTACATGTTATATGATTGTTCCTAATCTGTGATAACGGTGCTGCTATGAAATTAATTGTTCTGAATCTGCCCCGCGATTTAACCGAGCACGGCCTCGCAGATTTGTTCAGCACCCACGGAGAGATAGCCAGTCATAACTTAGTCATGGATAATATTACGGGTCTTTCCAAAGGTTTCGGTTTTGTCGAAATGAAATCAGAGGTCGCTGCTAATGCAGCCATTGAGGCTCTACACGGCACCAAAATAAATAAAAGTAAGATCCGGGTAAAACCTGCAAATTAGGGTTTTCCTCGCCTATTTAATCTGATTGCCAACCCTACCCCTAAAAGAGAGCAATACCAAAAGGACTATACACTGAATCAAACCATTCCGGATAACACCAAATGAAAACTAACACTGACCGAATTCTAACTAGTCACGTCGGCAGCCTCCCCCGACCTCTTGATCTTTTTGATATGCTAACCGCTGAAGATCAAAACCAACCTCATGATATTGGAGCTCTGGAAGCCCGGGTAGCAGAAGCTGTAAAAGACGTGGTCGCCAAACAGGTCGCCTGCGGGATCGATATCGTTTCTGACGGCGATATGGGGAAAATCTCATACACGTTTTACGTCAAACACCGGCTGTCGAATATTGATCCCGCGGCACCACCAGGAGCAGAAATTCCGAAGGAAAATGCTAATCAGGATATTATAGAACATCCCGAATTCGAAGCTCGGATAAAAAAACAACGTGGTGGGTGGGGGCTTCAATATGGCCGTCCGTGGGTAGTAGGTCCCATCGCTTACGTAAACAAGGAACCGCTCACACGCGACCTTAAACATCTCAATTTAGCAAAGGAAGCCAGCAATCCTACCGAAGCTTTTATGACAGCAGCATCGCCTGGTGTATTAAGCAAATTCGTGCCAGATAATTATTACAAGAATGAGGAGACATACATTTCAGCGATGGCTGATGCGATGAGGACAGAATACGAGGCAATTCACAAGGCCGGTTTGATTCTGCAAATTGATTGTCCGGATTTTGGTTCGGCGAGACACAATCAGTATAAGGACATTTCTGATGAGGAGTTTTTAAAAATNGCCTGGCGTAATATGGAAGCCGTTAACGCCGCAACCGCTAATATCCCGCCAGAGGCCATGCGACTACATATCTGCTGGGGAAATTACGAAGGCCCACATACTCACGATTTCCCGCTCGNGAAGATTTTNCCAGTATTGATGGCCGCGCGCCCTGGGGCGATCCTATTTGAGGGAGCTAACCCTCGGCATGAACATGAGTGGGAAGATATNNTAGGAATGGATATTCCCGACCACAAAATTTTTATTCCAGGCGTAATTGATTCCACCTCAAATTTTGTNGAGCATCCAAAGCTCGTCGCCCAAAGGATATGNAACTGGGCCAATGTCGTCGGACGCGAACGTGTGATTGCGGGGTCTGATTGTGGTTTCGGAACATTCGCACGGCTGGAACCTCAGGTAACCGCCGATATCGTCTGGTCAAAGTTTAGAGCGATGGCCGAAGGGGCAAAAATCGCAACCAAACGACTTTGGNCATAAACTAGACGTCATAGAGCCTACGAGGATTAACCTCCGTGATTTTTTTGATATCTACGGCGCTGAATTCTGCATCCTTTAGCGTTGCGATTGGGTCAGGGTCGCCAGGAGGAAATGGAAAATCAGTTCCAAGCACTAACTGGTTCACCCCCACTAAATCACGCAAATAACGCAAAGCCGGCCCATGGTGTAAAATAGTGTCGTAGTGCATCTGGCCCAAATAGCAAGAAGGTTCGCTATTAGCGACCGTCCCGGTAAGCTTATGAGGTGCCGCATTATGCATACGATCAAATCGACCAATTAGCCATGGGACTGATCCGCCACCATGAGATAGAACCAACTGTAATTTGGGAAAGCGATCGAGTACTCCATTTGAAATTAAGGAGCCTACGGTCAAAGTTGTGTCGTTAGTATAAGAGACAACCTGATTAAGGGCGAAGTTTCTTGCACGCTTTGAGGCCACTGGTTGCGCCGGATGCAAAAATACGGGGGAATTCAGCTCCACACATGCCGCCCAGTATTCATCAAGTTCGCACTCTCCTAGATTTTCATTATCAATATGAGTGGCTACAATGGCGCCGACTGCCCCATCCGCCATAGATCGTTCCAACTCGCGCGCCGCAGCCGATGGGTCTTGCAGTGGACCCGAGGCCATCCATGAAAATTTTTCGGAATGAGTAACACACAAATTCGCTAAACACTCATTCATTACCCGGTGCCAAGCAAGTCCTTTATCAGCTGGCATTTCGTAGCCAAAAATATCTGTCCACATTGATAGAATTTGGTGCTGGAGACCAATTTGCGCCATTTTCTCTAAGCGAATTGAAACATTGGTCAACTCATCAAAAAATGGCCTNATTTGAATTCCTGAAGAAAACCTGCAGCAATGGCATCCAGGCTCTGATTCCACGAGGTCAATACCAAACTCGGCGCCACGGTCCACTAATGTCTCAATGACGGTGGGAGGGACAAAATGCGCATGAACATCAATCGTCATTTTACGCTCCTTTCTCAGTAAGTAATTTCCGAATTCGCATTGGNGAAAGAGGTAATTCTGTGATCTTCAAATCATATTTTTGAAGCGCGCGCGNAACNGCGTTTCCGATCGCACCGGCGACGGCAACTATTCCTCCCTCTCCTGCTCCCTTAAACCCCATAGGGTTAAATTTAGATGGNCTTTCTTCAAGCGCTATCGCGGTGATATCAGGGAGATCAGTTGCTACAGGAAGTAAATATTCCGCNANATTAGTGGTCAATAACTGACCTTCATCATCATAGATCATATGGTCCAGCAATGTTCCCCCAAGCCCCTGAACCAAACCACCAACTGCCTGCCCTTTCACCATCGCCGGGTTCAAGGCTCGCCCAATTTCTTCGACCAGCACATAGTTAACCAGCTCTATACCTCCCGTCTCTATATCCACTGCCACCAGCGCAGCGTGGGCTCCATAGGAATAAGATAGCTTGCCACCATTGCTAAAACTTTCATGGGCANAAAATGAGCCATCTCTNTCACGGGTCGAAGCGAAAACGGCTAACTCTTTTAGTGTAAGTCTCTCACCATCTTCACGAATAACGCTACCTGCTTTATAANAAAGCTCATGGATTGATACATTCCAACGAAGCGCCGCCAATTCCAATGCCTTTTNAATNAGGGACTCAGAGACCTTTTTCACNGCATTACCCGCCATCACCGTGCAGCGGCTGTGAAAAGTACCGCCACCACTTTCCAGCAAAGTAGTACTGCCGTGGCTCACGGAAATATTTTCTATATTTATCTCAATAATTTCGGCACANATCTGTGCCATACCAGTTTCTAATCCCTGACCCACNGAAGATGCTCCGGTGCAGAGCTCNATACTTCCATCTTGGGTCACCTTAATACCTGCTGTTTCAGGAGGGCCCGCGGCGCTGCTTTCAATAAAAACCCCGAGCCCAAGACCAATCAGCTTGCCATCCCGGATTTGTCCCTGACGGTGTTTCCAATGCTCGTAGTCGATCTCTTTTAGCAAAGCCCGGAAGGCCGAGGCGTAATCCCCATCATCAAACGTAGCATCTGGATCACCAGGTACCAGCTCACCAATTCGATAAGGAAGCTCNGCGGGACCCATCAAATTCTTCAGTCGCAATTCTGCTGGGTCGATATTCAGATCATCAGCCATCATATCCAGAAGGCGCTCCCGACAAAAATTTGCTTCAAATCTGCCAGGGCCCCTCATCGTTCCCACCGGGGTCTTGTTGGTAACGATTGCTTTCATTTCCGCAGCAAAGGCGGGAACTCTATAAGGTCCTGGCAAAAATTGAACTGCTTTTGACGGAACGACGCCTCCATTTGTGCGCACATAAGCCCCAAGGTCACCGCGCACTTCACAGCGCATCCCAAGAATCTTTCCATCAGTGGTTGCCGCTATTTCTAGGTCACATGTGATATCTCTAGAGTGATTGCAGGCCATTAGATTTTCNCGGCGGTCCTCGACCCATTTTACCGGCCTACCAAGNCGCTGGGCGGCAATCAAAACTAGATAGTCTTCGGGATAGAGTTCACCTCTGGCGCCGAATGCACCCCCTACATCCAATTCAATGAGCTCAACCTGCTTTTCTTCCAGTCCAAAGGCCAATGCCAAATGGCGCCTATTAAAAAACGTTACTTTGGCGGCACCGGTGAGCCTTAAAATGCCGGAAGCCCTATCACATTCACCAATCAATCCACGAGTTTCCAACGGGCAAGCGGCGTGGCGGTTAGTCTTGAACTTTTCGCGNCTTGAATAAGGCGCGTCTTTAAATACCTTTTCCACATCACCTCGACTTACGNGATAAGCGGCCCCNATATTTTCACCCGCCGCTTCATGNAGCAAAACATCCCCTGTTTGCGCCTGATCAAGATCAGTGACCGCGGGTAAAATATCGAAATCGAGANTAATCTCAGCCAGTGCGTCTTCAGCTAGATAACGGTTTTCCGCAATAATTACGGCTATGGGCTCGCCAACATACCGAACTTTATCAACAGCAATCGGCTTTTGAAGAAATTTTTCNAAGCCTTTAAATGGCGCTAACCGTAATGGGATCTCCGGCATANCAATTTTAATATCACCAGCGGCAAAAACATCAATAATGCCTGGCATTTTTTGAGCGGCGCTCAAATCGATAGCTTTGATCCGAGCATGGGCGTGGGGACTGCGCAGAATTGCCATGTGGGTCATANCGGGCAACGATACATCATCTANGAATTTNCCAGCGCCAACAAGAAACCGCTGATCTTCCAAGCGATTCACCGATTCACCAACATATCGAAACTTCGTCGTGTCGCTCATTCTTAGTCCTTAGCCTCCTTTAGGTCTGTCAAGGTATGTCATGGAGACTATCGGGGGCAACGACCGCCGCGAAAAAATCATTAAACAACCGTTTCATAAGCCCGAAAAAAGAGACATTATCTCGCTAATATTAAAAAATTCTCAAAGAGGGGGTGAGCAATGGATTTACGATTAAAAGGCAAGAAAGCAATTGTAACCGGTGGGAGCGAAGGAATCGGTAAGGCCATCACCTTGAGTTTGGCATCGGAAGGCGTCGATGTCGCAATCTGTGCCCGCCGTGAAGAAACCCTCAAAGCAACCGCTAAGGAGATTGCCGAAGTCACTGGCCAAAACATCGTACCGATTACAGCGGACCTAACGGATACAGAACAAGCCAATTCATTTATCGCTAACGCCATAGATGCCCTCGGAGAGGTCGATATTCTGGTTAACAATGCCGGCGCAGCAACCGGAGGAGTGTTGGAATACCTGTCAGATGAGCAATGGGAAGACGCCTTGCAATTAAAGTTCCTGGGCTATGTCCGCTGTACCCGGGCTATCCTAGCACATTTCAAAAAACAGGGCGGCGGACGCGTCGTCAACCTAATTGGAAATGATGGTATCAAACACTCGTATTGGGAAATTGCGCCAGGNGCAGCCAACGCCGCTGGCCAGAATTTAACCATTTCGTTAGCTGGTCAATACGGCAAAGATAATATCAGCTTCGTTGCNGTGAATCCCGGNCCAGTCCGGACAGAACGCTGGGCAGGNCTTGTANGGGGCATGGCACGAGATATGAACNTCAGCATAGAGGAAGCAGACCAACTAGCTCCTCGCAGTATCCCGTTAGGCCGTATCGCAGAGACTATAGAGGTAGCTAATTTGGTAACCTATCTCTCTTCGCCGCTAGCGCATTTTGTCAACGGCACGATGATTGANATTGATGGCGGCCAACAAAANCCAATGATGGACGCGTTCCGCGATGGATAAATTCTTCAGGGGCCTNCCACCTTATCNCGGATGAAAACCATAGNCTTGCTTGACAACAAACTCCGGTAGGGAAGGCGAACCACCTTCAACAAAAGACAGCGCGCGTTTTTGATTTCTGANATAATATCTTCCTGCANCTCGACCCGNGCAGGTTATCCAATCTTTNGATCTAGAGAGAAAATAATACTGACGCCCAATACCGGCGTANTCGAATATGTGCTTTTTAGTAAAGAACTGCCTTCANCGGAGTGCGTCGCCTGACCCGCCCTCAATTTTTTNGTAATTAACCGACCCCGGANCCAGAGCGTTTCAAACGTGGATCAAATATATCGCGCATGCCATCACCCAGCAGGTTGATACCCAAAACCGTAAAGAAAATACATAGACCAGGAAAGAGCGCTAGCCACCAGGANGTGCTGATATAAGCGCGTCCGTCAGCCAACATACTGCCCCATGTNGGAATTTCTGGCGGCACACCAAGACCCAGAAAGCTCAGACTCGCTTCGGAAATAATTGCNGTCGCCATCGCAAATGTGCCAATTACCATTGCAGCCTGCAATAGATTGGGCAGAATGTGTTTGATGATGATCCGAGTATCCCGCGCACCTAAAGANCGTGCAGCATCAACAAAGTCCCGCGTGCGAAGGGATAGCGCCTGACCGCGNGAGACNCGACAATATGGTATCCACCGCTGCGCAACGAGTGCTGCTATCAAAATCCACAAGCCTTGACCAAAGAAAGCTATTACTGCAATGGCAAGAAGTAGCGGGGGAAACGCCCAAATAACTTCAACCANTTTTTGAATGAAGAAATCGGTTCTCCCAGCAAAATAGCCAGAGATTGCACCCAATCCGACGCCAATTACCCCCGAGATGATTACGACAGTTCCCGCGATGACCAAAGAAATTCGGGCACCATAAAAAATACGGCTCAGTATGTCCCGACCGACATGATCGGTACCAAGAAAATGNGCACCTCCCCACCAATTTGGGGCCTGCAAAGTGTTTGTAAGGTNCTGTAAGTTTGGGTCGTAGGGCGAGAGAATTGGAGCAAGAACCCCCATAAATACTAAGAGAAATACNAGGCTACCACCCATGATTATTTTCGGTTTAAGCCATGGTCTAAGTGCCTTACGAAAATCGGATGCAGGACTTACGGTCAATGTGGCCTGTGATGCGGGACTATTTGTCAAAACGAATCCTCGGATCAATAAGCCCATACATAATATCAATCACAAAATTGATAATCACAAAGGCAAAGGTGTAACAAAGCACCGTGCCAGTAATCAGGGGGTAATCCCGNGCAGTTATAGCCNAAATCAACAACGACCCGCCTCCCGGCCAAGAAAATACAGTTTCAACAATAATTGAGCCGGAAAGGAGTGTTCCGAGCTCTAACCCAACGACGGTGATGATGGGTATTAACGCATTACGGACTGCGTGATGCCATAATACTATAGTTTCTTTCACGCCTTTTGCCCGTGCGGTAGTGACATAATCTTCATGCATAACTTCGAGCACTGATGAACGTGTCACCCGCATCATGATACCCATCATGTTGGTACCGAGCGCGGTCGCCGGCAATATTATATATTTGATTCCATCCCAGGCTGCCGTCCAATTGCCGTGAATAATACTGTCGATAATATAAAATCCTGTGATNGGNTCGCTGGGTATTCCGTATGTTTCACGTCCGGCAGATGGAAGTAGATTAAATACCCCAGAGACGACAAGGATTAACATAATACCAAACCAAAAATTAGGCATACTGATACCAAAAAACCCAACAATCGAACCCAGGTTATCTACCCAAGAATTTGGCTTAGCCCCTGCCCAAACACCGAGTGGCAGAGCGACAACGACAGCAATCACAATAGAGAAGAAGGCCAACTCAATAGTTGCGGGGAGGCGTTCAACAATTAGCAACAAAACAGGGTCAGCATAGCGGAAAGACATACCAAGGTCGCCCTGCAGGGCAGCAACTAGAAACCGCCAATATTGAATATAAACTGGCTGATCGAGTCCCCAACGAATGCGGGCTTCCTCTATATCTTCTTTAGATGCTTCATCGGAAAGAAGTAGGTCAGCAGGATCACCTGGTGCCGCCTGTACTAGCATGAATACCAGTAACGAGATCAATAACATGACCGGTATCGTGCCGATCATACGGCGTGTGATATAACTAAACATTATCGAAAGGCTCCCTACGATAAAAACTGCAGGGAAAGGCCATGCAAATAGAAAATGTGAAGCTACGCTGCATACAATCCACCCTCGCAGGTTTGTACGAATGCATAAATTAACTCATTGAATTCTTTTGGATGCTCTCTGTAGGAAAAATGTCCCGCTTGATTAATGATATGGAACTTGGCGTCTGCACGATGTTTGGCAACCAAATCATAAAGCGCCCAACCCTGCTCGATAGANGCTGTCGGATCATTTTTTCCCCAAATAATTTGGGTTGGTCGTTTTAGCCCCTCATCNCTTAGCTTNGCAAACATCTTTGACTTGTCTGCCGCCAGGCCAGGTGCAAATTGCTTGAGCCTTAAACCTTCCGTTTCCATTTTTTNCCAGGCCACCTGATATTCTNNANGACTTGCGATCTCACAACATATATCCAACCAATCACTTGAGATGTGGTGAGGGCTATAAGAATAATGTTCGAAAATCCAATGATGNCTATCGCGTGACAGACGTGGTTCGGGTGGGTTGCCAAGTATAATATTATTTAACTCAACNCCGGGTGAGCTAGTATTACTATCAACAATTGTGCAGCTTCGAACCAATTCGGGATAATCGAGCGTGAGCCGACATGTCAAATAACCACCGCGAGAATGCCCCACAAGATCAGCGGGACCAAGCTCTAAAGAGCGCAAGGTATCTGCAGCGTGTTCTACAACCGCAGACATACAATAATCTGCATCGGTCTTAGGAATATCCGTAAACCCCTGGCCAAGTTTATCAACTGCAATAACACGATAATGTTCGGCAAGGGCGTCAAAATTAGTACTCCAATCCCAAGCACTATCTGCAGCGGTAGGGTGCCCGAATGCTCCACCATGGAAAAGTACGAGCGGTGTTCCCACGCCTTTCTCGTAATAGTGGGTTTTGATGCCGCCAGCATCGACAAATTTTCCGTCTGCTTTATTCATCAAGGCAAAACACTATGAATAAAACCGTCAAGTACAGCATTAAAATTATCGGCTTGCTCGCGCATTGAGAAATGTCCGGCACGATTGAGAATATGCATGTAGGCTCGCCGTTCAGTTGAAGCGATTAAATCAAAGAGCCTTTGCCCTTGTTCCAAGAGTGCTGTTGGATCGTTATATCCCCACATCACCATCGTTGGCCGGCGCATCCCCGTATCGCGAATACGAGCAAATGTGTCTGCCCGATCTGCTGAAAGGCCCGGAAGAAATTGTCTTGTTTTTAGTTTTTCGACCTCCAACTTTGACACAGCCTTTCGGTGTTTAGGCTGTTTGCCTATATCCACCAAAACATCTAGCCAGTCTTCGTCAATATGCTCGTGACCGTAGGAGTAGCGTTCCAAAACCCAGCGCTGACACTCACGGCTTAGAGGAGGGTGAGGCGGATTTGCAAGAACCACCTCATTCATTCCAACTCCTGGCGCTAGGGTATTACTATCTACACAAGTGCACGAAGCAACAAGGTGAGGTTGTTCAAGTGTTAGCCTCGCAGTAACGTAGCCACCACGAGAGTGGCCAACAAGATGACACTCCTTAAGCCCCATCTTATTTATAAACCCGCCTAGATGCTGCACCACCGAATGCATTGTGTAATCGGAATCAGTTTTTGGGTTGCCGGTATAGCCCTGGCCCAATTTATCGACCGCAACAACATGAAATTTCTTGGCGAGATAGTCGAAGTTACGGCTCCAAGTCCAACTATTACCTGATGCTTCACTCGAACCAAAATTACCCCCGTGAACCAGGACAAGTGTTGGGCCTCGCCCTTTCTCATAATAGTGAGTCTTCACACCATCGACAGTGATAAATTTTCCTCTTTTAGGCATAGGCATAGAGAAACCTCTAATCAGCTAGATATGGAGGCCCGCCCCAAAAAGGGCAGGCCCCATAACCTTTACTCTCTCAAACTTTACTACTTGATACGTATATTCTCACCATAAATACGGCCATTAGCCGGCGGAGAGATACTTACGTTATTTGCCACGCCATATGCCAGTTTATGCCGCCACATGAAAACCGCCGGCACATCCTCCACAAGCACTGCAATCGCATCGTTGATCAATTTTTGACGCTTCTCCGGATTAAACTCTTTAGCAACCTCATCAAATAGCGCATCATATTTGGGGTTGGAATATTTAATCCTCGGTGACACACCAGTCTTAAAATATTGGGCCAAAGCTGGACCAGGATCAATTACAGAACCGCGCCCCTGGTAGAAAAACGAACGCTTACCCTTACGCACGTTAGCCCACTGGGTTGACCACTCCGGTGTCAGAAGTTTTGCTCGAATCCCCACCTTTGCAAGCATCGGTACGATGGCCTGTGAGATAATCTTATCATTAACATAACGGCCAACCGGCGTCGACATCTCAACATCCACACCATTTGGATAGCCAGCTTCCTTGACCAAACGAGCCGCTTTAACAGGATCATATTTAAGGTCGAAAGCCTTTGATCTTTCTGCGTCATAACCAATCTGGCCTGGCCCAATCGAACCCTTCAGCTTTCGAGCCATACCCTGCAGAATAGTTTTAATGATTGTGTCACGATCAATCGCGTGGGCCACAGCTTGTCGTAGTTTCTTGTTATTCCATGGCTTGAACGCCGGGTTCATCAACAACATCATGATTTCAACCGAGTCGGTGTATGACAGCTTAGTATTTTTGCCTGCTGCCACTCTTTTCATGAGATGAGGGGGAATAAACTGAGCTATCTGAATTTCACCATTTAGCAAGGCTGTCACCCGCTGCTCAACCTCAGCCATTTTACGCCAAATTAATATGTCGGGATTATCCTTGTTTCCGAACACACTATTCTTGGCACGTTTTGTGATAACCTGCTCGCCAATCACCACCCGATCAAGCTTATAAGGACCAAATCCATCTGGGTGTTTTCGATCAGCTTTACGCGGGCCGTGCTTATCAAACACAGCCTTCCGCGTGATAGCGTAAATGTCACAGACATGCTGCAACAAATGAGCGGTCGGCTTCTTTGTGATCATACGAACGGTGTGTTTGTCGAGCGCTGTCGCTGATTTCAATGGCCGTACGTTCTGTTTTTGCGAGCTTTGCTTGTCAGTTTTAATTCGTTTAATTGTATGCACGACATCGGCTGCAGTTAGCTCAGCACCAGAATGACTCTTAACGTC
>NHFY01000044.1 GCA_002170165.1 Flavobacteriales bacterium TMED123
ACTTGGCTGCCCCAGATTTTGGCCAACCGATTCAGGCAATGATTTACAAACCCTAACTGAATGAAGCGGCTGTCCGCCTGGCAAAAGTTTCAAAACTTGTTGGCGACCTGCCTAGAATCCAACCAAGTGTCTTGTCACACCCAACAAGCCCGTTTTCGTCGTAATAGGGAAACATTTTCGACATCATAGACAACGTAAAGTCACTAAAACCCAGAGATTGCGCGTGCTTCAGGAAATCATCTAGTGCTTCCTTTTCGGCTGACACCTCTATCTTAAGGACTTCAGATAAAATCAGAGCTTTCTGTTTAAGAGAAATTATTGGCCCAGCTATTTCGAAAATTCCATTGGTATAATTGTCGTCAGTTAATACTTTCACTGCTGCCTCAGACACATCATCAAGGTCAACGAGGCTCATTGGAGCATCAACGTCATAGGCCATCCGGTGGATCCCAGTTTTAACCATCTGCCCCCACGCTGGTAGCATGTTTTGCATGTAAGAACCTACCTGCAGGATAGTGAATGGAATTTTGGCGTTAAGGATTGATTGTTCTACAAAGTGCCGTTCCCAATGATGGGGTAACGCCTCAATCTGAGTATGAAGAACCGAATGAAAAACCAATCGGGATACCTTTTGGATTTGGCAGGCGGTAATCATATTCTTACCGTTTAATTGTTCATTGGGATCCATATTAGGCGCGATATAATAGACAAGTTCTATATTTTCTGTTGCCCGCAAAACGTCCTCAATTACCGCCAAATCGCCCACTAACGCCTCTTTAACTCCTGTCTTTTTTACTCCTTCTAATGAACTTTTTGTTTTTACCATCGCCCGAACCTGATGGCCGGCGGCTACGAGAGCTCCAACGATAGCTATACCAGTCTTTCCTGATGCACATGTAACCAGAATCATTTTAGGCCTTTTATTTTAAATTGTAAGGAAATGAACCATTGTTCATACAAAAATTTTTGATTTAGCACTTTTTTTATGAACAATAATAGGGTCATCACTTTACTTTATGTTTTTTAAAAAGGAGCGTTAAAATTAAAAATTTTATAATTAAAATACAAACTGTGTTTAGGTGCACCCCTACTCACTATCGTCTTTTGCTATAAAGTCTAAAGATACTGAATTCATGCAGTACCTTTGATTGGTAGGTGCCGGGCCATCAGGGAAAACATGGCCTAAATGTGCGTCGCATTTTCCACAAATCACTTCCGTCCGGCTCATAAACATAGACCGGTCCTCTTTAAGCTCAACTGCTTCCTTTGATAGAGGCGCAAAGAAACTAGGCCAACCAGTACCAGAATTAAATTTAGACTCTGAATCGAATAGTGGGTTACCACAACAAGAACAAACAAAGGTCCCTACATTTTTAAAGTCATTATATTTCCCTGTAAAAGGGGCTTCTGTGCCTGCTTGACGGCAAACGTGAAATTGTTCCGTTGTCAGTTCTTCGCGCCACTGTTCGTCGGATTTTGTAATCTTANCGGTCATATGTTGATCCCTATATTTCATAGCGATGCTGCCGGAAATTCCAGGGTAAATCAATCATCACCTTTTACACTCCTTCGATTAATTTTGATATCGCTGCGACGGCGTTTTCTATCAAGCCGCTTCCCTTTAACCCGCTTACTAATTCTCGTTGGACGTCGAAATTTTTTCTGATGAGAAGCAGAACGTATTATTTCGGTAAGTCGAAAAATAGCGTCTTCGCGGTTACGTTCTTGAGATCGAAAACGTTGGGCCGTTAACACAATTACTCCTGCGCGGGTCATGCGTTTTCCAGAAACCTCCCGCAAGCGTTTCAGTAGATCTGAATTTATAGTCTTGCATTTAGCGGCTTCAAATCTCAGCTGTGCTGCAGTCGAGACCTTATTAACGTTTTGTCCTCCTGGACCGGAGGCCCTAATATAGGTGAATTTTAACTCGGCTGCGTCAATTACGATTGGTCCGACTTTTATTCCCTGTTCCGCCATTTATCTAACCCCGACCCTAGCGCCTTAGCTTACAGAGACCTATAACGAACCATGAAAATTTTCCAACCATTAAATAAATGGTTTGATTCTCTACCCGGGGCGGTCCGGGCTGGATTCTGGATCACCTGTGCCGGCGCATTTTTTACCGGTATGATGAGTATTGCCCGCACACTTTCTCCAGAATTATCGATCCTTGTCGTCGTATTTTTTCGAGCGAGCTTNGGGCTCATGTTCCTACTCCCTACGGCTTTCGCCAATGGAGGGGCAAGGTTACGCACAAAAAAATTATCACTATATGCTGTCCGGGGTATCTCCGCCTACCTCAGCGTCACTTTTTTCTTTATTGCCGCTACGTATATCCCGCTTGGTGATATTGCTGCCATAGGTTTTACCCGCCCGTTTCTGGCATGTATTGCGGCCATACTGATCCTGGGAGAGTTAGCACGATCCAGGCGTTGGATTGCTATAGGCATTGGTATTGTTGGGGCCTTAATTGTTATCCGGCCTGGTTTTCAGGAAATGAACCCCGGTATCTTATTCGCTATTACTGCCGTTTTACTGAGTGTCTGCAATTCAATTATGATCAAATACCTATCAAGGACAGAGCATCCTGATAGCATCGCTATTTACCAGGCAGTATTTGTCGCCCCCTACGCGTTGGTAGCTGCACTCTTTGTCTGGACAACACCAAACCTAGAGCAATTTGCTTGGTTGATATTAATAGGGGCATTCGGCGCTCTTACCCAACGGGCTCTTGCGCGCTCCTTCCATGCAGCTGATGCAACTGTGGTAATAACATTAGATTTTCTTCGGCTACCCGTCGCGGCTCTTATTGGCCTAGCGGTATTTGGAGAGTGGCCTATAATTTGGGTTTGGGTCGGCAGTATAGTGATCATTGCTTCTTCTTTCCTTCTCGCAAAGAAGGAAGCAGAAGACAAAGAGGTCAACAAGCAAGCTTCAAATATACCATCCTAATGTCAGCTAAATACGTTTTTCGTAATGGGTATCTACATAGGTGTCGACAATCCTTTGAAACTCTTCGGCTATTCCTTTGCCGCGTAAGGTCATCGCTTTTTCTCCATCTATGAAAACTGGCGCAGCCGGTTCTTCTCCGGTTCCCGGCAGACTAATTCCAAGATTTGCGTGTTTGCTCTCACCGGGCCCATTGACGATACACCCCATGACAGCAACTACCATATTCTCGACACCGTCATAATTTTCGCGCCACTCAGGCATTTGTTTACGAATATACAACTGGATTTTGTTAGCGAGTTCCTGAAACACCGTACTCGTGGTTCGTCCGCAGCCCGGACAGGCCGTTACAAGCGGCAAGAAGGATCGCAAGCCCATCGTTTGCAGCATTTCTTGCGCTACAATTACCTCACGGGTGCGATCACCACCTGGTTCAGGCGTGAGGGAAACTCGGATCGTATCTCCGATACCCTGTTGAAGTAGGACCGCCATACCGGCGGTCGAGGCCACAATCCCTTTCGAGCCCATACCCGCTTCAGTTAAACCAAGGTGCAAAGCATAATTGCAACGCTGTGCCAGGTCTTTATATACACAAATTAGATCCTGCACCTCGGAGACCTTACATGAAATGATTATTTTCTCTGGGCCCATGCCAAGGTCTTGAGCTCGCTCAGCTGACATTAGGGCGGACTGGATCATCGCTTCACGGGTAATCTCGTTTGTTTCCCTAGGGGTTTCCGAGCCGGCATTTCTATCCATCAAATCCGTCAGCAAATCCTGATCGAGGCTTCCCCAGTTAACGCCAATTCGAACCGGCCGATCATATTTTAGAGCCACCTCAATCATGGTCGAAAACTGCGTATCACGCTTTTCACGAAACCCAACATTGCCAGGGTTGATACGATATTTGGCAAGGGCTTCGGCGCAGTCAGGGAATTTCGTCAGCAACTTATGCCCGATATAGTGAAAGTCACCGACCAGCGGCACATCGATTCCTCGCTTGAGTAGAGCATCCCGGATGTATGGTACAGCTGCGGCAGATTCTTCACGGTCGACGGTGATCCGAACAATTTCCGACCCCGCCTCAGCAAGCTGTGCAACCTGCTCTGTTGTTGAGTCGATATCAGACGTATCGGTATTAGTCATGGATTGCACGACGATAGGGGCAGCTCCACCGATGGTAACGTTACCTACCTTTACTGGAACGCTTTCACGTCGCCTGATATCGCCCACGCCATTCTCCATATCTAAAACTATAACTGGCTACCCTTGTTGGAATAGTGAACACGCTGTTTAGCTATTAAATAAGGGCAAATAAAGAGAAACATTGGTCTACCATCACCCGGCAGCGCTGTGAGCTTCTGATTGGGCGTCTAGATCAACAAGGTCGTTCGCTGTTAACGTTCCACCCAGCATCCCCCAGCTCCTGATCCAATTATAAGACCTCTGTAACTCCTGCTCTGGAATAGGGCCAGGGCGCTGAACAATTAAACGACTTGGCCTTAAATCATCCACCGTTAAGACCCTGCCAATCTCTGGGTCGCGATCCTTATAATATTCTATAAAGTAGCGCATATAGCTTTTCTTATTTGCACTGATACGCCCTACAGCTATAGAAACCGCGCGATTGAAGGCTGCGTATGTTTCAACGTCAACTCTGTCAGACACAACCTCAGTGCCATTAAAGGATGCCGCCGCCAAAATTCGACAACCCTGCTTTTCCGCTAGTGAAATATAGGGCTCCGTTAAGCAGGCCCCGTCATACTCCCCGCGCAATAACGCATCATACTGGGGTCGCGAACCGTTTGGGGTTTTGCATGTTTTAATCTGATCACGCGGTAGGAAACCCTCCAACATCAGTAGCGTTAGAAAATGGGTTCCAAAATAGTAGGGTAAGCCAACAATCCTGCCGGCCATTTGTTGGGGCGTATACGCCTTAGAATTCGGCGGGACCACCAGTGCGCCAAACGCAACAATCGCCCGTCGACCGACCTGGCGGCCACCCCGGTTGGTATCTTGAACACGGCAATAATTTCCCCACTCGCAGGCGTTATACATGTCCGCCTTGCCCTGCTCGAATAATTTTCCATGGCTGGCAAAAGGATCCACACCCAGCGGGCTATTTACATCCCTTTGTGTTCCTGGCTTTGGCCCCGCATCGCGGTCCACCCACTCCACCTCAATTCCCTCTGCCGCAAAAAGTCCATCGTCATAGGCAACGAGTTCCGGCAGGCCCTGAAAGGGTGCCGTACTCTCAAGGGTAAGCTTTTTCATCATGCCCTCACCGCATTTAAATCAAAAACTGGTGTCGGTAGCATAAGAAAAAAAACTACCAAACCTATTAAGCGAAACTATTACTCAGCGGCAGCGTGCGCGCCCTGCTGAACGTCCATATTAATTAACTCAATAGCCTCATCTGTTTCTGACAACATGCCCCAACTTTTAATCCATTCGGCTGTGCGGTCGGCTTCTTGCTTGGGAATGGGAGCTGGATCAACCATAACAACACGAGATTCCATAAGGTCACCAACTTCCATCGCTGCGATCTTAGGATCCTTGTCCTTATAGTAATCAAGAAAGTAATGCATATACACCGACCGGTTTGCATTTATGCGCCTCACCGCCTCCTTTACTGCCCGATTAAACTTCCTATAAGTCTCGGTATCGACTTTTTCGGAAGCTACTTCGGTGCCATGCAGAAAAGATGACGTAATCAGCCGACACCCTTCCTTTTCAGCGAGGGAGGCGTAGGGCTCGGTAAGGCAAGTCGCTTCAAATTCCCCAGCCATCAAAGCCTCATAGCGATAGCGTGAACCGTTTGGCGCACGGACGAGCTTGATCTGATCCCGTTTCATAAAACCTTCCAGCATGTGTAGAATAAGGTAATGGGTTCCAAAGTAAAACGGAGCGCCAACATCCTTATCGACAAGCTGCTGAGCGGTATAGACCTCGGAATGAGGGCTCACATACAAACCTGCGTAGCAGACGATAGCGCGACGTCCTAGCTGGCGACCACCCTGGTTAGTATCCTGAACACGGCAGTAATTGCCCCATTCACAGGCGTTATACATATCAGCCTTACCCTCTTCGAAGAGCTTGCCGTGGCTGGCGAAAGGGTTGACACCTTGAGGGCTTGTCACATCCTTTTGGACTGATTTATCGACACCCTTTTCGCGGTCCGCCCATTGAATCTTAATTCCTTCTTTCTCGAACAGGCCCTCACGATCGGCGACCAGTTCAGCCAAGCCCTGAAACGGAGCCGTTGTTTCTAAAACTAAAGTCTTCATATCGACCTCCCTGTTAAGGTGGAGGGGCAGAGACTTTTCGCTCCCTACCCCATCAGGTACTACTCAGCCGCCGCGTGAGCACCTTCCTGAACTTCCATGTTAACCAAATCCATGTGATCGTCAGTCTCAGCCAACATACCCCAGCCCTTAATCCACTCTGCAGTTCGTGCGAGTTCATCAGCAGGAATTGGTGCAGGGTCAACGAGCACAATACGGCTTGCTCGCAGATCAGCAATTGTCAGCTCGCCAATTTCGGGATCTTTTTCTTTATGGCAATCTATAAAATACTGAAGATATTTAGTCTTATCTGCGTTTATCCGCTTAACCGCTTCCCTGACAGCGCTATTAAATTTAGCGTAAGTTTCTGTGTCTACCTTGTCAGACGCGACCTCGGTACCGTGATAGAAAGCTGTTGCAACTACGCGACATCCATTCTTCTCAGCCAACGATAAATATGGCTCGGTGAGCGTTGTAGCTTCCAGCTGACCAGACATCATAGCGTCATAGCGCATTCTTGATCCATTTGGTGCACTNCACACATTAATCTCATCCCTAGGAAGGAAACCCTCCAACATATGCAGGGCGAGATAATGTGTTCCAAAGTAGAAAGGCACACCAACAAGCTTGCCCGCTAGCTGCTGCGGCGTATAAACCTCGGATTCTGGTCGAACNACCAGACCAGCAAAGGTCACAATAGCTCTGCGGCCAACCTGGCGGCCAGATTGAACGCTGCTGTCCTGAACCCGACAATAGTTGCCCCACTCGCAGGCGTTATACATGTCCGCCTTACCCTGTTCGAATAACTTGCCGTGACTTGAATGTGGATCAAGTTCATCGGGGCTCGAGATATCGGTACGGACTTCTTTTTTCACACCTTTGTCACGATCCACCCACTCAATGTGGATACCTTCCTTTTCAAATAACCCTTCTCGATCAGCAACTAGTTCAGCAAGCCCCTGAAAAGGTGATGTATTTTCTAGTCTTAGCGTTTTCATCTTTATTCCCCTTCATAGATTAAATTAACGTAATCTTTAAAATTTTGTAATATCGTGAACACATTATGCCAAAACCCAAAGATAATAGCTAATTCTATTATCTTCACATTCTATACATTAATGTTATAACTCACTTATGCGTATAAATTTAAGGCAAATAGAGGCATTTCGCGCCGCAATGGAGTTTGGTTCAGCTACGGCGGCAAGCGAAGTTCTGCATGTCAGCCAGCCCGCTGTCAGCCGCCTGTTGAGTGACCTAGAAACTAGAGTTGGCTTTCAACTGTTTGAGCGGCGAGCTCGGGGGCTCGTGCCAACGCAGGATGCTCACGCACTTTACGAGGAGGTTAAACGTTCTTTCATTGGGCTAGATAGAATAAATCAGGTGGCAGAGGGTATCCGCGAAAAAGCCACTGGAACTGTTCGTGTAATCGCACTCTCAAAGTACGCCGACGGTTTTGTGGCAAGTATCGTAGGGCGATTTTTAAAACATAATCCCGGTATCATGGTCGAATTAGAGAGTTCAGGAACTGCAGGAGTTGTTGAGGGGATTGCGTCACAGACATATGATGTGGGTATAGCCTCTGCGACAGTCTCGGACGCCTTGATCAAGGCAGAACCACTCTTTGAAACTAGTGTTTTACTGGCTATGGGTTCAGACGACCCTCTATCGAAACAAAATGTCGTTCAACTGCAGGCGCTCGACGGACAGCGCATTGTAGTT
>NHFY01000045.1 GCA_002170165.1 Flavobacteriales bacterium TMED123
AATGTAGAAACTACTGGGTCTTTAAAAGTAGGAACACCAGATCGTATCCGTTCTTGTTCTCTAAATTCTTCAGGGTCTTTAAAAGTAGGAACACCAGATCGTATCCGTTCTTGTTCTCTAAATTCTTCAGGGTTTAATGTGGAAACTACTGGAGTAGTAGGTATGTTGCTATCCCTAGTCTGAGTATAGCCAAGCATATCAGGTCTACGACTATCAACAGTTAGAGTAGGAACATTAGAAGGATCAGGAATAGCAAACTCACTAGCTTCGGATTTGAATTGATTTCTAGTTTTTAAAGCATTTTGATCTAATTGACTCATATTAGGACTAACTTCAAAAGATTTCTGTCGAGGAATATTACTTTGTGTATTGGGATCATATTCAAATCCTTGAGAGCCAAAACTTAACTCATCAGGCCGATCTTTAACAGCTTTCATTTCTTCTGGCAAAAGTGTAGGTACAGGATTTTGCATATACTTTTGTTGTGTTTCTACTTGTTCTAGATTGTCCTCGGCTTGGGCAAGTTTTATATCTGCTTGATTAGCTCTAGACTCTACTTGGGCAGGTCTATCTCCACCTAAAAATCTAGGGTCTTTTGGATTTATTAATTTTGGTGCTGGTTTAGTTGAAGCACTCTGTTGAAAATCTGTACTTAAAGGTGGTGAGGCTCCTGCTTCACGGGCTTTTATGCCTTTTTTAAAATATTTACCATCACCGCTACGAGGATTGGTTAAAGTAATATTTGACTGCATTGCATTTATTGCATCTTCGCCTAAATATGGAGTATTTGCCATTGGTGGTTGAGAAGCATCCGTAATAGGGAGATCAGTTTGATTATTAAACTCAGGTCTAAGAGATTTCTTTACATTCGGAGACTCAGAATTAGAAGCAGGTTTATTTGCTGTTATAACTGCAGTAGTAGCATTGTTTGCAATTGATTCTACTTGGTTGATGTTTAAATTAAGCCCTGCAACACTTGCAACTTCACCTAAAAAATTAGACACTTCTCCAACTATGGAACTTAATATACCTTTTTTTGCATCAGAATTAAAATTTTTACTTTCTTCATATCCGTTTAATATAGCTTGATATTCTTGTTTTTTAGGACCATCAGGTAAATTGTTAATGGCATTTTGCATAGTAGCTACTTTTTGACGTTGATCTATTTTTAATGCTGCTTGTGTTACCCCACCAAATTTAGGAATTAAAAGAGCGATACCCACTCCAATACTTTGACTTGCAGTATACCCGTCTGTAGATTCGTATTTCATCCTATCAAAAAATTGATCTGAAGACATAGATGAATAATCAATAGCAGTTGCTCTTGCTTCTTCACGTTCTATACGCTGCATAGCTCCATCATCATTAAAATTTTGTTCAACTTCTTTTACAGCATTATTAATTATATTTGCCTCTTCAGATTCGTTTCCTTTTACAACTTCTACGTATCCTTCTGGAATAGGAATAACAGGTTCTCCGTTAATAAAAGTAATAATAGTGCTGTCGCCTTTTGCATTTTTAAATTCTTTTGTAAGTATATAAGAAGAATTAGCATAACTAGAATAATCAGATTTTTCATTTGAAGATGTAGGTACATTTTGTATAGGCAAAGGTCTTACAACAAATCCCCCTTCATTAAATTCCATAGGTTGATTAACATCTCCTACAACAATAAGATCAGATGCAGTAAAAGGAAGATCGTCAGGCAAAGTAGCTTCATCACTATTGCCCATTTGACCCATAGCTTCCATTTTTTTAAGACCTATTTTAGCATCTTGTCTAATTTTCATAAGTTTGTCTAAGCCTATATATCTTACTACATCTTCAGGAAAAACAAACTCACCTTCACTTATACTAATTTCAATATCATCACGCACACCTTCTTTAGTGCCGCCTATAGGTACACGATTGCCTGATACTTCATCAATCTCACCACCTTCATCGTTAAGTCCACCTAGTGCAAAGTTCATTTGATTATCCATTGGTACTAATCCACCTTCCTTAAAAGTAGCAGGTCTTGCTCCTTCAGGCATATTATCTATGCGTAGTTTACGTAATTTATTTATACGTTCTGCTTTGAGGGCAGGAGTAGTTAATTTTGGTACTTTTGCTAATACCAACGCTCCTATTTGTACAACAGCATCTGCATTAAATACAGGCATCATTGTTTCTTTATCGTAAAAAAAACTATGTCTTTCAGGATTAAATCCTACTTGAATCCATTCAGGATCATTAATATATTTTTCAGCTAAAGCAAATGCATCTTTATCAGAAAAATCTTGCCATTCACCTTTCATAGTTGCAAAAGGAGTTTTAGTTTGTGTAAATTCTTGAGGTACTCTTTCGCCTGTTTCTTTATCTAAAACTTTTTTTGTTTTCTTTGCTTCAGTAGCAATATCAAGAGCTAATTTTTTAGCTCCCCTATTAGTCATATCAAAATTTACATTTTTTAAAACTGCTGTTCTTCCATATAATTTACCTTTTTCTTTATCTACAATACTTGTTACCCAAATATCGTGTTCATTGTATGCAGGTATATCTAAACGAGAACTTACTATATTACCTTTATCTAAACTACTATTTAATCCTAAAATGCCACTATCTGATTTATCTTTAGTTAATGCACCTACAACTTGTTTAAAGTTAGGCATCATTGTTTTTAAATCTTCAGGTGTAAAAGATGTAGCAGGTTGATTTTCTCTAATATATTTTCTATACTCAGGACCAGACATAATACCTGCCTGTAAATCTTTAGCCTGTTTTGAAAACTTTCTTTGTTTTCTACGTTTACTTTCTTCTTTAGGTACTTTGTTTTCTTTTTTCCAATTATCTATAGCTTCTTTATTGCCTAACATTTCCGTAGCTTCATCAGCTAGATCATCTGTTACTACAGAAGTTTTAATAGGTGTGTCTTCAATTATCTCAGGTAAATCTAAAGACATTTGTTTATTAATATCTTGAGCTTTATCAGCAGCTTTTATAACTGTTTTACCAAGTTTAGTAAGTAGACCCATTCTGTAGTACCTCTTCCCTTAATAAAAGTAATCTGCGTAATGTATGTATTGCGCCTTGCGCTCTATAAACTATAACACTTTCATCTGCCTGTTCCATAGACCTTTGTTGTTGTTTAATTAAATCCTCTACATAATTATTGAAGTGGTCCCACTCCTGTTGGTTCGCTACCAGTAGCTTGAGGTTGTTGATTAGGGGGTTGTTCATTTCCTGTAAATCCTTCTTGTCCCGGTGCTGGTACATTACCTGTACCTACAGTTGCACCGCCTACACCAGATGCATCCATTGGTGGTTGGCCTTGAGGTGGCTGTGGTTGATCTTGTTTAAATTCTTTCATAAGTTCTGCCTGTAATGCAGCTTCATCCATATTATTAGTTACTTTGTCGGGATCAAGATCAAGCGATTTTGCAATTTCTCTAATAATATATTGAAATTTTGTAAAAGGAGCAAGAGCAGGTGAAGATGCAATTTGCATAAATTGTGTAAGTCTTTGACTGCGTACTTCATTAGCCATAAGACTTTCTGTGCCACGTGCTTTAACTTCTAAATCGCCTTTAATAGAAGAATCAAAATCAAATTGCATATTAAATCTAAATAAACCTTCACCTAATGGTCGCAATAAATAATCATCTACATTTTTTACTACAGCTTTAATACTACCTTGCGCTGCATTCATAAGCATACTAATACCTGATGCAGTACGACCTATTCCTTGCACACCTGTTTGTCCATGTGCAAAACTAGGAAAACCCGTGCTTTCATCTGCAAGTACACGTGCTTTATCAAACAATTGTAAATTTTCTGACGCCACATTAGGAAACTTAGTACCAAAAATAGCTTGCCCCGGCGCACCGCCTTGGCGTCTAAAAACTTTGCCGGGATACAATGATAAGTCTTGACCGGGAACTAAGTTTGTTTCATCAATTTCTATAAGTAAATTACCAGACAATACTGCATTATCTACAGCCATACGCATAAAACCGTTCATTAATGTTTGTGTATCGTCCATGTTTTCGGCTATACCTACCCCAAAAAACGAATAAGGATTTAATTCATAGGGGGCAGCATGATATGGTATTTTTGCAGGTTTAAAAGGATTAATAACAAGACGTAGCAATTTCCCATTACAAATCCACACATTTGCTTGTAATTCATCTAATTCAGACAACTCATTCGGTATATCTACATCATGTTCATTAAGCATATCTACATCTACAATGCCCCAATATTCAAGGACTTCGTATCTTTCTATGCCATGTTCTGGTGCATAATCAGATAAATCGTCTTCCCATCCTTCTTTAGTGTAATTTTCTCCTAAATCAATTGCATCATCAATTACATTTCCTCGAAAGTAAGGGCGTTTTTTTAATGCTCTTAATTGAGAGCGAGACATTTTATGTCGTTCTATTACATATTGAGCTTCGTCCATGTTATTTGCATCTGGATCAGGATAAAAATTCCAAACAGATACATGTGATACTTGAGGCACTGTTTTAATTATAGGCGAATACTCGCCTTCATCATCCCAATTAGGATATTCTTTGTCTACAGCAAATGGTCCTTTCATTACACCTGTACCAAATAAAGACATTTCAAATGCTGTATTTCTTAAATGTTTATTTGCTCCTGACTCTTCTAATTGATCTTGTATTTTTTTCTGCATTTTTTTAGCAGCAACCATAGTAGGGCTAAAAGTTATAGCGGTAGGTGTTGTGCCAGCACCTTCTTTTAACCCTTCTATGTTTTCTAATTTATCTGTAAGTGGGCCTAGTTTTTCTTCTAATGTTTTAACTGTTGCACCAAGTGGAAAAGTTTTTCCATCACCTTTAAATCCATATGGAGATTCCGATTTGTTTTGTTCTTTTAGTTCTTCTGGTTCTTTAGGATCAAAACTTACATTTTCTACAACTCCATCAGGTAATTCTGTAGGATCAACAGTAAGAGGAAATTTATTATTTGCAAACATAATATCAACAATTTGTTGATATGCTGCAAGTGTTTTAGTCTTTGTTACTTTAATAAAAATCCTAGATTTTTCAGCTTCTGTAAATTGTACATCAGGACCATATATGCCACGATAATTTCTATAAGCAGTAAGCCACCGTTCTTCGTCTTGTTTTCTATAATCTTCTGCACGTTTATACCTTCCTTCAATGTAAGGAATAATGTTATTAGTTTTATAATCGTCCAAAGAAGATTGATTACTGTCTTCTAATGCAATTGACTCTTCTTCAATAAATGTGTTATCTTCTTCCATTATAATTCCTTAATATCCAAAAGTAGCATCAGCTACAGGCATTTTATTTATAGGACCACTTTGAGGGTCGTAATCCCATATACTAAAACGAGGTCTTGACATTATACCATATCTTAATGCGTCATACAAATGGTCTTCTGAATTAGTATCTACATCTTCTGGATTTTTTTTATCTAAAGGTATGGCAGGTAATTGTGAAATTGTTTCTATGCAACTATTAAAAAATACTAATCTTGGTTCATCTGTAAATTCATCTGTTTGTAAACGCCTGTGTATTTCATTTTTTCCTGATACACGTGAACCTTTACTTCTATCTGATGGACGCCACTTACATCCTTTCATAATCATTTGTTCTGCAAGTGATGGTCCTGTATCTCCTCTTTTATGCCACAAAGAAGAATCTAAAACTCCGTATCGTAAACCGCCATCTCCTGCTTCTAAATCTAATATCATTTCAGCTAAATCAGTAGCTAATACTTTTGATACATATAATTCACGATATACAACTAATTGTTCACTAGGAGATACAGCAAACCACAAAACCCCTGAATAACTTCCATATCCATAATCACATGCCCTAAATTTTACCCAATTATTTGGTATAGTATAAGGTTCGATTACATGTGTATTTCTATTAAACTCTGTAAAAGCTGCGCCTTCTTTAATGTCCCAATCACCTTCAAGTAACTGTTTACGTTGTTGTTCTGGTAAAGACAAAAGCATTGCTTCATAATCACCTTGATTAGCAAGATAAGGATTGTCTTTTAATCTGGCAGGTATAAATTTTCGTCTAAATAAATATTTACCTGCTTTAACATGACCTGCAGGATATTTTAAAGGCTCACCTGTTTCTATGTCTGTAGCTGGAAAAGATTTACCTGCAGGAGAAGGATCAATAAACATTTTTTTTACCCAGCCATGTCCTCTACCGCCGGGGTTTGTAGTAGCTCTCATTGAAAGAGGTAATGATGGGTCTGAACTACGTAAACGTGATCTCATATAATTCCATGCAAAAGGTGTAGCCCATTGTGTAAGTTCATCAAAACCGATCCAACTAAATGCCAATCCTTGATATTTAGTAACATCTTGATCCTTATCTAAATAACTCATCCATAAAGTAGCACCTGATGGAGCAGTCCATTGCATTTTACGTTCCGACCATTTAATTCCCGGCCAAATTTTAGGATATAATTCTTGTGATTTTGTAATAAGTTCTCTTAGTTCTTCTGTAGTATGCCGCAATAATAATCCAGTAAAAGAAGAATTACCCATATATCTTAAAGGATCAGATAACATTGCATAAGATTTACCTCCACCAGCACTGCCACCATATAATACTTCTCGTTCACTAGCTGCTAAAAACTCTGTTTGTGGACCCTCATTAGGTTTAAAAATAACATTATGTTCTTCTTGAACTTTTTTAATAAAATTAATATCTGATTTTAATTCTTTAACAGGTTGTTGTTTCTGTTTCCGCTTGGCTGTCAAGTCTTTTCTTTTCGAGGGTCTCCGCTTTGGCGATTGCCTTTTTCGCATATTCTGCCCATCTGCGTAAGTTTGCAGCTTGTTGTTTTCTTTTTCGCTCATGTTTTAACCGTTTCATTAAACCTACATGGGATATTCTTCTCCCTGTATTTGCACTTAACCAGTTAGCAACTTCTCTATAAGAATATTGCTTTAAGTGTTTTTTAGCTTGTGCTAATTTATTTAATTGGTCAGGTATCGGCTTTAATAGACCATCATCATCAGGGTGAATTTCGTAACCAAAAGGTATTGTACGTGCTACTTTGGGTATTTCTACCCATTCATTTTCTACTTGTATGTCTATAGGTTGAGGTAATTTCCATTCACCTAAAGGCTTAATCATCGCAGTCACATATTTCTTTACTTTCTTCGCAGTCACACTCAAGTTCTAATGCTTTAGCTGGCATTAACATAACACCACCTTTAGCTTCTACTTGCATTTTCTCAGTTTTAACTAAACCAGTACGATCTAATAACTCTTTAGCTGATGCTACTTTATCACGAATGCCTAACTCTGTAGGATCATGTAAACCTCCTACAATAGCCATAGCTGCTTTAGGGGCATTACGTGCCATATACATTTGTGTAGCTTCAAGTATTTCTTCTTTTATACTTTTTACAACTTCTGAAGTGCTATAGCTATCAGCATAACCTGCCATACGTTTAGCCAAAAGAATATCACCGCCGCACTCATCAAAAAGTACGTTAAGAAACATTTGTTGTTTTTCTGTAAGTTTGCGTGTCATGTTAAATCATCTCAAAATGTGGAGCATCAATAAATGGCCTACGACCTTTTGATCTACGAAGATCAATATACTCATTCATTGCATCTTCCATTTTGCCTTGATAGGTAGATATGTCTCCAACAGTCCAAGCTGCTCCCCATTTTATAGGTATGTTTACTTTAGCAGCAGCAATAGCAATAGCATTAGCAATGTCATCATAAAGATTTAACTCCCAAGATATTCTTGGACCTAAATAGGCTACAAGATCAACTGCACGACCTTCTAAGTGTTTGCTTTTCATAGTTTGACTAGCACCCTTGGCTACAAGCTCTTCTTGTTCTGCAACAGTTCTCATGCCACAAGTTACACCAAAGTCTACCTCTGTTATCTTAATTGCTTCCTCTACTACCTTTTGAAGATCAGGGTCAATACCCTTCATACGATCAATACTTCGTTGTGAAAGTTTAAATTTCATTAGTATTTCTCTCCAATATAATCTTAGCCTGTTCTCTTATTAGTTCCTGCTGTTTTTCTAAAACAACAAACTGTTTATCTATTTCAGATAACTGAGGAAACTTTATAATATTATCCTTTTCCAAAGAATTTACTTACTGATCTCATTCCTATACTAGCTGATACAATACCTCCAAGAGCAACCTGATACCATACTGGCATAGTCTCTAAAGATGCAAAACCTGCTGCTACAACAGTATTTCCCCAATCTCCACAAAAAGCTAAGATGAGTGGTACTGAAAAAAGTAGGGTGATCCACTCATCTTTCCATGAGTTCTGTGTAGCTCTCATGGCTTCCAAGTCCCAATCAATCTCACCTGTTAACTGTTTCTTTTTTATTTCAGCCTCAGTGAGTTTTACTTGGGTCTTAGCATCAATAATGCTTGTAGCTAATCCTGCAATACTAGAAAAAATGTTACCTAACACTATTTGTCCCTTTCGTTATTTAACCAAACGGCAAAACAACCTGTAAGAGCACCCATACAAATAGATACCAATCCTGATTGTTGAATAGACGGATCAGGTAAAGACATAAACCAATGAACTGCTTGATAAGTTAATATAGTTACAGCTAACATCATAAGTCGTGGCATTAATTGCCATTTAAGAACTCGTTCCATTGCAAGATCAACCATTACTTATTTTTCCTATCTTTATGAAAATCTTCTGTTATAACGCTTGGAAATACTAGCAGCTTTTTTAGGCTGTTTAGAAAATTGTCTACCTGCTTTTGTATCTTTTCTTTTTTTTGCAGAAGAAGCTGAATACGTTTTTGAATCCATAGCCTCAATAGCACTCGCTGGTAAATAACGTTCGCCTGTAGCTTTTGGACCTTGAGTCGAAGGGTTTCCACTTTTAGTTCTCCAATCTTGTTTAGTCCAAGACTTTAAACTTTTTTGTGACTTAGCTAAAGTCATTATGTAATCTTTACAAGTTTATAGCCTTTTAGTTTAGCCGCAGCACGAATATCTTTAAGTGCCATTGCTCCACCTTTAGCTGCACCTTTTGTGCCTATGCCGCCTTTAGCATAGCCTTTTTTACCCATACCACCTTTTTGCATCTTACCTTTACCGTCCATTGCAAAAGCAGGAATCATTTTACCAGTTTTAGGGTCTTTTTTCATAGGCATACCGCCACGTGCCATGCCTCTTTTCTTCATGCCACCACGTGCCATACTCTTCTTTTTATGCATTGCCATAATGTTAGTCCTCTCTATATAAATTATTGAATACTCTTTTAGTATCCCAAATATATTCAACATCTTCTTTAGAATTAAAAATATGTTGATTAGGTCTAAAATCAGGTGCTCCTTCACCTACTTCAAACCATGCTGGATGAGTTACTCTCACTCTATTATTAGGCAACGCAACTATGTTACCTGTATATTCTCCTGCATCTAACAATTCTAATACATGAGACTGTTTGTGTTGTGCAGGATCATCTGCTACTTCACTATCCGTATAATCTACCGTAAAATAATATTTAGCAGGGTAAAAATCCCCATCGACTTTTGCAATCCAAGGTGCAGGACTTGCACGTTCTATTTTATAAACAGAGTGCCAATGAGACATACAGTCCCAAGGCTGGGCTAAATAAGGAGGTAATTCAATAGGCCATTCTTCATAAGGTGTGTCTGCTATTAACGCTGTAAGAGGCATTCTAGCCCACATAGCACCCCCATGTACATTAGGCTCATCCTCATCGTCAACTTCAAATCCAGTAAAAATTACTTGAAAACTTAATGTTCTATTTGGCATTGTAGTAACTGCAACTACCATGCAATGTAAAAAATCACCATGATACTCTTGCATATTTTTTGTATATTCACGACGAACCCACGCTTTAAAATGTGGAATATTACTTTGAAGATAGGGCATTCTCTTTTCTTAACCTCTCTTTTGCTTTTCTAGCTACTTCTACAACAGCTTTCTTGCCCATAACTTTAGCACGTTGTTCCATAACTGTCAATATCTGAATTTTTCTAGCAAAAGATTTACCTGATCTTCTTACTCTTTTAACTGTAGCCTCTGCTTCTTTTACTGTACCAAACTTAATCGGTACAGTATCTTTTGGATTTTCGTCAGTGTATAGCCTACGACCAGACCCTTTAGGTTTTTTACCTGTGCCTAATTTAGGGTCTTTAGCCATATTACGTGTAACCTCCACCTGCAGCTTTATAGGCTTTAGCAACCATTTGTGCTTTACGTGCTGACCACTGCCCCGGTTTACCGCCCTTACTTCCAGCTTTTATCCTGTTAAAAATTTGTTTACGTTTTCCGGGTTGAGTATAATTACCTGCTTTATTTACTGTTGATTTACTTTTAGTAGTCATGTAGAAAACCCTTCTTTACTATTCTAAGTCTTGTACTTTTAAAACAGGCAATGTTTTAATTCTTGTTAACATTTCTAATCTTTCTTCTTCAGGCATAGGAATCATACCTGCGTCAGACAAAATACCTTCTTCATTCCAATGTTTTGCCCATTCTTCCATATAAGCCTGTAAACCGGGAATAAAATCTATATGTGAATGTTTTACATATATATACAAAGCTCTTGATATAGAATAACTTCCATCAGCAATTGCATCAAAAGTAGGTTCAGTTCCAGATATTACAGCACCTTGTAATGTGTCCGTATTTTGATCTAAGTAAGAAAAACCAAATATTCCATATGTGTTAGGGTCTTCTTGCAATTTTCTTACAATTAAATTATCTTGTTCACCTGCTTCAATATAAGCACCATCTGTACGTATTGCCCTACAAAGTTTTCCTTTTTTATCATTACGAGCTATAGATGCTGCTTTAGCAACTTTATCTTTAGCACAATAACCTTTTTGATTTACCATCTCTACATAAGAAGCACGAGTTCCTGATGTAGTGGGAGGTCCATATACACGGATTTTAATATCAGGCAAAGTAGAATCAATGTCACTCCATTTTTTATATGGATTATCTACCCATGTCCCGTCTTTTTGTGGTATCTTTGCTGTTAATGCTTTTCCTAAATTAACTTTAGATATAACAAGAGGTATTCCTTTTTTTGAATTAGCTACTACAATACCATCATAACCTACTTTTATTTCTGTAAGTTTTACACCATTACTATTACAAAACTCTAACTCTTTAGGTTTCATGCGTGAAGAAGCATTGCCTATGTCAATATATTCTTTACCTGAACCTTGGCATACACTTTTTTTACCAATAGAAGAACCTCCAGATTCAACGATAGGCGTTTTATATTTTGGGTTATTGCCTAATTGTTCTGCAACTATTGTTGCAAATGGAAGCACGGTAGATGATCCTGCAGTATTAACAACATTTCTTGCTGATACTGTGCTTGCTACACTTAACGTAATAAATGCAGCAAGTGTAACACTATTTATTGTATATTTTGTCATAGATTTCTCCTCTTGTCATACCTATGTCTTTTAAAGTTTGATCCGTCATATTTTTTAATTGCCAATAGGCTACTCTTTTTTCTTGTGTCTTTTGAATTTCAATAAAAAAGTTACGTATTCCGTTTAATAAAATCTTGAACATGGTATTTTTCTCCTTACTTACCAAGTATAGTTATACCATGTTCAAGTTAAAATTTATACAGCTATTATTGCAATGCTGCTATGCAACAAAGTAATTACTTTTTACGAGCATTCCTAGTTCTAGGAAATGATCTATTTGTAGCTCTAGGTTTTGCTTTTAAATTCTTTTTATTATTATCTAATGGATTACCATTTCTATGATCAACGTCTTTATTATCTCCCTTACGCACCACGCCTGTTTTAGTCATGGCACTTCTAGCAGAATTACGTGAGGCCCGTCTTCTTTTTTGTGTAGGAGAAGCGTGGTAATTGCTATATTCAGATTTGTAATTACGTGTATTCATACTAGGGTCGTAACTTAGGTCTAAGAGATTTCTTTACACCCGGTTTAGATTTAGATACACGCTTTGATGGTACTTTCATATTGACTCCACGACGAGTATTGGTGTTTTCTGTACGTGATTTAGTATCACTTTTGTCTTTAGCTTTTTGTTTTGCAGCTTGAACCTTTGCAACTTCTTTTTCAATACGTGTTTGTAACTTAGCTCTTTCCTCTGCAGTCTTAGCTTTCTTTAATTCACTACGTAGTTTAACTATAGCAGCCGCACTAGGAACACCTACTGCTGTACTACCAATAACTTTATCTCCTAATTTTTTAGAAGCTGTACGAACAGCACCAACAACAACACTACCTTTTTCTGCTCCCGGTGTTGCTTTAGTTACTTTAGTACCACGTAAAGCACCACCAATTTTAGAAGATACTCCCGGCGTTTTAGCTGTTTCTATTGCTGCAAGTCTATTAGCAGTAAGGTTTATCGTTTTTTTACTTGTACTCTCTATTGCCTTGCCGCCTAACTTTTCTATTAACCTTTTTCCCATTGCTTGACTTGCCTTAGAACGTGCTATTTTATAGACTTTTGAGCCTAATCTTACTAATGTAATTATTGCTGGTATTGCCATTTGTTTATATCCTTACCATTTTACTTTATTAGCCCAATATGCCGCAGACATTTTGCCTTTAGCTATGTTTTTAGCGTGTCTAGCCTTAAAAGAAGCACGTTTTTTCTTCATTTTATCTGACTCCCCAGCTTTAGGTTTACCAGCAGTACTAGCACCCTTTTCTCCAAACTTAATATATTTATATTTGCCACCTTCACTAGCCATTACGTGATGAGATTTACCAGAAGAGTCATTTAAACGTTGAGGCTTATTGACACTTTTAAGTCCAACAGCCTTCATTTTGTTTTTAACTCTTTCAGGAATAGACATATATACGTTACTTTCTATAGTCAGGATTACTATAAGACTTTTCTACCCAACCTTCAGCCCTCATAGCGTCTTCTACGTGTTGTAAAGTAAAGGATTTACCGTAGTGAGCATCTACCATTTGCTTTACGTAAAAGACATCACTATGCGGTATATGTAATTTATCCAAATTACCATTTAAAAGATTGTCATAAAAATCTTCTAATACATGTTCTGTACTTAGTTGTACTGATTTTTTATTCATTGTCAATAACTTTCTACAAAATACTGTAATTAAATATCTATTATAAAAATGCAATAACAATTTTAACATACATCTACCATTTAAAGTGTCTGCATTTAAATGTTTTTTTAATCTAATTTATAAATTATCTAAATGAAAACACTTTAAATGTCTGTCTACTGTCTACTTGTATAGTTTTACACATTATATAAAACATGTCAACCCCTAATCGTACAATAATACAATTTAAATGTGCAGTATGTGATAAAAATAACACTTATTATGTACCCAATACATGTATAAATAGTAATATCGACATAGTGGTTAACTGTTAAAAAACCTAATCTGTGTATTTGTGTGTATATATCTACGCATAGACCCCCGGTGGCGCTTGCCCGACCGTACATTTTCACAATACGCAAGCTGCACTAATCCTTTTTAACACTTGGTTACATCAAAATAATAAAAATATACACCATAACAATAAAATTTATAAATAAATCAATGACATAAAATCAAACGGTAACTGTTATCAAATCAGTTGCCTATATTATATATGCTTTTGCGTGGTGGATTTATGCAGTGTGTGAACAAAAGTTTAGCCGATGCACAAAAGTATGTAAAATAATATATCCCCACAAACCGACTCACATTTGTTCATGTTTTGTTCTATGCCTTATATATATAAAACTATACCTATACTTTTGCTATCTATTTCTATGCTTTTGCGTGCTTTAATTTCTTGTTGTATTATGATTTATTGTTTGTAGAAGATACGACAACAAACTTTCAAACCCTAGACCACTTGAGCAGACCGCCAATGACGTAGGGTTTATCAAATAAGTTTAGACGCTCTGCCTTTTAATAAAACTAAGTGCTTGACACGCTTTAAAATGTCTGAAAGAGTAAAGACACATACCACCAAGTGGCGTAGGTGGCGCAATGTAAAGATTGCAGGTACGTCGCACTACTAAAACTAAGTGCTTGACACGCTTTAAAATGTCTGAAAGACTGACGGCAATGGCTCTGGCTTGTGGATTCAAGTATGCCCAGCGAGCGAGCGGATTAAGCAACCGCACAGCGAGAAAAACACCCGATAGGCACGTGTGCCTTTGAGCAAGGGGTGAAGCGCAAAATGTCCCATGAAGAACGGGGCTTGAGCACGGTGACTTGAATCAGTCCGTCTATAGTGCTGGTTGCTGTTTTTTGTGTAATCACAAGCTGCACAATTTTGGGCCAACCCAAACCATGCTTGACATGCGGTGTGGCTTGTGATTATTTGTAAAGACAACACAAATTAAAAGGAATTATCCTATGGCATTTAGAGGTAAGTTAATAGCGTCTGGGTCTGATGCTAAGACTATCAAGGGCAACGGTGACAAGTATGAAACCGCTATCATGTATATGCAACCNTGGAAATNTTCGGGNATCAATGTTTGTGCCAATGCTGAGATTGCTGGCTGTATTGANGGTTGTCTATTCACTGCAGGTCGTGGTGCTATGAACACAGTACAAGCGTCACGTGCTAAAAAGACTGCATGGCTTGCTAATGACCGTGACGGGTTTATGGTGCAACTTGTTATAGATGTCACCAAATATGTCAAGTATTGCGGCAAGCAAGGTGTGACACCTGTTATTCGGCTCAATGGTACAAGTGATATTCGTTGGGAGCGTATACCTGTATTTAAGGATGGTGTGGCTTATGACAATATCTTTGCTGCTTTTCCAGATGTGCAATGGTATGACTACACCAAGATTGCAAATCGTAAAGTTGAAAATATTAAGAATTATCACTTAACTTTCAGCTACAGCGAAGCTAATCCTTTGTATAAAAAGCAAATAGAGATTGCAAAAGCAAAAGGCATGAACATGGCAGTAGTATGGCGTAGTATTGATGTCATACCGCACACTTTTATGGATAGGCCTGTCATATCGGGTGATGCCGACGATCTACGGTTTCTTGATCCTGATGGTGTAGTGGTCAGTTTATATGCTAAAGGCAAAGCCAAAAAAGACACTAGTGGTTTTGTTATAGACTAAAATAAAAGGTTGACAGTATCAGCTAACATCTTTACGGTGTTAGTCATACTACCAACCCTAATAACATAGCCAACAGAAAAGGAACACGCTATGACTAACACAGTACAACGCCCAATTGTTAAAACATCTAACCCTGAGTTGTATGCAGAACATACAGCACACATGTCTAAAGCGACACGGTACACTTACAACTACAGTGTGCTAGATGATTACATCTTGGAAAATTACAGCAATATGACACGTAAAGAAATTGCTACTAATTTAAATGAGTATCTCAGTCGTGTATCGTACCGTGTAACTAAATTGCAATCACTTAACATAATTCCTATCAAATGTCCCAACCTTTCACGTGAAGGTAGACTAAAAGCGGAATATATACAGTCATGGTCTAAAGCCAATGATTTGTACAAGGAATTAATGTCAATAAATCCTAATGCCTTGACGCTTGTGCTACAAGGACCATGACCACAAGCCTAATATAGGAATTAATGTCAATAAATCCTAATGCCTTGACGGGTTGAAAATTATCTAGAGTTATACAAGTATATCTTGACATATGAGACTATGCTTGTATAACTTATACATAACTTTTAACGCAGCAAAAAGAAGTGGAGTACGTAAGATGTTAGTATCAGCACAGTCAATCTTATCAGGAGATGTACGCACAAAAGATTTACCTGTAACAATGGATCAAATGAGCCTCTGGCGTAGTGGTGAATTAATTCAAAAGGCAATGCCTGACTTGTCACCTATAGACCGTGACTTTATCAAGGGCATTTTTGAAGATGAACTAGATCAGTTTTGGTCAAGGGTATGAAAATACCTACACGTAATATGAAAAATGCCCCTATGGGTATCGTCAACCCTGTTGCACGTGCTATGCTACAAGAACGTAAAGCGCCACAGGTTGTACTACCTAAGAAGGGCAATAAGGCTAAACGCAATAGACAAAAAGACTTCCGTAAAGCCTTGAGGGAAGGGTTATATTTATAATGACACTAAAAGCATATGATATATCCCTATTAATAAATGGTGAGTATAAATACTTAACCTTAGACGATACTATACCATCTGTAAATGATTGGAAGTCTGCAGTAGAAACATCTATGATGTTAGTTAAAATGGATGACTCAGATGCTATTGTAGACTTACTAGATGTAAAAGAGCACACTCCTAATGAATTTATAGGTATTAAATATGCTTATCCTGTGCCATTAGTTATACAGTAGCAATAAAAAGGATTAGAAAAATGATGGGAACAGCCTTGCTATGTCTAGCAATGAATGTCTATCATGAAGCTAGAGGTGAAACTATGACGGGTCAATATGCAGTAGCGCATGTAGTTATGAATCGTGTAGAAGATAGACGTTGGCCTAATGATGTATGCAAAGTAGTTAAACAACGTAAATCTAAAACTAAATGCCAGTTTAGCTGGTGGTGTGATGGAAAATCAGATAGACCTAAAGAAGAATACGCATGGTATTATGCTCAAATGATTGCTACGGACGTTATAAAAGGTAATGTTCCTGATTTTACTGGTGGTTCTACTCATTATCACGCTAGTAATGTGAAACCTTATTGGGCAGATAAAATGCTTTATCAAGGTGACTTTGGTACGCATTACTTTTTTAGGGAATACGCAAACTTTCCCTTGACCAAATAAAAAAATAGATGTACAACATAGTAACAGTTGCCAACAATGAAAGGAAATAATATGGCATTTGATATGATACCTGAAGAACTTGACTTCGACGTTGAGTTTGAGAAAACTAAAGTAAAAGATAAAAAGTATGTCATCAATGCAACAACTGGCGATTATTTAGGTATCGTTGGTCATAAGTTTCAATGTGCTTCGCATGGCGATTTCTATCGTGGTGTGTTGGACACTGCAGCAGAAACATTAGAACTACATGATGCTGACATGAAATGGCGTACTGCACGTAATGGTGCTTGGGCTATGCTTGATGTAACTTTACCAAATCAAAATGCAATCATTGAAACAGAAAAACACGAAACAAAAATAGGTAATCGTATTGTCAGTCTACATGGTATTGATGGTAGTTGCAGTAATCAAGTTTACTTTGGTGCCATAGATTTCTTTTGCACAAATGGTATGATATTAGGAGACTATGATAAGATTCGTAAGAAAAATACTGCTAACTTTACGTTGGATAGTTTTATCTACGAATTGCAACGTGCTAGGTCTGATTTTTATGAAAGCGCAGCAAAAATGCAAGTGTGGGCTAATGTTTCCACTAAATATGTGGACGTAAAGACATTACTAGATGGGCTTGTGGTTAGTAAACGTAAATCTGCTAAAATGTTTGAGCTATATTGCCAAGAAGCCAGTGTGCGTGGGCATAACAAGTTTTCTTTGTATTCTGCATTTACAAACTATGCCAGTTATGCCGATGAAAGAAATGGTTTTAGCCTAAAGAATAATGGTAATGACACGCAAGCTATTAGCATGTGGACACGTGAGCAAGAAGTGAGCAAGTGGGTCAGTGATCCTAAGTTCATCACATTGGAAGCTGCATAATGACTAAGTTGCCACGATATGTACAGCCACGTAAACAACCTAAAGGTGTAGTGTCCTATCGCTTCAACCCACCTCAGTCTCTTGTTGATGCTGGGGTGGTACAACGTAAAGAGTGGGGTAGTAATCTGTGGCAAGTTAAACGACTCGCCAAAGAGTTGAATGCTTCCATTGATAAATACCGTGATGAACAGTCAAAGATAATGCAAATAAAACCTAGTAGTACTGTTGCAAATATGATACACTATTATTATATGTCTAATGATTACAAAGCATTAAGACATAGTACTAAAGTAGATTATAGGTACTTTCTTGATTTACTGGAGTATGAAATAGGCCATCGTAAACATGGAACTGTTACCTCTAAGGTTGCAAAGCAAGTGTACGAGAAATGGGTAGAAAAGGGTATTAGCTATGCAAATCATGCGGCTACATGTGCCAGTCGTGTGTTTAATTATGCTATTGAAATGGAACAGGTAACATACAACCCATTCACTAATATAAAACGCAAAACTGTATCTCAACGTAAAGTTGTATGGAAACATTCAGATGTGATAAAGTTTCTTGATGTGTGTTTTAGTCAATATGACTATCGCAATATGGGTATGATTGTTGCTATGGCATACCAATGGTGCCAGAGATTAGGCGACATGCGTAATCTTACATGGGACTCTATTGATTTTGATCAGCAGCGTCTGTATCTTGAGCAATCAAAGCGCAGGGCAGAGGTTTTTCTGCCAATAGATAAGAGTCTGTTTAACATGTTAAAAGAACAGCATGTTGACTTTGGTTTTCAACCATATGTAGCGCCACATCCTAGACCTTCTGGGGGTAAGTTCCATCCTTATGCTATGGAAAGACTTTCTAAAGTAGGTAGAAAGATCATGCGAGAGGCAGGTATATCTAATGAACTACGTCTTATGGACTTACGTAGAACGGGGGTAACTCAAATGGTAGAGGCAGGTGTACCTTTGCCCCAAGTAATGGCAGTTACGGGTCACACACATGTTGCATCTGTGAAACCCTACATGAAAAATACATATACATCTGCAAATAATGCCTTGACAGCTAGAACTGCTCATGTAAAATCGAACACAGTGAGTAACATAGGAAAGTGAAATGAAATACTTTTTTGAATGGTATAAAGAATTACGTAGTAGACATATACCTAGTAAAGTGTTAAAAAAACATGGAGGTGCTCCGAATTATACCATTATAAATTGTTTATTCTGGGCTATGTGGAACTGTAGAAATAAACAAAAGGTTGAATATCGTGAATATAATAGAAATTATAAATGATTTACAATTAAGTTCTGGTGACAGCAAACGTATGAACTGTCCTACTTGTGGTGGTCGCAATACGTTTACCGTTACAAATGCTATGGGTAAGGTTATATGGAATTGTTATAAGGCTTCATGTCCCGTCAGTGGTGGTACTAATGTATCAATGTCTGTGTCTGATGTTCGTAAAGCATTAGGATACATGGTAGATGAATTAGAACCCTCTCCCTTTAAAAAACCAGACTATCTCGTACAAGGATATGGTTTTCCAGAGGTACATAAATTTTGTAAGTTGTATGGTTTAGACCCCAAAGAATTAAAACTATTATATGACGTAAAAGAAAATCGTATTGTCTTTCCTATAATGAAAGATGGTAAAATGGTTGATGGTTCTGGGCGTTGTTTGTCACACAGTCCCATAAAATGGAAGCGTTATGGTAAAAGCGACTTGCCATATACATTTGGCTGTGGTACTGTGGCTGTAGTGGTAGAGGACAGCGTGAGTGCGGCAGTTGTGGGTGCGACAGCGAATCGTCTGGATGCTTCTAGTAATGGTGTATATGTCGGGGTGGCTGTGTTGGGTACGTCATTATCAGAGGGACACAAGAGATACTTATCGCAGTTCTCTACCATAATTGTAGCACTAGACCCCGATGCAATACCTAAGTCATTAAAGTTTGCTAAAGAGTTACGAACGTATTGCAAAAATGTACGTGTACTTAAGTTAATTGATGACTTAAAATACCGCAACCAAATTGACATAGAAAATCTAGAGACACTAACACTTAGTTAAGGATACACCTCGACATGGAACTAGCACTAATAAGAAGTCTTATGGACAAAGAGTTTTACGACAATCACCGTGGCACTCGTTGCCCTGAACGGTTATTCAGTCCTGATGTACGCAAGATTAAAAAGGCAATTGACTCTGCAATGCAGCGTTACGAGCGTACCGTAACACCTGAAGAAATTGAAGCATTGTTTATAGCCAACAACCCAACTTTGACTACGGCACAAAAGACTGCATACAAGGGTATCTTTGGGTCTGTAAAACGTGAGCAGCTTATGGGTGCTGATATAGCACAAGAAGTTCTATCTAAACTGTTTCAACAGGTAATTGGAGAGGACATTGCTAATCTTGGTTTTGACTATGTAAATGGGACTAAGGATAGCCTAGAACCATTACGTAGTTTACTTGAGCAATACGAAGATAACTTTACTCCTACTACTAATATAGAATGGGAAAATGATGACATTGAGCATATCCTTGCCCTTAATAGCTTAGAAAGCCAATGGTCTTTTAATATCCCAACTCTTACAACTAAAGTTGAAGGCGTCAATGCTGGTCATCTTATTGAGATTGGAGCTAGACCTAACACTGGAAAGACATCTTTCCATGCTAGTATTGTTGCAGGAAATAATGGTTTTGCATGGCAGGGTGCCAAGTGTGTTGTCTTATGTAACGAAGAGGGTTATCATCGTGTAGTACACCGCTATATAACCGCCGCTACTAACATGGACGCCAGAAGGGTTGTTAACAATACGAGTAAGGCTATGGAAATATATGGTAAGATTAGACCAAACATTAAATTCAAGGACTGTACAGATCGTGATATGTCATGGGTAGAGAGTGTATGCAAAACATACAAACCTGACATTGTGATACTTGACATGGGAGACAAGCTGGCTAATATGAATGGTTACTCTCGTCCTGATGAGGCTTTGAAAGCCAATGCAATACATGCAAGAAGGATTGCCAAGCAATATAAATGTGCTGTTTTCTATATGTCTCAGTTATCTGCTGATGCAGAGAATAAAGTAGTTCTTAATCAGTCTATGATGGAAGGTAGTAGAACAGGTAAAGCTGCAGAGGCAGACTTAATGTTATTGATTGCAAAGAACCCACCTGTTGAAAATGCAGAAGAACAAGATATGCAGCGTCATCTAAATATAGTCAAGAATAAGTTATCAGGATGGCATGGCATTGTTCATTGTGAATTAGATTATAAAACGTCGAGGTACTCAGTATGAGAGAATATATCAATGACTCTTGGAATGTTGTAATGAATGTAAAGTACAACCCATTAAGAAACGTACATGACACACAGGCAAGGCATTTAATCATGCAAATACTTGCATGGATGTGGTGCATAGTATTTAGTTTCTTTATGGGTAGTTATATAATCTTTGGTCTAACTGCTATTGCACATATAATATTGCTTGCTGCAATAGCAATAACTGTAAGTACCTTTGATACAGCCAACAGAAATCCACATATACTGTATAATGTAGCTAAACGTATTGATGGGTACAACGGCAGAAGAGTAACGGGAGAGCATGACTAATGATAAATTGGGTTCAAATAATGTCTAAGGAATCTAAAGAAACTAAATGGAGAGTGCATCCTTACATAAGGTTAGTAGACTTTCATAAACCTCTACTATCTCAAATGCCTGTAATATTATTTACATGTGGGGTGTTTGTGGTACTGAGTATAGTGCTAACACTAATATATTATGGGAACACACATTAAATGGTTGTAGATAAAAAGAATGAGCAACAGAAGATGCTTGATATATCTTTTGAACAATCTGTTCTTGCTAAAAAAGAAAGGTCTCGTATGAACATAAAGACAATAAAAGAAAAATCTAAAATAGAAGTTACTCTTATTAATTCTATGGGCAATGATCTTACAGTTGCTAATGCAGCTAGAGTTTCTTTTGGTAAGACAAGTAATATGGATAACAGTGATCCTTGGGGTCCACCTGTGCTATTAGAAAAGGATGCTAAACTAATTAGTTATTTAGCTAAACACAAACACATGTCACCCTTTGGACATTGCTTTGCATCCTTTCATATTAAAGCTCCTATCTTTGTAGCTAGACAACTAGTAAAGCATAAGTTTCTACGTTGGAATGAGATTAGTCGTAGGTATGTAAATGATGAACCTGAGTTTTACATACCTGAATTTAGAAAGGCAGTAAAAAATAAAAAGCAAGGTTCAGGAGAACTACTTAATTCTGAAAGATTAAAAGTACGTTTTGAAAGAGAGATGGTTTCTGCAGCACATAGTTATCATTATCTATTACATCAAGGTGTATGCCCAGAGCAAGCACGTATGGTGTTGCCACAAAACACCATGACAGAATGGTATTGGTCAGGTAGTCTTGACGCCTTCTCTGATATGTGCATACTTAGATGTAAGCCTGACACTCAGGCAGAAACAAGACAGGTTGCTGATAAAATATCAAAAGAAATGATAACTATTTTTCCTGTATCATGGAGTGAGTTACAAGATGACTAATAGAAAATTTGTAGGTATAGCTAGAACATTTTTTATACTCGTATTTTTAATAGCAGGTATACCTCTACTTTGGGGTATGTCTTTCGAAAAAAACTATCCTTCTTATTGTAAGCAAGCTATTGCTATACCTTGTTTAGGTATATACGACAATGACTAAATATGCTGTACAAATAGAAATTGAAAGTGGTGAATATATGATGGTTGCTTCTGTAAATCCTTGGACTTACATGGATGAACCAAAATTATTCAACAGTTATGAAGAGGCTACCAAAGAGGCAATGAGATGGAACACTGGAAAGGTATTAGAGTATGATACTTACATTGGACGTAGAAAATACAGTAACTAAAAGAGAAAATAAGCTACATCTTGATCCTTTCGAGCCTACCAACACTCTGACTATGGTTGGTCTATTAGACGAGACAGGACATGAGGTTATTTTAACCTTTGATCATTCAGAAAAACAAGGTACACCTGATGATCACGCATTTTTACAACGTACTCTTAACAAAACAAAATTACTAATAGCGCACAATGTACCGCATGACCTGCTGTGGCTATGGGAGTCTGGCTTTACTTATGATGGTAAGGTATTTGATACGATGATCGCTGAGTATATATTGCAGCGTGGGCAAAAAGAACCCTTATCACTTGAGGCTTGTGCAGAAAGGGATCAACTAGACACAAAGAAACAAGAAACATTAAAAGAGTACTTTAAAAAAGGATATAATACACGTGATATACCTTTAAGTGAGCTATCAAGTTATTTGTCTGCTGACTTATCTGCTACACAACAGCTATATAACAAATTAATATCACGCATTGAAGGCACAACATTGCAGAAAACTATTGATTTATCTAATCAACTATCTATTCATTTAGCACGTATATATCAAAGAGGTTTTAAGGTTGATTTAAATGCATTAGACAAAGTGCAGAAAGAGTTTGAGAATGAACGTCAAGATTTACTTAATAGCCTTGAGGAACATACACGTGAATTAATGGGCGATAGACCAATTAACCTTAATAGTCCAGAGCAACTATCGTGGGTTATATATAGTCGTAAACCTAAAGATAAAAAGAATTGGTCAGAGTTATTTAGTTTTAATGATAATTTTAAAACTACTGTAAATCGTAATACAAATGTGTTATACAAACAAAAAGCAAAACAGTGTCCTACTTGCAAAGGGATAGGGCAAATTAGAAAGGTAAAGAAAGATGGAACTTCTTTTAAACGAACCAACAGGTGTAGGTGCTGTGATGGTTGTGGGTATACTTTTATGGATACTAACGTTTTAGCTGGATTAAAATTTTCAGCGCCTAATCAAAAATTTATTAGTGCTAATGGTTTTAGTACAGGTAAAGATAGCTTAACTATACTTGAAACAATAGCCAGAGTTAAAAATATGCCAGAAGCAGAAAAATTTTTACGGAACATGAAGCGTCTTAACGCTATAGAGGTGTATTTGTCTAGCTTTGTTAATGGTATATCAGTTCATACAAAGCCTGACGGTATGTTACATGCTCGTTTATTACAACACAGAACAGGTACTGGTAGATTGTCAGGTGCTGATCCTAACATGCAAAATATGCCACGTGGTGGTACATTCCCTGTAAAAAAAGTCTTTGTATCACGTTGGGAAGGTGGCAATATTATGGAAGCAGACTTTGCACAACTAGAGTTTAGAGTAGCTGCATTTTTATCTCAAGACAAAGTTGCTATGGAAGAAGTAAAAACAGGCTTTGATGTACACAGCTATACAGCTAAAACTATTACACATGCTGGTCAACCTATTACGAGACAACAGGCTAAAGAGCATACTTTCGCACCTTTATTTGGAGCTACAGGATATAATCGTACACCTGCAGAGAGACAATACTATATAAACTTTATGGAAAAGTATTCTGGTATTGCCGCATGGCATAAACGATTAGCATCTGAGGTACTTACCACAAATTGTATAACTACACCATCAGGTAGGACATTTACATTTCCTAATGTTAGACGTAATAGATATGGAGTTGTAACATATTTCACACAGATTAAAAATTACCCTGTTCAATCATTTGCTACAGCAGACATCGTACCTATATGTCTTATGTATATTGATAATTTATTATTAACAAATAATATGAAAAGTTGCATAGTAAATACAGTACATGACAGTGTAGTAATTGATGTACATCCAAAAGAGAAAGAGAAAGTACTAAAGGTTATAAAAAGAACTAATGATAGGCTACCATATATTGTGGATAAGACATGGAATATAAAGTTTAATGTACCCCTATTATTAGAGGCAAAAATTGGCCCTAATTGGCTTGACACAGTAGATGTGGCGTGATATAACTACCAAATAAGTTCAGTGTAAAGGAGAATATACACATGACAACAACAGAAGTAACAACAATTGATACAAACAACTATGCAGTTATGGCTAAAGCTATGGGAATGGGACAGTCTGCTACAGAAAAAAAGACAAGCGCACTAGCTCGTTTACGTATTGTACATCAGCCTATTATGGGTCAACAAGAGATTAAAGGTAAGATAAAAAATGTAGAGGTAATACCAAGTGGTGTTTACAAATTAGAAATTCCAGATGGTGGAGTTTTATTTTCTAAAGATATTTGTATACGTCCATTCTTACAACGTTACATGTATAAAAAGTTCATAATGGGTAGTGGTGACGTTAAGAATCGCTATGTCAAGACGGTTATGGGAGATAGTCTTAATATTGACATGAAAGATAATGACGGTGGGTTTAATTGTGGTAAACCTTCTGGTTGGATTGAAGACTTCCAATCTTTGCCAGATAGTATGAAAGACTTAATTCGCTCTGTCAAACGTGTTCGTGTATTATTTGGTGTAGTTGATATGATTGACTGCACGGATATCAATGGGGATTTAGTTGAACAGGATAGCACTCCCTTTATCTATGAGATTGAGAATAAAGATGCCTTTAAAATATTTGGTGGATTATTTAATAAGCTAGGTAAGATGCAACGCCTACCACCGCAGCATTACATTCGAGCAACCACGGATGAACGTGAACTTCCTAATGGTAACAGTTTCTTCGTGCCAAAAGCAGACCTTGATTTGATGGAAACATTAGATATGGACAACAGTACTCAGGAAACCTTTGGTGATTTCATGTCATGGATAGGAAATTATAATCAGTACATTCTAAACGAATGGTCTGATAAAATGAAGCATGACAATGAAGAGATGCCTAATGATGTAATTGATGATTTTATTGATTTAGAAGAAGAGGTTCCCTTCTAATGTTAAAGCCAGAAGGCATTATATATAATATGTCTAATGAGGATTATCACAATTCTATTGGATATTCTTCCTCTGCAATAAAGACAGTGTGCAAGCAATCGCTTGCTCACTACATGGCACAAAAACCTTTAGGCGATAGTCCAGCGTTTGCACTTGGTACTGGGGTACATGCAAGTTTATTAGAACCTAAACGTAATTTAGTAATTAAAGGACCAAAAACACGTGTATCTGCAGCTTATAAAAAATTATATAGAGAGAAAAAAATTGATCAAGTAGTACTTACGGAAGTAGAGTACCATGTACATAATAAAATGTGTAAATCTGCACTTGAAAATAAATATACTAGTGCTATATTAAAACATAAGGACAGGGTAACAGAAAGTAGTATATTTACCGTGGACTCAGCTACAGGATTAAACATTAAAACTAGACCTGACTTATATATACCAAAAACAGGTTTTATATATGATATTAAAACTACCACAGACGCATCTCCAAAAGGATTTGCAAAACAAGTACAAAAGTATGCGTATCATATACAAGGTGCATTTTATATGCACACTTTATTAGAGGCTGGACTAAAGGCCACAACGTTTAATTTTATAGCTATAGAAAAGACTGCGCCATACGTAACTCACATGCATCGAATAGATCATGGTTTAATGGCTAAGTCTTTAAAAATAGTAAGAAAAACACTTGTTAAAATTGCAGAAGCAAACAAAACAGGTGTATATGACACAGGATGGGGGGAAACCTCTCTATTAACATTAGGAGATGTAAATGTTTAACTCAGATGAACTAAGTGCAATGGAAGATGAAATAAAAGAAATGGAAGAGGCATTACAGCAAGCCAAGGCACAATATAAAGAAAAAAAATATAGTGCTTTGCGTGATGCAGTTAAGACAAGGAATGAAATGGATAAAGTTGTACAAGAAGAATTAAAAAAATTAGGAGTTTCTTCTTGGACTAACAACAATCCAATACAGTTTCCATTCCAATTTAAATTCTAAACATGGTATGGGTAGGGTTTAGAAAAGCCCGTACCTATGGGTATAGGAGTGGGTTAGAGGTCTCAATAGCAGATTATTTAAAAGGTTTAGGCGTTCCTGTAAAATATGAAACTATAAAAATAGAATGGGAAGACTTATCTTATCGCACCTATACCCCTGACTTTGTGTTACCTAACGGTATCATAATAGAAACAAAAGGATTGTTTACTGCTCTCGATAGACGCAAGCATCTTGCGATAAAAAAACAACACAAAAACTTAGATATTAGATTTGTGTTTACTAATAGTAGACAAAAACTACGTAAAGGTGCTAAAAGTAGCTATGGCACGTGGTGTGATAGATATGACTTTGATTACTATGATAGGATCATACCTGAGTCATGGTTAAAAGAAAAGGGTAAAGACAAACATAAAAAGTTTATTATATACCCACACCCAAAATTAAAAAGGAAGTAAGCATGACAAACAAAATTGAAGACCTTAAAGATGAAGATTTTGCCATACGAATAAGGCCTTTTTTAAACAAAGAAGGTAATTGGGAAGGGGATGTTTCTATTGGATTAATTACATCATCTGAAAATCCATTACAAGATGAAGATTTTTCATACATAATACATCTATGCAGTATGATGTCTGCAGTAGTCCCTGTATGCGAAGAAGATGAATACATTAGAAATAAACTGCACAAATATGTAATCTCTGAGATTGAAAGGGATGAAGAAGAGCCTCTATATTATACAGAAGGTAATTTAATTACTCTTAATAAAAATACTAAAACAAAAGGAAATGCTTAATGGCTAAATGGAAAGAGTTTGATATTGATCCAAATCCTCGTTTAGATGTAGTAACTAAACCTGAGCATTACAACCAAGCGGGTATTGAATGTATTGATGCAATGAAAGCTATGACTAAAGGTATCCCAAAATGCAGGGAAAATATTACAGCACATCAATCTTATTGCTGGCAGAATTGCTTTAAGTATCTTTGGCGTTGGCCTTATAAAAATGGCATTGAAGACCTAAAGAAAGCCCGATGGTATCTTGATCGGCTTATACAAGAGATACAAGAAGATGCAGGTTAGAGTTATGATGATATTAGAAATAGATCCAGAAGATTATCCTGTGCCTGTGGATGAAAGTTTAGAAGATGAAATATACGACTTGATAAACGATACAATTTATGATACAGATGGTGTAAAGATAAGCAAAATAAAGGTGATACAAGATGACAAGTAATACTCAATTACCCACAGACTACCAAACATTTATTGCTACTTCACGTTATGCACGTTGGCTTGAAGATAAAGGACGCCGTGAAACTTGGCATGAAACAGTGTCTAGGTATATAGATAATATTATAACTCCTTGGGTTGGCAATGATACATCAATTTCTGATGAAATATATCATCATATAATTTCATTACAGGTAATGCCTAGTATGAGGTCAATGATGACTGCAGGTAAAGCATCAACAAGAGATAATACTTGTATGTATAACTGTAGCTATTTAGCCGTAGATGACCCTAAATCTTTCGATGAAGCTATGTTCATCCTTTTGTGTGGCACTGGTGTTGGATTTAGTGTTGAGAATAAGTTCGTTACTAAGCTCCCAGAAGTCCCACAACTGTTCGATAGTGATACCACAGTTGTTATTAAGGACAGTAAAGAAGGTTGGGCTAAAGGTCTCAGACAAGTGTTAGCACTCCTATGGGCTGGAGAAATTCCTAAGTGGGATGTTTCAAGAGTACGCCCTGCAGGTACAAGACTAAAGACATTTGGTGGTAGAGCATCTGGTCCTGCACCACTAGTTGATTTGTTTATGTTTGCAGTAAACACATTCAAGTCAGCACAAGGACGTAAACTATCTTCTATAGAATGCCATGACATTATGTGTAAGATTGGTGAGGTAGTAGTAGTAGGCGGTGTTAGGCGCAGTGCTATGATTAGTTTATCTGATCTAACAGATGATAGAATGAGACATGCTAAGTCTGGTGCTTGGTGGGAAAATAATACACAACGAGCACTAGCTAATAACTCTGTTGCTTATACTGAGAAACCAGACATGATGTCTTTCATGCGTGAGTGGACAGCATTAGTAGAGAGTGGGAGTGGTGAACGTGGCATATTTAATCGACAGGCTTCTATTAATCAGGCGTCTAAAAATGGTAGACGTAATATTAACTTTGATTTTGGGACCAACCCATGTTCGGAAATTATCTTACGCCCGAATCAATTCTGCAATTTGTCTGAAGTTGTTGTCCGTGAAACAGACAATATTGAGGATGTCGGAAGAAAAGTCCGTATTGCAACTATACTTGGAACAATACAATCTACCTACACCCACTTCCCATACTTGCGAAATATGTGGAAGTATAATACAAAAGAAGAACGTTTGCTTGGTGTGTCACTCACAGGTATAATGGATAATCCTTTAATGACTACAAAGAATAAAGGTTTAAAAGAAACATTGGAGTATTTAAAAAATGTTGCAATTAATACTAATGCTGAGTGGTCTGATCGTTTGGGTATCCCTGTTTCTACTGCTATCACATGTTGTAAACCCAGTGGCACGGTATCACAATTGGTTAACTCTAGCTCTGGCATACATGCAAGGCATAGTCCTTATTATATTAGGACTGTACGAGGTGACAATAAGGATTCTCTAACACAGTTTATGATTGATCAAGGAATACCTTATGAAGCAGATGTAATGAAACCTAATGATACTACTGTATTTAGTTTTCCTATGAAGTCTCCTGATAACGCAATATGTACCGCAGATGTTACTGCCATAGAACAACTAGAGACTTGGCTAATGTATCAAAGGTATTGGTGTGAACATAAACCTAGTGTAACAATTAATGTTAGATCAGATGAATGGATGGAAGTAGGTGCCTTTGTTTATAAGCACTTTGATGAAATGTCTGGTGTTTCTTTCTTACCATTCAATGAACATACATATCAACAGGCTCCATATCAAGAGTGTACAGCAGATGAGTTTATGGATATGATAGATAAAGCTCCATTAAATATTGATTGGAGTAAGTTGTCTTCTTATGAAGTAGAAGATAATACATCAGGTATGCAATCATTTGCTTGTACTGGAGATGTTTGTGAAGTAGTAGACATAACTTAATGAAAGGAACTTACTATGTATATAGTTTTATTACTGCTTAATTACGGAAGTGCAGTAGAAATAAAATCAGACCTAAGAATATTTAACACTAGACAAGAGTGTGAGGCTGTGTTACAAATACACTTGGAAACACTAAGACTAACAGCACCTACTCCTTATGCAGAAGCTAGTGGTAAGTGTGTAAACATGGAAGAAGACTCAGTAGGAGTATAAAATGAAGCCTTATAGAAAGCCTTTCTCACATAACTTATACGGTAAGTATGATGGAATAGCAAAAGAAACGTTAATTAAACTTCTAGAAGCAAAAGGACATGTAGTTATAAACAGTAAAGAATCTTACACTGCTGATTTAGTTACACAAAAAGACGGTAAAACATACTTTAATGAAGCAGAAGTAAAAGTATCGTGGAAGGGAGATTGGCCTACTCACTGGAAAGAAATACGTATACCAGAACGTAAAAAGAAGTTACTAAGTAAGTATACAAGTAATTTAACTTTTTACATTTTTAGGGAAGACCTTAAACAAGTATGGTGTATTGACAGTAAACAACTTAAAGAAGATACCTTAAAAGAGGCAAAAGGCAGAAATATAATGAAAGGTGAACAATTTTATCATGTTCCATATGTAGACGCCAAGCTAATTAATATAAAGGAAACTGCATGACTACTATCATACCAACAAGACAAGACAGAGGTTTAGGTAAGTATGACGCTCCCCTTAAAGTTCAGTGTCAACAAGGTTACTCTTCTTTTTATAGAGGTCGTTTAAATAATCCTTTTAACGTTAATACTATGCAGTTTCGTGAGTGGAATCGTGGCTTTAATAAAGCATATTACGAAAACTTAAAGAGAGTAAAACGAAATGAACAGCTTAGAAAAAGACGCAAAAAACTTTATGCAGGGGAAGTATAGCATGTCTGACTTTAATTCGTACCAAAGATCAGCAGCAACCACAGCTATCTATACAGACAAGGTTGTGTATCCTGCACTGGGCCTAGTAGGTGAGGCAGGTGAGGTAGCCAACAAAGTTAAGAAGGTTTTACGTGATAAGGATGGGGTCTTTACATCTGAGGATAGGGACGCTATAGCCAAGGAGATTGGTGATGTACTGTGGTACTGTGCCGCACTAGCCACTGATCTTGAATTAACATTAGGTTATATAGCTAGTCAGAATGAGTTGAAGTTATCTAAGCGTAAAGCTAATGGTACTATTGGTGGTAGTGGTGACAATAGGTAAAAGAAAAAGAGGGGCAATTAAGCCCCTCACTCTTTAGAATATAGTATCGCCAGTACTTAGTGCTTCATCTAGGGCTTTTAATATTAACAAGTGAGCGCCATTTGTTCTGTCAAAAGGTGTTCTATCTTTTTCATTTAGTTTATCTTGCCCAATATCATAAGCCTGTTTTGCCCTTATTCTTCTGTCTTTTGGTATTTTATTATATTCATCAGTTGCTAATTCGTTAAAAGATACTCCTTCTTTAGCAGCTTCTTTTGTGAGTTTTTTAATATCGTTTGTAAACCCTTTAATTATAGGACGTATTTGTTTATTTACAAAAGCGTCTATAGACTCACCTGATTTGTACTCAGGTGACATTTCCATATATTTTTTACGCAGACCAACCTCTATATTTTTAACTGCACCTACTACTTGATTTAAATTTTTACGCATTAATTTATTTTGTGCATTTCTAACTTTTTTAACAGGTTCTTGACTACCTAATTCCCAATCATTAAAACCTTTACGGATTAAATACTCTGCATTTTCAGAGTTTCCTGTAAATCTAGTAATACCAAATAGCCCACTCCCTATTGCTCCTACTCTAGTTCTACCACTGTCTACATCAAACAAACCTTCACGTAACGGCATATCTCCAATGGCACTAGGATTAAATATATTTCCATAGCGTTGATCAAAAGATCGTTCTACATTAGATGTAAAAGACTCGCCAAAATCTTTTAATATATAGTCTCCTGATCTATCTTCATAAGTCATAGGTCTGTTTCCAGAGATACGTTGTGCCTCTATAACTTGTGCTAGAGGCACACCCCAAGACGCCAGATAGTTACCCATGGTAGCACCTAATAGTTTACCTGCCTGTTCTTCACCTTTTAAATCACCAGCATTACTAATCATGTCTCCTATTTCATCAATAAATACATTACTTGCACCTGTACGCATAGATGCACCACCAAAAGTTTCTAACATTTCATCTGCTGTAAAACCTTTCCAGTTATTTAATGTACCTTTCATTACTTGATTAATAGCTTCACCTATCCATAAGGTTTGTCTCAATGGAAACTGTGGTGTAACGTCCATTACTGTACCATCACCTGTATTAACTTGTTCGTAAGAGGCTGGCTCTTGACCACTGGTTCTGTACTGATAGGCAGCATAGATAGCCATAGCACCTGTCATGTTTCTAGTAATATTCTGTCTGTCTTTAGCGTCTAGTGGGCCACGTTTACCCATTATACGTTTTAATACTGGATTAGCTGCACCAGCAGAATATTGTCCCATTAACTCTAGTGAGTTAAACATAAATCTTGGAAATTCTATTACAGTAGTTAAGCCGTTACGAGTAATAAAATCTGATGCAGATTTAAACATAGGTACATCTGGTGCTTTAGCATATGTAACATCTAATGCTCTACGTATAGATTGCTCAATTAAATCTTCAAACTTTGCCTTGCCTTTAGGACGTACACTACTACTGTTAGCCATAAGGTCACGTAGCTTACCATCTTTAAGAGCCTCAAGAAAATCTATACCGTATTCTCTTTGTACAAGACGTTCCATTTCACCCATAAAAGCACCCCTACGTACAAGATATTCTTGTATTCTGTTGGGAGTGTTGGCAAATGTTACTACATCTTCTACTTTACTTAATACTGTATCTAATGCACCACCTTCACCACGACCTGTAACTTTTTGATATTCATTAACATTGTCAAATAGATTAGTGTATTGTTTTGCAAACTCTGGCCTATCTAAAATATGCTCTGTTAGTTCTTTAGCTAGTACAGGATTACGATACATATACTTTAGGTGTGACAAGGAACCTTTCCAACCACCTCTAAGGTCTAGTAATGCTTTACCGCCAGCAATAACACCATCATTCTGCAAAGCATAGATAGTATTATCCATAATGTTTTCAAAGGCTTCCATAGGCGCACGTATAGCTGCAGATTGCAGGTTACGGGCAGCAGTCTTAATCATACTGACCATACCACCACGCCTAATGTTTTCTAAGCGTCTAAATGTACGCATGAAACCCTTCTGTCTTTTTTCTAATGCTTTGTTTTTAGTTGCATTTACATTATCTAAATGTCCTGCACGTTTAATTTGAGATAGTTTGTTAAGAATTTTACCAGCGTCTGACCCACCACTTACTACAGTCATTACATATTCATCAAATGTCAAGCCATACTTTGCTAAACTATCAGCTAGTTCTTGGTTAGCATCAATGTCTTTACCAACAGTAAGTTCAAACAAATTGTCAATAACTGTTTTGTCATTACTCCAACTATTAGGATTGTTTATTTTAAAATCTTTAGCTATAGATACAATAGCATTAAATTTTTCAGCCTTTAGGATAGGACTCATTAACGCATCTGCATCTTCTCCTACATCTAGGAATGCTTCTGCGTCAGTAAATATCCTATCTGCATCTTTTCCTTGTGCTATTAAATCTGCCTCACTAGCAGACCTACTAGCCTGTAGGTTCATTACATCTGTTGCTGTATCTCTACCAGCGTCCCTTGCTTTTTGTTGATTGATGGATAGCTTGCCCGTTTCAGGGTCTACGTCTGTTACATTTACTTCATTAGCCTCTTCAAATTCTCGTAAGAATTGTTGTCCAATTTCTTTACCTTCACCAGTATTAGCAGATACTCTTGCAGCTTCTACTGTCTCTTTTGTAGAAGATGTATCGGCTGCAACAATTTTATCCATAACTTTTTTTCTGGATTTTCCAGCAACCTTTGTGCCTACCTTAACTACACCAAAAGCAGGTGCTAATGACAGTGCAGCAGCACCTACTTGTAAACTGGCTACACCATAATCACCGTTCTTTATACTCTCTCCTGCATCTTTAAATAAAATAGGTACATCTACTATACCAGTTACAGGATTAAGAAATTCATCTGCAGTAACAATAGTATTTATTTGTGATATGGATAGCCCACTATTTAATAGTTGATCAGTAAGTCCACTAGTTACAAAATTTTCACTAGTTAATAATTCAATTAACCGTTCTTTCTTTTCATTTACTTTTTCTACTGCACGTGCGCTTTCTTGTTCTGCATACACTTCTGCAGTTTCACTTAATGATCCTACCTCTATTCCTCTAGCTTTAAGTTCATCTTCCATAGCTTGTTCCATTTGTTCTGGAACAACGCCTTGTCTACGTAAATCTTGCTCAATGCCCCTACGTATATCTGCAAACTCTGCTTTTCTTCTTACGCCTGTTCTAGTAGATTTACCTGATGCATCATACTCTTTTGCTTTAGTAGCTTTAAACTCTGTATCATACATAGAGTTTACTTTTTCTACTACATCTGCACTTAATTCTTGTCTTGCTAAATTGTCTGCTTCAAAAGTTACCTCGTCTGTAGGCGCACGATCATCTGTAATAAGTTTTTCATTACCTACAACATTAACATTAGGACCAGTACCATAAGTAGGATCAAATTTTTCACCAAAAGAAAATCTACCTTTAGAATTATTTACAGGTTGAGGTTTATTTTTTTGTGTTATTTCACCAGTAAACTTTTCACCAAAAGAAAATCTACCTATAGAATTATCTATGGGTTTAGTTTTAGTTTCTTTTGTATTAATGGGACTGTTACTAAGTTTATTTTTTTGTGTTATTTCACCAGTAAACTTTTCACCAAAAGAAAATCTGTCCATTATTAATCTGATCCCATACCTAATAATGTACCTGTAGTAGTAATTATTGCATAGCCTATGTCTTGTTCACCCTTATCATTAGTAAATACGTATTCAACAACTTGATTAGGTCTGTATTTACCTGATTTTCTTCCTTGTTCTATTTCTTCTTCACTTCTTGCTGTTGTACCTGCATTTTCTAATGGAACAAACTTAGGAATTGCAGGATTAGTATTTAAAAAAACAGCTTCAGGCTTATTCTTTGTGTTTTGAATGTAAGCAATTGCTTGATTATTTAAAGAAGTTCTTTGTCCTTGTAGTTTTGTTATAAAGGGCTTATCTGTTACGTTAATAAATGCTTCTTCATTTTGTGTTATAATACTGTCCATAATACTAAATACTTGGCCTTGATTACCTTCAAACTTTAATGTTATCTCACCATTTATATCTCTTTTATACAATCCTGCATTTTTAAATGCATTTGTAATAGGTGTTTGTAATATAGCATCACGTGTTTGTATAGAAAAATCTAATTGTCCTGATGCTGCCGCATCTTCGTTTTCTTGTTTAAATTTTTGATGTGCTGCATTAATACTATTAAATCTTTCTTGTGCAGCTACACGTTGTGGCTCTGTAGAAGCATTTAATATATCTTCATTAGCAGCTACAAGTGCAGCTTGAAAAGTATTATGATCTTTTTTCTCTTTTTCTGCGATAGGTTTAAATGTTATAAAACTAGGTACAGCACCATCTTGTCCTGCAGGTATATCTGTTAGTTTACCAGTAGTAATATCTACCATTAAAGCAGGGTTAAGTCCTGCATCTCGATATGCACCAGCCATTGCTAATGCCTCACCAGCAAACCCAATACCTTTATTAGCAATGGCCTGTGCTTTGTCACCATAATGAAACTGTAATTTTTCTATTAATTCTTCTAATTTTTCTTCCTCTGCTTTACGTTCTTTCTTTTTTAGAACAGATGCAGCATAAGCACGATCTGCTAATTTTTGTTTACGGGCTTGATCACGTACACGTTGTGCCTCATCTCTTTCATCTTGAATTAATTTTCTTTGCTCTTTACGCTCGTCTTCAAGTTTAAATTCTTTAACAAGACCTTCTGAAAACCCACCTGCAAGAGCGCCACCTACTCCACCAAATAATCCCATTTACTTTCTCCTCATCATAAGACCCGTAGGCTCAGATGTTTCTTTTTCTTTATCTGTTTGTTCTACTTTGTCTGAAACTTTTTCTTTGATATTTTTAAAAGCTAGAGCAATTTTTGTATTATCTATTTTATCAGGATCAGTTTTTATTTTTGTACCCATTTCGTATTTAATATCCGAACCCTCTGCAACATTTGCAATAATTTCCATTATAATAGGCATTACAAGAATACCTGCATCAACACTATGTATTCCTTCCATTATAGAACTATTATTAATTATTTGAGCTAGAGAAGTTACAGGTACTCCTAATTCTAACACATCTAAAGTTTTGTCTACAAATATAGGATCAGTTAAATAATCCATGTAATAATCTATTACATTTTCTATATCTGCATGTTGTGCAGGTTGTTGCCAAGGTTTTGCGCCTAGTTCTCCTGTTAAAGACATACCGGGAATTGGAGCATCTAAAGGATTATTACTTATTGTCATTTGTTCTTACCCTTATTAAATCTAACATGAGTCCTGCAACTCGTTTACGTGAATCAACATTACCTTGTTTTTTATCTTTTGTTTTGGGTTTATTACGTGACAACAATCCTGTATGAGAACTTTCTACAGGTGCATTAGATTGACTTTCTTCTAATAATTTTATCATGTTTAAGTAAGACTGTCTAGCTTGATTTATCATTTATTTTTCCTTATTAAAAGAGTGTATCTATACCTTTTTTAAGCCCATAAGAAAGTAATTCACCTACAGCACTAGCTTGTGCTATACTTTCTCTGTACTCATTTGTTGTTTGAGCTTGATTATTTACAAGATGTTGTAAAGCTAAGTTATTTTGTCTTTCTCTTTCGTTGTCAGCAGTTGTCCAAGCCCATTCCATTTGATCAGCATGTTCTTGCCATAAATTTTGATATGCTTGATTTGATATTGCTAACAAAGATTGAGCATTAATTTCATTTGCTCTATTTATTGCAGCAGTATCTGCAGTTGCAATTTCTCTACGCCAAGTTGCATTTGCTTGAGCAATTACTAAACCATTTTGTGCATTAAATTGTTCACGTTGATTTGTTAATTCCTCAGTAAATTTACTAATAGCATTTTCTTCTCCTGCATTAAATTGTGCCATAGCATTTGCTTGTGAAGCATTAAACTGGGAAGTTTGCGTTTTAAGACTAGCAAAAAATTGATCTGTTTGATTTTTACTAGTAGCATTAAATTGAGCAGTTGCATTTACTGCAGCCTGATCTGTAAATAAAGACTGTACACGTTGTTGTGCTTTAAACATTTCTGTCTGTTGTTCATTAGCTAGATTAGACATATCCATAGCTAAAAAAGATTGGGCATTTTGTACAGCGGCAGCTTGACGATTATTTAAATTAGCCATGTCAAGATTAGCAAGTGCAGCAGCTTCTGCTACTACTAACGCTTGTTTATTAGACAAATTATTTAAAGCCATAGTATTAGCAGCACGACTATTTTCTAATGCTATTTGTTGCTCTGCTGTAAAGTTCATGTTAGCTATGTCACTAACTTTTGATGCATTTGCAACACGTGCTTGAAACGCTTGATTAAACTCTTGCCCCATAAATGAAGCACGTTGTTCTGCAGCAAGCATAGCTCGTTGCTGTCTGTTACTAAGATTTTGCATTTCAAAACTTGCAACGGTAGATGCGTCTGCTTGTGCAATAGGTAAAGAGGCTTCCATAGCAGCTTGTACAAGAGCTTGCCCTGCCATGCTACTAACACCTAGTCCACGTGCTGCCATTTGCGCTGTAGCGGCTCTCATTGCTCCTGAAGCCCATGCAGGAGTGTTACCGTCCTCAAAGTCTTCCATTAAATTTTCTAGTTGACCTTTTACGGTAGCTTTTTTTGTAGGAGTAGCTTGTGCTGCTTCTATCTGTTCTGTAAATTTAGCTGCTTTTTCTGCGTTTGCTGCAGGTTCAATAAGTTCTCCTTGTTGCAATTCTCTTTGAACAGGATTGTTCATCATAACTGCTTCACCTTGTGCTGCAGTTAAATCAGATACCATAGATTCTTTTTGTTCTTCTGCAGATACTTTAGAATCTTCAGATATTTCTCCTTTTACTGTTTCTGTATCGTCTAATACTTTTTTTACATCCTCTTTAGTTTCTCTTGGATCATCTATTATATTAGTTCCAGTAGTGGTTGCTGCAGTAGCATCTTTTACATCTGCTGTTTTTGTTGTAATAGAAGGTGTACCTGTTATTTGCCCTTTATCTTCAGATATTAATTGATTAGTATTAACAACTGTTCCAGAAGGTTGTGAAATAGTTCCTGTTGGCATAGTAGGATTATTCATTCTATCTATAGAATCTTTTTGTATTTGATTTTGATTATCTTCTATATCTTCATCAACAACTCCTCCTTCTTCATAGTTTTTACGTACCATACCACCATTCATCATATTAATCGCTTGCTGTGTATACTTTTCGTATTGTTGTTTTGCCGTAGGATTATTGTTAAGAAAGTCTTCAAACTTATCTGCACTACCTTTAAAGCCCAACGTATTTGCAATACGCTGTTGTGCTTCTGGTTTAAATCCTTTAAATTGCATATTCATTATTATAACCCTTGTAAATATAAAACAAACAAAAATAAACCGTATAATCCTAATAGTACTGCAATTACTATTGCAGCAATTCCTACATTATTATACAATTCTGTTGCCCATTTTTCTCTCTCTTCTTCTTCTTTTTTTCTTGCAATCCTAGCATCTGCTTGAAACTTTACCCATCTATCCCATTGACCCGGTTCACCTGCCCATATCATTATTTCTTTTAGTGAATTTTCTTGTTCTCTTATTTCTTCCAGAGCCATAAAAGACTCTAAATCTGCACTATTACGTCCACGTGATTTATCTTCCCTTACCTTTTTTTCGATGTCTGTTTTTGCGTGAGTATAATCAGCTATTTTATGAGCAACTTTAGCAAGATCATTGCCATTTTGAACAGCAGTTTTAATTACTTGAAAAGCAGCATTTGCTACAGCTAATTCAGCAAGCATTGTTTAATCCTTTGGTCCTTCAAACAATCGTTGTATGTCTCTACGCATTTCTTTTTGTTCTTGCCTTACTTCTTCTAGTAAATCTGTTCTATAAGATATTTCCTTTTCTAACATTTGTATCTTTTTTTCATTTGTAAATATCATACGTATTAATGCAAGTATGCTTGCACCTAATGCCGTTGCAATTATTATTAATAAATCTTGTAATGTGGTGTACATAATTATTCTGCCCCATTAAATATAATTATAACTCCAGAAAAACTGCCATCTACGCCACTGCCATCATTTCTTGCTTGTATGGATATAGTAGCACTCGCAGAGTGAAGTTGAAAACCACCTCCATTAGTGCCTCCTGTATATGTGGCACTTTGATAAGGGTTACTATCCATTCTAGATTCGTTAACAAAAGGCAAAATTAACGCACCTTGACCACTGCTTAACGTAGCTAAAGTAAAAGTAGTAAAAGTACTATTAGTGACGCCATTATTGTGAGTCTGAACAGACGCAAAAGTTAATCCTTGAGTATAAGATTTAAGCGTACTAGCGNCAATCTGTTTCATGATTCCACCGTCATTCAAAACCATTTGGTCTGAATCGGCTATCGTGACGGTAGAAGCAGATGTGTCTCCGTCCATAATGTTAAGCTCTGCTGCAGTACTAGTAACAGCCGTAGAGCTTAGTTTTAAATTTCCAGAAATATCTAAATCTCCAGTAACGCCCACTGCGCCAAATAAACCACTACCTGTTGTTCTAATCTCGCTTGAACCCGTGTTAATACTGCCAAAACCACTTCCAATTTGACCACTATTAAGAACACCAACTGTTGTAGCTGCAGTAGTTACTAGATTAGGCATTGCTGTTATTTCATCATCAAAGTATGCAGCTAAATCTGTTACTGCTACTTGCACCATAGAACCATTATCATTTATAACTACACGATCAGCGTCTTCAATTGTAGTAGATGTAGCAGAAGTGTTACCATCAAGAATATTTAACTCTGCTGCAGTAGAGGTAACTGCCGTAGAGTTTAAAGTAAGTTTGCCATCTGGAACTATTAGCCCTGCAGCACCGCCTAAAATTAAATCATCTTCACTTGCATCCCATTGCACATAAGCGCTTGCCGTATCACCAAAAAATTTAACATCATACCCTGTATCATCCACGCCTACTGTAAACGTATTATCTAATTGAACAGCGCCATCAATATCCACAGCATCTAAATTAGTTGTGCCATCTACGTCTATATTACCAGATATATCTAATGATGCACCTTCAAAAGTATTAGCTACTAATGTTTCACTGCCAAGTGACCATTTATCATTTAATTCATCCCAAACAAATGATACATTTGCAGCATTACCTCTTTCTATTTCAATACCATAAGACTGATTAGTAGGAGGACTTGCTCCAGTAAAAGAAGAGTTAATAAGTACTAAATTATCTGCTAAATTAATTTCACTTGAATTTACAGTAGTTGTTACTCCAGAAATTGTTAAATTTCCAGACACAGTTAAATCTTGAGATATTGATATATCACCATTAGAAGCTATGGCAATAGCATCAGTATCACTAGCAGAACCAATAGTACCTGCATCATCTATTACAATACTTCCTGAAGTAGCTACACCTGAAGATGTTATATTTCTAAAACTAGAAACATCTTTGTTAGAATCTACCGTTACTGTTTTGTTTGCTACTACTGTGCCAACAGACGCACCTGTATTATTGTAATTTAATTCAGCAGTAGAAGATGTTACACCATCAAGAATATTTAATTCTGCAGCAGTAGAAGTAACCACAGTGCTATTTATTGATAAAGTATCAGTTTCAAGTGTTCCGTCTATATCAACATCACCAGATATATCCAGTGTAGCAGCGTTTAATGTACTCGACAATGTAGCATTTGCTGCGTTTAAATTGCCTGTAAGTGTTAAGTTACGAAAACTTGCTACGTCCTTATTAGCATCAGCCGTAACAGTTTTATTTGCTACAACAGTACCAACTGCAGCGCCTGTATCATTGTAGTTTAACTCATCAGTAGTTACACTTGCACCATTTAATACGCTAAGTGTAGCTTCAGAAAACGATGTAGTACCAACTGTTAGTGATCCCGATACTTCTAAATTAGCATTTATATCTACTTTAGTAGCATCAATTTGCACTTCTGCATCTGCTACAATATCTAATTGACCATCTACACTAGATTGAATATGAATTGCATTATCTCTAAACTGAACTTTTTTATTTGTATCTACTAATACATCTTGATTTAGTCCATCAATATATGCCATACCATCTATATAAAGGTCTTTAAATTGTAAACTAGACGTACCTATATCTACTGTATTATTAGAATTAGGAGTTACAGTAGTAGAACTAGCAATAAATTCCCCACTAGGTCCAAGTGTATTTATTCTTCCTCCTTCTTCTGCTGTGCCATCGTGAGAATGACCAGAAGTACCAAAAGCTAATGCAATTTGATCAAATTCAGCATCAAGGTCATCAGCATTAATAATGTTACCATTGGCAATATTATTAGCATTATCTTGTCTTGTGTAGCCTGTACCCATTTTAATTACCTTCTTGCATTTGTATTATATTCTAACGTAGCTGTATCTAAACCAAAAGAGGGATTAGTATTATCTGTTTCAAATTTTAAAGATACTACAAATCCTGTTCCTACTGTTTGAGTTTTAAATATTCTAGCTAATTTTCCACCATATTTAGCAGAAGTATCTGATGCAGTATTAGTAAATAATGCTTGACCGTAAAAAGAAACAGTTGATGCTATATTACTAAAACTAATTGCATTAGGTTGAACTGAGTTTAATTCATCAAAATCAAATTTTAAAGATACATCAAATTCAATAGAGCCTTTTGGATTTGTAAAAATTGTGCATTTATATATTGTTTTACGCATTCTAGGATCATTTAAAGGCATAAAAGGGCTTTGATATACTGCTGATATATTAGCTCCATCAAAACTATTTCCGCTTTCTAATTGATAAACATATCCTGTATCGTTAGAGAATAAAATAACTTCTTTGTTATTATATAAATTACTTGCGGCTACGTTAGCTTTAATACCACTCATTTCAGACCAAGCAAAGTTTTCTCCACCTTGAGAAGAAAATTGTGTGCCTATAATACCATTGCTAAATAAATTGTTTGCAAATAATCTATATTGTGATTTACTTCTAATCACAACACTAGTAAAATTAATATTAGAATCTATAAAATCTGTTAATTTACTTTGAATAGCTTTTGAAATAACTCCTAGTCCAAAGTCTCCAATACGATCTGTACCACTTAAAAGCCTAAGTCCATCAGGACCAAGAAACATTATATCGCCACCTACTTCTTGAATTGATTCTGGACTAGAAGTTCCTATGTCAGTAGTAATTGGCTTTAAAGAAAAATCAGATGCTGTACTTCCTGTAATTCTTTCTATACTATTTTGTGTGAATATAATTAGTTGTTCTCTAAATACTATTAATCCTGTTATATTATTTGATACACGAATAGTTCCTGCATTGTTGCCTGTGTTAAAATCATTATCAGTAAAAGGTGCAGTAAAAGTAAGTTTTGAACCTTTAGCAAAAAATAAATGATTTCTATAATTTATTACAAATGAAGCACCTTGAACATCAGATGGTGCAGAGTTTAATGCAGTATATGTTGTACCATCATATAAAGCAGGAGAATTAAAACCATCTACAATAGCAATTTTTTGTGTTCCACTATAGTTATAGTCAGTAATTCTTGTTTGTAAAGCTAATTTTCTACTTGTACTAATAAAAGTTAGTGCTGCATCATCTACTGGACTAGAAGCAAGTGCGGGATCAATAGTTAAAGTTGTTCCACCAGAAGAAACAGTAGCGTTTGTTCTAACTGTATATACTTTATCTACTCCATTAATTGTAAAAACATCTCCATTTTGAGGGGCTGATGTGATACCATCTATTATTAATGTTGTTCCTGTTTGACTACTTCCGTTTACTAAAGGAGTACCATAGTTAGGAACATTTATTTTTTCATATTCAGAAGATACTAAATCTCCACCTGTTTGAAATAAATCGTTATTGTAACCTATTATAGCTTTTACGCCAGCATCTGTGCTAAATATTCCTAATCCATTTGCTGTATATTTTGATACTATTGAAGTAAAATTAATAGCTGCTGCATTAACAGGACTAGAAGCTAAAGAAGTAGTTAACGTTAAAGTTGCTCTATTATTTACGCTATCAAAAGATACATTGCTTATTGTATAAGTCCCTGTTATACCTGTTACTGTAAATTTATCTCCTATAATAGGAGAAGTATAAATATTAGCAATAATAATAGACGTTCCAGTTTGACTAGCTCCATGTACAACAGGTTTTCCATAAGGAGGAATAATATTACTACTAAATTTTTTAAAACCTAATATTCTTCTATATCCACCATCTATAGCACATTCGTAATTCTGTAATACAGTAGCTGAACCGGGAGCATTTATACCTTGTTGAAGAGGACTCATATTAGTAATAAGACCACCTTTAAATTCAATAGGAAAAGTTTCTCTGGTACTAGCCATTAATTAACTCTTGTATTAGAAGCATACGCACTACGTGTAAGCATAGTAGAATTAACATATTCGTATCTATTTATGTAAATAGTTCTCATTTGTTTAATTCCTTGCTCAAATCGTTGTTGCATCATTGCAGCTTCTTGACTTTCTCCTCTAAATAAATAAGCATTATACATAGCACCATCTATTATAACATATCTAAATTGTTCTGGCAATGTTGGTACAGATGTAGCTGTAGTTAAATCAGAAGGTATTTTATAATATTCATAAGTAACTGTATATGCTTTATCTGGTGATGGCACTAAAGCAAACTCTTCACTAGGAGTACGAACTACTGAATGAGGCATTCCTTGCACTACAGTAGATGTATTATATTCGTTGTCAACGTATTTTTCTAGATATTCATTATATCTTATAACTTTTAATTTTTTAGTTTGATTTCCTAATGTGCTATTTCTTTCTATTCTAAAAGTATTCATATCAACACTTTTAGCATTAGAAGGAAAATCATATCTTACAGTGCCTACTGTAACTGTTTCGTTTTCAGTTTCGTGATTAAAAGGCCATTCAAATTCGTGTTGATTGATATAGCGTATAGAAGCATTTATAACATCTTTAATCATACTATACTCACCAATAGCAGTGTTAAATGTAGTAGTTGTTAATTCTACTTCATTTAACCTTCTATTAACATCGTTAATTAAACCTAAAAAATTATATGCCATTATCTATCCTTGACTTTTAATTTAATTGCTCTTTGTGAAGTACGTGATAAACTGTCTGTTATAGTACAATAAAATACATAAGTTTCTGAATTTAATCCACCTCCAATATAAGCAGAAGCAACATTGTTTGTATTTGTTTTTGACACTAACATAATATCATCTATTACAGCATTAGATGAAATATTAGTTATAGTTTGACCGGGATTAATGTTTGTTTCTGGTTTAAAAGCATTAGATTTTACTGCCCACTGTACATTAGATATAGTAGCATCACCAAGAAAAGCACTCCAATCAATGCTATAATCTAGAGTTTCATCTGGGTCTTTATCGGGCCAACTTAATGCCATATTGTTTTCCTTTATGCAAATACTTTTCTATTTTGAGAAGCTATTGTAATTAATCTTGATGTATCACTTGCCGTAACTAAATTTTCTCTAGTAAATTTGTCTGCAAAATTAGCAAAGTTAAATACTACTGCTGTTGTATCTATGTTTCCTGTAGCACTATTTCCTACCGTTGTACTTAAAGAACCTGCAGTATTAATTTGAGGCGCTCTATTTTCAAACAAACTAATTACATTAGATATTATTTTCTCGACTGATACTCTTGCAGAAACTATACCAATGTTTCCTACACTAGGGGTTGCTACAAGAGTACTTCCGCTATTAACTTTTATATTACTGTTTACGGCAGTGGTAGATTCTACTCCTGAAACAATTGCATTTACTTTTGGTATTGTTGCTGAAACACTGCCTGTTGTTTCTTGTCCTACAATAATTAAAGTGTTGTGTGATTCTGTTGTAATATTTTCTATTGAAGTTGTACTTTGTACATTTGATATAAAAGTATCTGTATTTATTGTAGGTAATTCAGTTTCTCCTGTAGCATTTATACCACTTAAAAAGTGAGTAAGTAAAATAGAAGTTCTTGGTCCATGCGGAGAAACGTGCTTACTAAAATCTTTTCCTTGCTCTTTAAATGGTCTAATGTTACCTTTTATTTTTGTTATATTAGTACGATTATCGTGATCATTAATAAGATGTCTAGCACTAAGCGCTGGATTAGTTCTTTCTGCTATTCCAATCAAACCATATAATTCTATAGTTACATCAGGGCCACTAATTCCTATATTACTTCCACTCTCCATAAGTAAAAATAATTTACCTTTAAGATTTCCTAGTAACAAAGTTTGATTTGACACTCCGACTAAGTTACTAATAACTTTAGGAGTAATAGTTCCAACTGATCCTGTAAGTAAACCTCCTCCATCTGGAAAATCAAATACATTACCTTCTAGTGTAAATAACTGACCTTGAGAAATAACTAAAGTATTTAAATCCGAAAAACCAAAACCTAGTACAGGATCAAAGGGATCGGCACCTATGCTAAGACTAAGTGTACCTGTTGAAAAAGTGCTTTCAAGACCATCAGGATGTTCATCGTCAAAAGAAGAACCTAAAGGATTAAGACCTAATAATGCTTGACTTTTACCAATAGGAGTTATATTTCCTAAACTTACTGTTGCATCAAAATTACTTACTAAAGGTTCGGATACTATTAAAAGTAAATTCCCTGAATTTAAAAGTAATCCTGTTGTATCTAAAGCAGGGGTTACATGAGCGATTCCCTCTGTTCTTTCGTCTGTGGGTATAATAATAATAGAATTTGTTTGATGTGTAAAACTACCTGCAGCAGAAGTTCCTTGTAATTCTGTTACAGTAGAGTCTCTAAATCCTGTTCCATAATTTATATAATGATCAAAACGTGCTACATAATTAACGGGTATAGAGGATATTTGAGTTGCAGTTTGTTCTTGTTGTCCATTATCTATAAAAGGAATAGATTGATGTGGTACTCTATCAGAACCTACTCCTGAAAAATGTATTACCTTTACATCTCCTACAGAATTTCTATAATCTATTTTATTTGTATTTGTGTCTACAGTAGCATTTCCTAGTTCTGTTTGTACTTGTCCTACTTCTCCACTTCTTTGAACACCAAACATGTTTACAAATGCTTGAGCTAACGCATCGCCGCTTACTTCTCCAGCAACAGGTGCAGAAGAACCAGTTCCTTCTCCTTCTAACAATGTGCCTGTTTGTCCTGTAGCCAACTGAGAAGTTAAATCTACATTTGCTACAAGCCTACTTGCAAATGCCCTATAAAAAGGTTGTGATATAGCAAAACCACCGCTTGCGGCAGTGTTACCCATATTTGCATGATAATGACAACCGTAATATAAATGATCTACATTGTCAACATATATTTTTGTAAAAGCACCCGATGTTCCACCAGAAGATAAACCACTATTAGTTACAAAAGTTTCGTATCTAGCTGTTCCTGATCCTAATCCTGCAGCAGTATTAAATACTAAAAAGTGTCCTGCATTACTAGAATGACTTTGGTCAAATATATAACTATCTCCAATAATTAAACTTAAAGCAGGTCTAATTACTCCATCTATTTGATATACACCACCAACAACTTTTACTATATGAGTAGTGGTATTACTACCTATTAAAACATTATTTGGTTTGTTTAATTTAAATGTACCGTTATTAAATTGTAAAAATGCTGAAGGAGCGCCATCTGTACCACGCTCTCTAAGTTCTAAACCTTGTGTCAAAGGTATGTAAGGAACCGTAGAAGGTGTTGTTGTTTCATTTAAAGATGTAGTATTTCCTGAATAAACAGCAGCAATTAAATTTCCTAAACTTCCTGTAGAACCTACACCACCATAATAGTTAGGGCTTCTTAACATTGCTGTAGTTACTTTTATATTTTGAGATAAATCAAAAAATAAACCTGCATCACTTTGCCTAGAATCTGATGGCACTGCAGTACTATTTGCACCAATGGCTAAATTTAATGTAGTAGGATGATTAAAATTATTTGCGTCTGGCTGAGTAAATACATCATTGTCAGATACTCTAACAGTTATAGAATTGTTTGCAACAAAATCAAAATTTAAATTAAATAAAGGAAATGTTGGAAGTTCAACACTTGCACCAAATATAGGGGGAAATACAGGATCAGATGGAATAAAACCATCTGCGTCTGTAGCGCCTTCTATTGGATTTCCATTTGCATCTACTAAACCACGTTGTTGTAAATCTTTTAAACTTCCTCTAACAAATCCTGTAGCTTCTAGTCCTGTAAAAGGTTTTGTTGAATCTGAATTTTCTATTGTAGCTAAAAAAGGCAATCCATCTTTAAGAGGTGGGTTATAAAATGCTTCCATACCACAATCTGTAAGAGGATCAAGTCTAGGATTATAAACATCAACAGTTTGTAAGGTTCCCCCTATTAACAATTCATGTTGTGAATCAAAATTAGGATGTAATAATTTACCTATAAAAGTTTGTACCTGATATGGATTAATAGTAAAATCTATGTCTAAAGTTCTTAGACCTTGTAAAATAATTCCACTGTCAGGAACTGAAGCAGCAGGATTGTGCATTACAATTAACATACGAGTAGTGGCACGTTCTGCACCAACTACCACAGGTACACCATTAAAACCTAAAGTAAAGTCACCTAATGTTTCTGTAGCTGTAGTATCTTCTGAATAACCAGCAGGAATAGTTTCATCAGCTACAGAACCATAAAATCTAATATTTTTTACATCATTGTCAGAATTTTTATATACTTTTGTATTTGCAGCTTTATGAGGAAAAAATAAATTTATATCTATTGGATTGTGAATTGCTCCTGCAGGAGTACCTGAAGGTTGACTAAGATTAGCTTTTGTTATATCATAAAATAAATCGCCGGGAAATTGATAAATAGACCTATCATAAATAAATCTTTCGGGAGTATCTGCATGAAAAATAGGATTTCCTGAATTGTCAACACCTGTTTGCAATCTAAAATGATTAGCAAATTGATCTGATAATCCAACCTCTCCAGTACCTTTTACAAATCCTTGAGATACGTTACCACTAACATCTAATAAATTTTCTACAGTAGTTGATGCATCAAAAAACCCCATACCAAATTGTACAAAATAATGTTCTGACGATACTGTTGTTCCCCCACTATCAAGAGGAAACTCTTCTTTATTTTTGACAACAAAATTAGCAGGTAAAGGATTGCCACTTGAATCTGTTAAACCTGCATTAGTATTATGATATACCGTACTATTAAATTGTCTTACGGGTGTAGGACCAATTATTGCAGTTGCCGTTAAAGTTACATTTTCAATACTAGAGTTAATAGGAACACTTGTTAATTTAGGGCCAAAGAGTTCCTTTACACTAGCTGCAGCTACTGCATTACTTGCTATTGGCGCAAATCCTAACACTAACTAAATTCCCTTTTAACTATATATGTATGCCCTAGAAGCTGTATTTGAACCAGATATTTGAGGATAATAAGTACCAATTGAAACTCTATTACTAACTTTACTAACTTTAATACCTTCACTAAAATCATTTAAATTTAGTCCACCTGCAGTATATTCTGATTTAGCCCTAGACCCATTAGCAGTAACATTTCCATTAGCTATGTCAGTTAGATTAAAAAAGAAAGCCTCGTCATTGCCCGTATCAGCAACTACTGCTCCACTTGGGCCTATACCAACATATTTTCCAAACTGATTACTTTCTCCTGTTACAAGAGTAGATAACTCTACTATAAGTGCTCCTGTTGACATTCTATATATCCAAGCCTTATTAAATGAAGTTCCACTTCCTATAATTACATAGTCATCCCAAGCATCAACAGAATAACCAAATTGAAAATTAGTACCAACTCCGCTTAATGATGCTGGTAAAAACGTTCTAAAATGAGCAAATGGAGATGTAGCATTAAATATATCAACTCTACCATCATTGCTGTAACTTCCGCTATCATAATTTGGAGAACCTATTGCAAAATAAGTATTAGTTACTCCAATACCAAAACCAGCATTTGAATCTGCAAAAGGACCAGAAGAAAAAGGTGAAGATATTTGAGTTGCTGACCAAGAATTATTAGCATCATATACTACTACTTTACCTGTCGGTGTAGAACCAAAATTTGCTCTTGGCGCAGTAGCTACGAGATAATTTCCATTTTGTGTAAAGCCCATATTCATTCCTAAATATGCTCTAGCACTAGACCCAAAAGTTTGAAAATTAGTAATTGCACTATAATCAGAAGCACTATATATGTAAATAGTACCAGTTTGTCCATATGATGGTGCATTAGTGTTTGGTCCCGAATTATAAGCACTAACTGCTACATAATTTTGACTAATTGCACATTCTCCAAATCTAGAAATGCTACCGTTTGGAGACTCAGTAAATGTATTAAGAACTGTATTATTAGTAGCATTATATAGTATAGCTTTATTGTCTTCAACAGCACCTAAAATATACTTGCTTTCAGAAAAGTCTCCAAATAAACCAAAGTTAGAATAATAACTTGTGTTTGAACTAGTAACAAATGCCTCTAATGTTCTAGTAAAAAGTGGTGGACTAAAAGATAATGTAAATGCACTTACTGCAGTAACTGCTCCGTTTATATTATCTGTAGCGCTAAAAGTTAAACTAAAAGTACCTGCATTAGCTTCTAATGTGCTAGGAGTTATAGTAAATACATTATCTGATTGACTAATAGTTGCTATTGAACCTAAAGAACCCGATGTTACTGCATAATTCCAAGTAATAGGTAATCCTTCTGGATCAGAAGAAACTGCAGTAATAACTGTAGGTGTGCCGTCTTGAGCAAAAGTATAAGTAGCATCTACTCCAGAAATACTAGTAGGAGAAGCATTAGTTACAGTAGCAATTACAAACCATCCACGACCAGAAGAACTTGAAGTAACTATATTTGCTCCCATAGCATTTCCATGTGTTTGGCAGTAATACTTTAAATTTGTAGAAGCATCATTTGGCACAGTATAAGTAACAGTTGCACCAGAACTACCAGCAGTACCTGATACTACTACCCCTGCAGTAGTAACCGATTCAGCCTCACTTGCTGTACCAAAATTTGTAACTGTTTTAAAACCTAGAGGATGTGTTGCATTTGAACTATCGCTTACATCAAATATATAAGTCATTCCACGATTTAATGTAAGAGCAGCATTATTTACACCATCTATTGCAAATACATTACTACCGCTAACATTAACAACTGTTACAACAAATGTAACTGGTGCTGCATAAGAATATATAAACATTTTATTTAAAGAAGTAACAAGAACTGTATCACCAGCTTTAGGGTTAGGAAGTGCTGCAAGATCAGACATAGCAGTAACAGCAGTAATAGATGCACCATCTGCTAATTCATATTGTGAAGCACTACTGTTATATTTTAAAATTTGACCGTCTGAAGGAGAAGCAGCACTTACATCTGTAAGACCATTTACATTAAATGCAACAGAAGATTGTAAGTCCGCTAATTCAAATTTTGAAGTGCTATTAGAAAATTTTAATATTTGATTATTTGTAGGAGATGGTGCATTAACATTTCCAATATCATTTATGGTATTTGCAACAGTAGAAACTGCATTCCAAACTACTTTAGTAGAATCATAAGTATATTGTATGCTGCCTACAGTAAATGTATCACCATTACTAGGCGAACTAGGAAAGTTTGCTTTTGCCATTAATTAAGACCCTCGTTTATAAATATATGCTCTACCGCCAGTATTTCCATTTTGATCAGGCGCTTCTGGATTTCCAAAAATCATATATTCACTATTTCTTGATAATGTAGCACAAGAAGAGTTAAAACCAAAAAAATCTGAAGATAAAGGAGTTCTAATATAACCTAGATATGACCAGCTTGTACCTGTTCTTTTATATATAATAATATCTGCTTGAAAAGTTCCAACCATATTTGTAGACCAAGCAGCTTGTTGACGCCCTTGCAATGCTAAAACACTTCCAGAAGAGTCAAAACTTCCCGCACCTCCCGGTCCTAGTGTTTCAGTATATGTTGATGGGTTAGTTCCTGAAATAGTTGCTTGTAAATTCCAAGAAGAACCATCCCAATAAAAAACATAAGCCTCTTGATTGGCTCCTAAATTTCCTGCTAATAAATAATTACCGTCTGAAGACATATTACCCAGTTGACCAAAACCACAATTGGCATTACTTGCAGGAGTACCAAAATGTATTTTACTTTCCCAAGACCAAGTAGACCCACTTCTATTTGCAATCCATGCTCCACCAGCATTTGTTGCACCTACATCTAATCCTGAAGAGCCTGTTGCAAGTTTATTTCCATCAGAAGATAAACTAACCCATCTACCAAAAGCAGCACCACCGCCTTGATTACTAACTTCAGTAGGAACTGATATTGTTTCTGCTGCCCAAGTAGTGCCTGTTCTTTTATATACATATACTTTATCTACTGTAGTTCCAGAATTACTACCNCTAGGATTACTGCCTAATGCAATAGTATTTCCATCACCAGATATAGCATTAATATTCATATGTTCTAGTTGAGTATTATAAGTAGAACTGTCATTACCTATTACTTGTTGAAAACTCCAAGTGCTTCCACTTCTTGTATAAACGTAGTTTAAATTTCCGTTAGAAGTATTAGAAGCTACTACAGTATTTCCATCATTAGATATACTTACACAATCACCTAAATAGTATTGATAATTAGAGTTAAGACTTGAATCTATATAATTTTCAATATCTTGTTCTACTGACCAAGTACTGCCCGATAATTTAACTATTCTAATACCACCATAACCATTAGTAAATCCTTGACGATGTCCAATTACAGCCGTTCCCTCATTAGAAATATCAGTGCCGCCGCCAAAGAATGGCCTATAAGCTCCACTAGTATTACTTGTTGCTATTTCTTGAGATAATGTAGGAACAGCCCAACTTATAAAAGCTAAAGTAAAAGCACTAGAAGCACTAACTGCTCCGTTTATATTATCTGTAGCACTAAAAGTTAAACTAAAAGTACCTGCATTAGATGTACTAGGAGTTATAGTAAATACATTATCTGATTGAGATACAGTAGCTATACTTCCTAGGGAACCTGCTGATACTGAGTAAGACCAAGTTAAAGGAAACCCTTCTGGGTCGGTAGCTATTGCAGTAATAACAGTTGGTGTTGCGTCTTGTGATAAAGTATAAGTAGCNTTAACCCCCGAAATTGCAGAAGGAGAATCATTTGTAATAGTAGCAATTACATACCAACCAACTCCTGTATACATAAATAGTTTTTTTAAATCATTTACAAGAGCAATATCTCCTGTATTCATTCCTGTAACTGCAATCAAAGCTGCCATATTAGCTACTACACGACTAACGCCAGCAGCATTATTATCTGCACTATAGGCAAATCTTGNCCATGCAGTACCGTCATAGCTAAACATAGCTTTGTCTGCCGTAACATAAGCTAAGTGTCCTGCATTTATACCTGTAAGAGCATTCATTGCAGTTTGATTAGCAACGACACTAGCTGATGTACCAGCCTCTCCTGTCGATCCCTGTGACCCCGTTGGTCCTGTTGGTCCTACAGGTAATGTTTCAATCCAATAGTTATCGCCTGATTGATCCGTATAATAAATATAATTTTTAAGAGTTGCTTCATCTACCCAAATATCGCCTTCTTGAGGAGAAGCAGGTGCGTTTGCCGAAACTGTAGTTCCAGAAAATTGTGTAGCGTTAGCCCATGCCGTGCCATTCCATGCAAGAACTTCTGCAGATTGTGGACTTGATATTGCCGTAGTAATAACAGGNGTACTAGCATTTGTCATATCTTCTGCAGTTGAAGTTACAAAAACAAAAGATTCTGTTCCTGCAACACTGTTACCAACATTAATCCTATTACCTGCACCAAGACTACCAGATAAAACTGTATCCCTAGATAACGTAGTAACACCGCCAGAAATAGTTACAGTTCCTGTACCTACTTCAAATGCGGTGTCACCACTTTCAATAGTATAGCTAATAGTATCTCCTGTAACAATTCCAGCACTTTGAAATGTTTGAAATCCATCAGGAGGTGTATTAGACATAGTTATACTAGACACATTACCCGTAGTAGATATTTGCATCTTGGCTCTATTTACAAATTTTACCACGATATAATACTCCTTTTTTGGGTAATGTTATTTTTTACGCAATACGAATAATTGCGTTGGTTGCATTTGCAGTTGGGAACTGAATAGTAAAATCACCTGCTGTAGAACTTACTGTACCACCAAAACTAAAAGTAGCTACCGCTAATTTTCCAGAATCACTATCGTTGTAAATTAAACAACCAATTGCTGAAACAGTTACAGTTGAAAATGTTTCATTAGCAAAATCAACAAAAGCTGTAGTTCCTGATGTAGTAACAGTAGGACTGTCTAAGGCTTGCCCACCTGCAGAATAACCACCGCCACTAACTTCTCCATTACCTTGAAGTTGAGTATAAGAAGTAGTAGTGGCGTCATATGTACCCGTAGCAGAAGAATCTGCACTAATAAGAGCAATTTTGAAAGTATCACCGTTGTCAAAATTATGCTTACCCTTTAACAGATTTTCTTTAAAAGAAGTACACATTGCTGTAGTTACTGTAGCTGCCATTCTATAATCCTTTCATAGAACAAAATATAAGTAGGCTGTTTTTACACAACCTACTTAATACTTTTACTTATGCAAGATAATCACGATCAGCAAGCGCCGATGGCGTCATTGCTGCCGAAATATCCGCTACACATGCGTACAAACGCAGTTTACCAGTAGTTGCCGCTGCACCTGCAATAGTTACATCAATGGTATCTGCAGTGCCAACGAGAGCTAGATTTTCTGCCGCAAAGGTAGAAGCTGCTCCTGTGTTGACAAGGTTGGTTTCACCATTAGTACCTTTTACAAGATAAGTACCTGCTGCTTGTGTTAGATCACCACCATCAATGATGTCATCGCCAGCAGCGAAGTCAATATTACACGTACATGATGCAGTAAACGGTTTAAGTATTTCTGCCCCTGCAAAAAGAATAATTGATTGAGCAGGAATTTCAAGTAATTGAAATATATCACCGTCTGCAATAGTAGCACCAGCAACAATCATGGCATCAATATCCAAGATACGTTCTATAGTGCGTACAGGATTGCCTACATTGGTATGTTGTGCAATACTATTAGCGCCAACGCCGGGAGTAGTTTTTAGAGTCATGTCAAAAGTAGCCATTGTATATCTCCTTACGCTGCGTTATAACGGGCAGTAACGATTGCTTCTGGGCGAAGAATCTTACGACCATACAAATGCATTCCCCGAACAATGTCAGCGAAGCTATCAGGATCACGGTAGGTTTCTGTTTTAGAAATCTGCTCTGCAGTTGCAACAGCAGATTCATGTCCTGCCATAATTACACCAAAGTTAGTAAGCTGGTTTGCAGTTCCAGAAGTACCTGCGCCTGTACCTACTGAAGGCAGGTTAGACGAAGTATACAAACGAAAACCATGAAAGTTGTTAATAGTCAAACCATTACGTAGTCCACCTGATTCACCATAATCAGCATTTAAAAAACGGGAATCTTCATCAGCGAGGATTTCCATAAATACTGGATCAACCACTAACCAACGATTTGCACTATCAACTTGTTGTTGATCAAGCAAACGTTTCATGCGAGATATAATCATCGCAGGAGATACGGTTGTTGTTGGCAAAGAAGTGGCACCCGGTAAACGTGCAGCTACTGGAATAGAATGAGTACCAGCAGAACCTGTAGTAATATTACCGAAATCACCTTTATGCAATTGCATAGATGCAAGCAATTCGTTTGCACCAGCAGTAGTAACCGCTTTGGTTCCATTAACTTGATCATTTAATGCGCCAGCAACAGTATGCAAAGCAGACTGTTTATAACCAGCCATATAACCAAGAACTTCTTGATCATGTTGATCAGCTAAACGATATGCAGCACGATCTGTTGCGAGTTGCATAAAATTTACATGAGAATGTGCTTCTTCAATGTCATCCATTTTAAAAGCATAATAATTTGCTTTGTCAATAACTAATTGAAAATCAGTATCCTCAAGGTCTTGAGCAGTGACATTTGTGCCACGTGCATACTCTGATACAGAAATTTCAGGTTCTTTAAGAATCCTAACTGTATCGCCTTGTCCACTAATTTCTCCAAAATATTCTGAATTAGTGATGTCTCCAACTACAGTGCTTTTGCGGAATGCAAGCTGTACCTGTTTGGAGTAGATAATGGGGCTAAAATTTCCATTAGGGAGATTATTATAACCCGCCGCTGTCTGAAATGCCATTGTATTTCTCCTTGCATTAGACACAGATACAAACTACAAATGGTTTTAATGAGGCTAATTCTATAGGGTAACATTGTTGTAAAAAGTTGGCCTACCTTTTACAAAATGGGCCGTAGATTTAGGTAGTCTTTATACCTTATTTATGTTTGTGATAATAAAGTTTAATGCAAGTAATCCAATTATATATGGGGTTGCATTAAACTTGTTAAGTATAGTTATATCTTTTTATTTTTTATTGTCAAGTACTTTTTATCGTGCGCTACCAGAAAGATCATAAATAAAATTTCCTGTTCTAATAGCTTCCATAATTGAATCTTGATACTTTTCGTATTCATTCGCAGACATTTTATTAACTTTAGACTCACTGAATTTATTATTGTTAGAGCTAGAGTCAGGTGAATTGCGACTACTTTTATTACTTACAGTTTTGGCAGCATCTTTTTCTGTAGGTAATTTTTTAGATTTTATATTGCGATCTACTTTATATAAATCAATAGCACGTGCTGCTGATCTTGCATCTTCTTCATTTTCATATAATGCTTCTTGTACCCATTTAGGCTGTTCTTCTGCCCAATCGTGAAAATCATCACTGTCACGAATTTCACTAAAATCAGGATGCAAACGCAATAATTCTATTTCTGCTTTTTCTCTTGATGCTGTTTCTCGCATAAGATCAATTTCTTTTACACGTTCTTGTAAACCTGCTTGTTGTTCACGTGCATTTTTAATTGCAATAGTTTCTATAATTGCAGCTATCTCAGGATGTTCTTTTGCCCATGCATCAATATCTTCATCTGATTTAGGTAATTTAATTTTTTTTGCGGCAGTTTCTTTTAGTTGAGATTCTAAAGCTATAATACGTTGCTCTAAGTCTGCTTTTGCTTTTTGTGATCCTCTACGTAAATCAGCATAGCGTTTTTTGTAACTTTTTTCTTCAGCGTTTTCTGGCTCTGGTTCTACTTCCTTATCTTCTTGTGGTTGTGTACTTTCTTGTGCTTCTTCAAGCATTTGTTTTAATTCTTTTTCGTCTTTTTCTATACGTTCATGTATTTTACTTTTACGTTTAATTATAGATTTTTTTGTAGGCTCTTGATTTTCTAATACTTCAGGTTCCATTGTATTTCCTATTTACTGGGGCCACCGTAGCCTGTGTTGTAGGGGGGTGAGTAGCCAGTTCTAACTAACTGTTTTAACGTGTAGCTAAACCACGTTTACTTGTATTTATTTTAACACGTTTACGTTTTGATAACAACCCTCCTTTATCAAAAGAATAACCACCATCGCCGCCTCCTCTTTTTACTTCTTCTTCAGCACTTTCACCGGGGCCGCCACCATCAAACATATCTTTAAAACTCTTAAACCCTCCCTTATTTCCTTCAGGATCGGCTGGTGCTTTATAAGTAGTACCATCGTCTTTTACATTGTAACGAGTTCCTTCTTTATTTGCTTTTTGTTTTCTAGTAGGTTTTGGTTTAGGTTTATTTAATTCACGTTGTTGATATGCAACATTTTTAATTCCCGGTCCTGTATATTTTTTTCCGTCTAAAGTTGCTCTACCCCTTCCTAACAAACCTGTTTTAACAAACTCAACACCATTAATATCTTTAAATACAGTAGCAGCATCAGAAACATTAATTGAAATACCTCCATATTCTTTTTTGTCTCTTAAATCTCTTACTTTAGTAACTTTACCATCATCATTAACCATAACACCTTGTGGGTCTTTATCACCAGAAATTTTACCTACAGCGTAACCTCCAATGCTACTTCCTGTAAAACCACTATTTTTTGCGTTTACATAATCATCAGAAAAACGTACCCTATCAGGTATAAGAGATTTAGCCCTTTCAACACGTTTTCTTTCTTGAGTTGTAATTTTAACAGGTTTTGGTTTTTTAGAAAAAGTTGAAGCAGGGTCTTTAAAAGTAGGAACACCAGATCGTATCCGTTCTTGTTCTCTAAATTCTTCAGGGTTTAATGTGGAAACTACTGGNGTAGTAGGTATGTTGCTATCCNTAGTCNGAGTATNGCCAAGCATATCAGGTCTACGNCTATCAACAGTTAGAGTAGGAACATTAGAAGGATCAGGAATAGCAAACTCACTAGCTTCGGATTTGAATTGATTTCTAGTTTTTAAAGCATTTTGATCTAATTGACTCATATTAGGACTAACTTCAAAAGATTTCTGTCGAGGAATATTACTTTGTGTATTGGGATCATATTCAAATCCTTGAGAGCCAAAACTTAACTCATCAGGCCGATCTTTAACAGCTTTCATTTCTTCTGGCAAAAGTGTAGGTACAGGATTTTGCATATACTTTTGTTGTGTTTCTACTTGTTCTAGATTGTCCTCGGCTTGGGCAAGTTTTATATCTGCTTGATTAGCTCTAGACTCTACTTGGGCAGGTCTATCTCCACCTAAAAATCTAGGGTCTTTTGGATTTATTAATTTTGGTGCTGGTTTAGTTGAAGCACTCTGTTGAAAATCTGTACTTAAAGGTGGTGAGGCTCCTGCTTCACGGGCTTTTATGCCTTTTTTAAAATATTTACCATCACCGCTACGAGGATTGGTTAAAGTAATATTTGACTGCATTGCATTTATTGCATCTTCGCCTAAATATGGAGTATTTGCCATTGGTGGTTGAGAAGCATCCGTAATAGGGAGATCAGATTGATTACTAAACTCAGGTCGNAACTNAGGTCTAAGAGATTTCTTTACATTNGGAGACTCAGAATTAGAAGCAGGTTTATTTGCTGTTATAACTGCAGTAGTAGCATTGTTTGCAATTGATTCTACTTGGTTGATGTTTAAATTAAGCCCTGCAACACTTGCAACTTCACCTAAAAAATTAGACACTTCTCCAACTATGGAACTTAATATACCTTTTTTTGCATCAGAATTAAAATTTTTACTTTCTTCATATCCGTTTAATATAGCTTGATATTCTTGTTTTTTAGGACCATCAGGTAAATTGTTAATGGCATTTTGCATAGTAGCTACTTTTTGACGTTGATCTATTTTTAATGCTGCTTGTGTTACCCCACCAAATTTAGGAATTAAAAGAGCGATACCCACTCCAATACTTTGACTTGCAGTATACCCGTCTGTAGATTCGTATTTCATCCTATCAAAAAATTGATCTGAAGACATAGATGAATAATCAATAGCAGTTGCTCTTGCTTCTTCACGTTCTATACGCTGCATAGCTCCATCATCATTAAAATTTTGTTCAACTTCTTTTACAGCATTATTAATTATATTTGCCTCTTCAGATTCGTTTCCTTTTACAACTTCTACGTATCCTTCTGGAATAGGAATAACAGGTTCTCCGTTAATAAAAGTAATAATAGTGCTGTCGCCTTTTGCATTTTTAAATTCTTTTGTAAGTATATAAGAAGAATTAGCATAACTAGAATAATCAGATTTTTCATTTGAAGATGTAGGTACATTTTGTATAGGCAAAGGTCTTACAACAAATCCCCCTTCATTAAATTCCATAGGTTGATTAACATCTCCTACAACAATAAGATCAGATGCAGTAAAAGGAAGATCGTCAGGCAAAGTAGCTTCATCACTATTGCCCATTTGACCCATAGCTTCCATTTTTTTAAGACCCATTTTAGCATCTTGTCTAATTTTCATAAGTTTGTCTAAGCCTATATATCTTACTACATCTTCAGGAAAAACAAACTCACCTTCACTTATACTAATTTCAATATCATCACGCACACCTTCTTTAGTGCCGCCAATAGGTACACGATTGCCTGATACTTCATCAATCTCACCACCTTCATCGTTAAGTCCACCTAGTGCAAAGTTCATTTGATTATCCATTGGTACTAATCCACCTTCCTTAAAAGTAGCAGGTCTTGCTCCTTCAGGCATATTATCTATGCGTAGTTTACGTAATTTATTTATACGTTCTGCTTTGAGGGCAGGAGTAGTTAATTTTGGTACTTTTGCTAATACCAACGCTCCTATTTGTACAACAGCATCTGCATTAAATACAGGCATCATTGTTTCTTTATCGTAAAAAAAACTATGTCTTTCAGGATTAAATCCTACTTGAATCCATTCAGGATCATTAATATATTTTTCAGCTAAAGCAAATGCATCTTTATCAGAAAAATCTTGCCATTCACCTTTCATAGTTGCAAAAGGAGTTTTAGTTTGTGTAAATTCTTGAGGTACTCTTTCGCCTGTTTCTTTATCTAAAACTTTTTTTGTTTTCTTTGCTTCAGTAGCAATATCAAGAGCTAATTTTTTAGCTCCCCTATTAGTCATATCAAAATTTACATTTTTTAAAACTGCTGTTCTTCCATATAATTTACCTTTTTCTTTATCTACAATACTTGTTACCCAAATATCGTGTTCATTGTATGCAGGTATATCTAAACGAGAACTTACTATATTACCTTTATCTAAACTACTATTTAATCCTAAAATGCCACTATCTGATTTATCTTTAGTTAATGCACCTACAACTTGTTTAAAGTTAGGCATCATTGTTTTTAAATCTTCAGGTGTAAAAGATGTAGCAGGTTGATTTTCTCTAATATATTTTCTATACTCAGGACCAGACATAATACCTGCCTGTAAATCTTTAGCCTGTTTTGAAAACTTTCTTTGTTTTCTACGTTTACTTTCTTCTTTAGGTACTTTGTTTTCTTTTTTCCAATTATCTATAGCTTCTTTATTGCCTAACATTTCCGTAGCTTCATCAGCTAGATCATCTGTTACTACAGAAGTTTTAATAGGTGTGTCTTCAATTATCTCAGGTAAATCTAAAGACATTTGTTTATTAATATCTTGAGCTTTATCAGCAGCTTTTATAACTGTTTTACCAAGTTTAGTAAGTAGACCCATTCTGTAGTACCTCTTCCCTTAATAAAAGTAATCTGCGTAATGTATGTATTGCGCCTTGCGCTCTATAAACTATAACACTTTCATCTGCCTGTTCCATAGACCTTTGTTGTTGTTTAATTAAATCCTCTACATAATTATTGAAGTGGTCCCACTCCTGTTGGTTCGCTACCAGTAGCTTGAGGTTGTTGATTAGGGGGTTGTTCATTTCCTGTAAATCCTTCTTGTCCCGGTGCTGGTACATTACCTGTACCTACAGTTGCACCGCCTACACCAGATGCATCCATTGGTGGTTGGCCTTGAGGTGGCTGTGGTTGATCTTGTTTAAATTCTTTCATAAGTTCTGCCTGTAATGCAGCTTCATCCATATTATTAGTTACTTTGTCGGGATCAAGATCAAGCGATTTTGCAATTTCTCTAATAATATATTGAAATTTTGTAAAAGGAGCAAGAGCAGGTGAAGATGCAATTTGCATAAATTGTGTAAGTCTTTGACTGCGTACTTCATTAGCCATAAGACTTTCTGTGCCACGTGCTTTAACTTCTAAATCGCCTTTAATAGAAGAATCAAAATCAAATTGCATATTAAATCTAAATAAACCTTCACCTAATGGTCGCAATAAATAATCATCTACATTTTTTACTACAGCTTTAATACTACCTTGCGCTGCATTCATAAGCATACTAATACCTGATGCAGTACGACCTATTCCTTGCACACCTGTTTGTCCATGTGCAAAACTAGGAAAACCCGTGCTTTCATCTGCAAGTACACGTGCTTTATCAAACAATTGTAAATTTTCTGACGCCACATTAGGAAACTTAGTACCAAAAATAGCTTGCCCCGGCGCACCGCCTTGGCGTCTAAAAACTTTGCCGGGATACAATGATAAGTCTTGACCGGGAACTAAGTTTGTTTCATCAATTTCTATAAGTAAATTACCAGACAATACTGCATTATCTACAGCCATACGCATAAAACCGTTCATTAATGTTTGTGTATCGTCCATGTTTTCGGCTATACCTACCCCAAAAAACGAATAAGGATTTAATTCATAGGGGGCAGCATGATATGGTATTTTTGCAGGTTTAAAAGGATTAATAACAAGACGTAGCAATTTCCCATTACAAATCCACACATTTGCTTGTAATTCATCTAATTCAGACAACTCATTCGGTATATCTACATCATGTTCATTAAGCATATCTACATCTACAATGCCCCAATATTCAAGGACTTCGTATCTTTCTATGCCATGTTCTGGTGCATAATCAGATAAATCGTCTTCCCATCCTTCTTTAGTGTAATTTTCTCCTAAATCAATTGCATCATCAATTACATTTCCTCGAAAGTAAGGGCGTTTTTTTAATGCTCTTAATTGAGAGCGAGACATTTTATGTCGTTCTATTACATATTGAGCTTCGTCCATGTTATTTGCATCTGGATCAGGATAAAAATTCCAAACAGATACATGTGATACTTGAGGCACTGTTTTAATTATAGGCGAATACTCGCCTTCATCATCCCAATTAGGATATTCTTTGTCTACAGCAAATGGTCCTTTCATTACACCTGTACCAAATAAAGACATTTCAAATGCTGTATTTCTTAAATGTTTATTTGCTCCTGACTCTTCTAATTGATCTTGTATTTTTTTCTGCATTTTTTTAGCAGCAACCATAGTAGGGCTAAAAGTTATAGCGGTAGGTGTTGTGCCAGCACCTTCTTTTAACCCTTCTATGTTTTCTAATTTATCTGTAAGTGGGCCTAGTTTTTCTTCTAATGTTTTAACTGTTGCACCAAGTGGAAAAGTTTTTCCATCACCTTTAAATCCATATGGAGATTCCGATTTGTTTTGTTCTTTTAGTTCTTCTGGTTCTTTAGGATCAAAACTTACATTTTCTACAACTCCATCAGGTAATTCTGTAGGATCAACAGTAAGAGGAAATTTATTATTTGCAAACATAATATCAACAATTTGTTGATATGCTGCAAGTGTTTTAGTCTTTGTTACTTTAATAAAAATCCTAGATTTTTCAGCTTCTGTAAATTGTACATCAGGACCATATATGCCACGATAATTTCTATAAGCAGTAAGCCACCGTTCTTCGTCTTGTTTTCTATAATCTTCTGCACGTTTATACCTTCCTTCAATGTAAGGAATAATGTTATTAGTTTTATAATCGTCCAAAGAAGATTGATTACTGTCTTCTAATGCAATTGACTCTTCTTCAATAAATGTGTTATCTTCTTCCATTATAATTCCTTAATATCCAAAAGTAGCATCAGCTACAGGCATTTTATTTATAGGACCACTTTGAGGGTCGTAATCCCATATACTAAAACGAGGTCTTGACATTATACCATATCTTAATGCGTCATACAAATGGTCTTCTGAATTAGTATCTACATCTTCTGGATTTTTTTTATCTAAAGGTATGGCAGGTAATTGTGAAATTGTTTCTATGCAACTATTAAAAAATACTAATCTTGGTTCATCTGTAAATTCATCTGTTTGTAAACGCCTGTGTATTTCATTTTTTCCTGATACACGTGAACCTTTACTTCTATCTGATGGACGCCACTTACATCCTTTCATAATCATTTGTTCTGCAAGTGATGGTCCTGTATCTCCTCTTTTATGCCACAAAGAAGAATCTAAAACTCCGTATCGTAAACCGCCATCTCCTGCTTCTAAATCTAATATCATTTCAGCTAAATC
>NHFY01000046.1 GCA_002170165.1 Flavobacteriales bacterium TMED123
GAGCGGACCAGTTCCACCCACAAACATCGTGGCAAACCCACCAAAAACTCCACAACCAAAGAATTTCAATGGCCCTGGATTAGAGCTTTTAAATTTTGGAGCCCATGTCGCATACAGGACGAATAAACCAAGGGTCGCCTGCAAAACCCAAATTTCCATCGCAAAAAGTGCCCTACCCCCAATAAAAGATCCAACTAACGTGCCAACAGCAAAGGCTGGAATAACCGAATATAAAATATCCCGCCGCATAAGAAGCGCACGAAAGCCATTTGAGCCAATCTGAACTACTGCGTGAATAGGGATCAAAACTGTCGGCGGCAAAAATAATGTCATTGCAGCAAGATTGAGAAGGCCGCCACCGAGCCCTAATGAGGCCGCTATAAGGCTACCGACAAACGAAACCCCGCACAAAATCGAGAAACCTAAGATTGTAAGGTTCGTTCCTTCAACCAGGAACCCGATGACACTTTCCAATGCAACCTCTCTACTGATAATTCTCTATTTACCACACTGCCCATAAGTGTGCACGGCTACGCTAACAACAGTGAATGGTTGCGGCCCGTGTAAAGCTGGGTTACGTCCTACTATAATCAAAAGAAAGGAAATTCCGTTGCAACCACTTGACCCTGAACAACTCAAATTCGTAGAAATTCTCGCCAAGCTCATGATGGAAAACGAGGTTTTTAAGGAAGAATATACTGAAAAGGACTTCAACGAGGTGATCGATTGGCTGACCAAGTTGCGTGGGCAAATTGACATCACAATTGAGACCTTACAGGAACAGGTACAGTTTGAACGATAATTTTTTATTTAGAGTTCAAATCATAAAAAGGCAATTCCACCGTTTGCTGCAAAAGTTTGACCGGTGGTGAATTCTGCGTCATCAGAGCACAAAAATAGCATAAAGCCAGCATATTCATCCATTGTTGCCGGACGCTGGATCGCCTGTTGTTTAGCCAAGTTATCAAACATAGCACCTGAAACCGATGGGCGCTCGACCTCAGTCTCTACTGCTCCGGGCATAAATAAGTGCGCGGTAATATTCCATTCTCCCAGCTCGCGTGCCATTGAGCGGGTCATACCTATCATCGCTGATTTGGACGTAATGTAATGGAGATAATTCGCTCTTCCCGTTGGTACGGTTGTGGATGCGATATTAATAATTCGCCCCCATTTTCGTTCCTGCATTGCCGGAACCACTGCCCTCGAGCAGAAAAAGGCTCCATCAATATTCACCCGCATCGCTGATTGCCACTCTTCAACCGGCAACTCCCAAAAAGGTGCGATTGTAATCTGCGAAAACACCGCCGCGTTATTGATAAGGCAATCGATCCGGCCAAAAGCGGATAATGCGGCTTCCGCCATCGCATTGGTATCCGCTTCCTGAGAGACATCTGTTTGGACACAGATTGCCTTTCCACCCTTTTGCTCGATCTCCTGTACCACCCGATTACCATTCTCCACATTGAGCTCAGCAATTACAGGTATTGCACCCTGCGCTGCAAATTCGTGGGCATAAGTTCGGCCCAGCGCTTGACCACCTCCAGTTATTATAACGACGCGGCCCTTAAGGCTTGGATAATTAGCAGTTGGCAATTTATTCTCCATTACTAAATTTTGTTTACGACATGTCACTAAACGAAGCTTACAAATAGGCCTTATTTACATTAATGAGAAACCCTTGAATCAATCCATTTAGAGATTACAACAGCAATATCATTACTATTTTTTTCCAGCATCATCATATGGCCATTTCCGGAAATTCCCCTATCCGGCAAATAACAGAATTCAGCTGCTGCACCTATCTCCTGAAGCCAGTCAACAATTGCACCATCTATTTTATAAGTATGGTCGCGGTCGTTATCAGCGGTTACGATAAGAATTGGCTTGTCTGTAAAGGGTCCCGTGTTCGTGATTTTGAGCTGACTACCCGCAATATTACCACGTTCATAAGCGAGCTTGGGCGGTGTTACCGATAGACCAGAGGCGTATGAATTCAGAAAATCCCTAGGAAACTTGTCACCATCCCCAATTAACTTTTGCAGAATAAGGTCATCACTAAGTGGTGTTGGCTTAAAGAGATCAATCCTTCGCTTGAAGTCGCCTCGTTGTACAACGATATATTCTTTCCCTTGCTCCAAGATTTTTGGTTCATCTTGAATATTACCCGGAGGTGCTGGCGCTACGCCGACGACAGCCTTGATTCGGCGACCATAATTTTGCACTAGGCGCCACCCATAGGCCCCTGACATGGAATGTGTCAGTAACGCGCAGGGCTCTGGAAGTGTTTCTATGAACTCTCCCAGTGTCTTGCAGATAAATTCTCCCGTCAGCTTAGAATAATCGACATGTCCACTGCGCCCCATGCCTGGCCAATCTAATACATAAACTGGATAGCCAAGCTTCACGAAATGCTGCGCCCAACCGGGACTACCATCGGGTTTAAGCAAATAACAAGTTCCAGTGTGTCCTCCCCCATGCACCAAAACTAAAGGGAGCTTGATTGCGCCTTCCGCTGGTTCCAAGTGATCAATCCAAAGAGCAGGGTTCGTCGCTGAAAAACCACACGTATGAGAAATTTCTTGCATATTAATTCCGTAGTTTAATTATATTTCAGTCTAAGCAACAAAAATACAAGATGCATCCACCCCTTGACGCATAGCCTACACAACCCCAATGTTATTGGGGAATTAATATTGATGACGCGAGAAAACTTATCTAATGGCGACAGGCCTTACATACTCGGAAAAAGCAGACGCGCTTGAAGAACAACAAATAAAAGAGCTAGGCGATCGGATCGTCACAAAATCGCTGCTCTACAATCTAGCTGATGGCGATCAATCTCTAGGCGTCGGGTTTGCTGTTGGCTCAGGCAAACAACTCTTGATGGGTGATGATCCACGGCTGCCAAAAATGCCAGACTCACCAACATTACTTGATTTCTTTCGGCTACGTTTTTCGCCATCACAGGCTCACCTTCTTCAGAGCGCTAATTTAGCACAAAAAAACGGGCTACCGGAAAAAATGGTTCTAGCCTGTCTACTCCACGATATCGCTGTAACCGGGTTTATTAGATCCGACCATGGATACTGGGGCGCACAATTATTGGAACCTTATGTCGATAAGGAAGTCAGCTGGGCAATCAAAATGCATCAATGTTTACGGTTTTTCCCAGATGAATCAGTGGGCTATGCCTATCCAGAAAACTATCGGCGCATGTTTGGTGATGATTANGAGCCAGAGCCTTATATTACTGCCGAGTATCAACGTGCTAGGAAGCATAAATGGTACATGTCGGCTCGGATGATTTGTGTAAATGATCTCTATTCTTTTGACCCGGATGTCGTCGTAGAATTGGAACAGTTTGAAGACGTCATAGGTCGCCACTTCAAACAGCCCAAGGAGGGGCTAGGAAACGANAATTCCTCGTCATCTCATATGTGGCGCACTCTCCGACGCCCCTGCAACGCACTTTAGNCCGCCTCGATAGCAGATACAGATCCAAGAACTTTCCTCACCGCGCCAGGTAGTGGTTTAGAGTTGCCCGTGTTGTGATCAAAAAATACAGAGATAACTTCTGCCGTTGCAACGCATCGATCTTTATCNAAAACGCCCTGCCCGAGCACAAAAGAAGAGTTGCCAATNCGGCTAACCACACTCCCAACGTCAATCGTTGCTGGATAAGACAGTGCCTCGTGGTAAGTAGCAGTAAATTTTTTGATAGCAAAGCCCCTAAGAATATTGCCCCCAAGATCTGCCATTCGCTCCTCGCGCAGATAAACACGGCCATCCTCAAAATACTGGTTTATTGCCCCATTGTTAACGTGACCATTTGGATCAAGGTCGCGATAACGCACCATGTCCTGCGTCCATGTCTTATAAACGTGACGGTTGGTTAGATCTAATTCTGGCATCGCATCACGCAAACCCCGCTCTCCAAAGTTTTTCGAGTTTTTTCATCGCAGCGCTGCCTAAGGCCCCCCTTTCGGCACCCGCAGCCGCCTCATCGAGATGGGCTTGATCTGATAAGCCAACAATTGCTGTCGAAACCATCTGATTACTCAGTGCGAAGCGCACAGCGGTTTGCGCCCACGTACCAAATTCATCTCCTAATACCCCGAAGACTGCCTTGGCAGATCCGGCTTCCTTCTCTGCAGTAGTATTTTCGGTGAGTATACTCTCACGGCCAGTACGCAACGGCGTTGCAAGATAACTGGCGGCAAAAATCCTGATCGCCATTATCGCCATGTCTTGTTCAATGCAGGCCTTCATAATCCCATTTCCGTTATAACTCGACCAACCGTTAATTGTCCCAGTCCATGCCGAGGATGGATTGATTAAGTTGTAATAAACCTGCGCTGCATCGAAGCGACCGCTTTCGATTACTTCTATCGTAGCGTTACTATTACCAAGTGCCGTGAGCCCGAGAAATCGAGCCATCCGTTGATCCCGCACTTTTGCCATCGCATCAGCCACGCCACCATCACACAAAACGTGATTAGGCGAAATTGTGCGACCAGAAGCCTCGGGCATAATCAAGCTATGAATTTGAAGCAAATCGACCCGATCGAGCCTTAAACGCTTTAAACTCTCGGCAACGCTCCGTTCGACTTGGCTCACTAGACTTTCAGCGCTCATCAAATCAATCCGAACCTTGGTCGAAACAAACGGTTTTTCAGGCACCTCCGCGAGAAGCCACCCAAGGGCTTTCTCGGATTTACCCTCCCCGTATTGCGGCGCGGTATCGAACCAGTTAACCCCGAGATCTAGCGCCCTGCGCACAGCGGCGCGGCGCGTTTTTTCATTAGCATTAATCAAGATCCCGCCAGACCGCCCGCCACCAAAAGCGAGTTCCGATACCTGCAGATCAGTTCGACCAAACCGTCGCAGTTTCATTCTCTAGCAAGCTCCTGTAAATTATAGTCAATATTAGCTGGCATGATCGCTGGCAAAACAACCGCTAGGGAGACAAAGATGCCAGACACCGCCCCAACACTCAAATTAACTAGCGACGGAGCAATGAAAATCCTAAACGCTGCTATCGGCAAAGCGCATGAGATGGGCGTGCCTCAATGCATTTCTGTAGTCGATACAGGCGGACATCTGATGGCTTTCTGCCGGATGGATGGTGCCTTTGTTATGTCCAACACGTCCTCACGGCGCAAAGCCGAAACCGCCGCAATCTATGGGATACCGACAGGTAATATTCCGGAAGGTATTGATATCAAGCTGGCCCTTGTCACTGAGGGGCAACGCGTCAATTTGCCCGGCGGATTGCCGCTAATAATCGACGGAGAGGTTGTGGGGGGCATTGGGGTTGGCTCTGGTACAGGTGAACAAGATCTCGCAGTCGCCAAGGTTGGAGTCTCCGCTTTGGAGGGTGCTAAAAGGTTCGATTGAACAGTCAGGCATCAAGTGCCGGTAACACACTATCAATAAACATCCCGACCGAGGATTCGGCTTCCGAGGATGACATGTCGCCAAAAACAAACTGACCAACGAGATAATTTGCGTCTGATATCATCATCTCTTCGCGTAAAACGTTGATAACTGTCTCCGGCGACCCCGCGACAGCTCGACCCAATGCTGCCATCGCATCAAATTCTGATGGCCGCTGGTGTTTGGGGCCTGCAGATCCCCTATGATTAAAAAGGTAGTTAAAGCTTTTGTGCCAGACCCTATANGCGCGGCGCGCGACAGACAGGGCTTCCTCATCAGTTTCACCGACCACGACGAAACGACCAATACCAATTTTTGGTTCAGAGGGCCCCTGATGGCCCGCCTCCCGCCTGGCCTCCTTGTAGGCCGCGACCNTCGGACCGGTATCAACGGCAGTATCGAGACTTATAACGTTCAGGTCATCCGTTCCTGCGCGCGCGGCACTTTCAACCGCATGAATGCCATACCACATGGGCGGATGCGGTAATTGCTTAGGCGTCAAGGCAACCGGCACATCATTTAAACTATAAAACTTACCTTGGTAGTTAACGTGATGATCCTTGAGCGCCATCAAAATAATTTCGAGAGACTCCTGATAAATATTTTGCGCGTCCTTGGGATTAGGGCCGAAGATGTCAATCTCAAGTGGAGATGCGCCTCGGCCAAAACCGAGTTCCAATCGCCCGCCGCTCATTTGATCAAGCATGCAGATCTCTTCCGCCAAACGCAGGGGATGATAAAGAGGCAAAGCGTAGACCATCGGGCCGAAACGGAGCGTTTCTGTGCGCTGGGCAACGGCGGCCAAAAATACACTCGGTGATGGGGCCATTCCCAGAGGNGTAGCATGGTGTTCCGCGACGTGATAACCGTAAAATCCACCACGATCATACATTTCGACAATCCGTAGGCGAGATTCGTAGTAGGCCTCCAACGGAATATTACCATGATCAAGATGATCAAAAACGCCAAATTCCATAAAGTTCTCCTGAACCGATTTAAAACATTATTACCATTCAGCCACACAACGTATAGCGCCCCAGTGTTTATTTCTTATTGTCCATAACCAACTTCTCTTGCCAAAGTTAAATAGCAAGGCCAAATTTATTCAAATTAATTACTGAGTGTCCCTATGCTTAATAGCAAAAAAGTCAAAGTTACCGACCATCAGGTACATTATTGGGAGGGTGGGCAAGGCTTACCGATTCTGATGCTGCATGGTGTCGGGCCGGGCACCTCAATAATCAGCAACTTTGGGCCAATTCTAGATTCATTAGCAAAGCATTCGCATGTATTCGCAGCCGACCTCATTGGATTTGGCGGTTCGGAGCGGAAAACCAAACCACCTTTTTTTGATATTGATTTATGGGTGGAGCAGGCACTAAGAATGATTGACGAAGTTTTGCCTCCGGGCCCGTGCGGCATAGCCGGCCATTCTCTTGGAGGCGCCCTAGCACTCAAAACTGCCAGTCGCTCTAGCCGTGTCAAATGTGTCCTAACCTCAAGTTCGATAGGTACGACTTACCCTATGAATGATGCCTTAAGTTCATTTTGGACATTACCTGAAACGCCGGAAAAACTTNAAATTTCAATGACCAAAATGGTTAGTAATCCGGAGGCGCTCACAGCAGAAATGGTCAATCAAAGATGGGACATGCTGCAAAAAAATGGATATGCTGATTATTTTGGAGAAATGTTTGCGCCACCACGTCAACAATATTTAGATGCGGCCGTCCTAGATCCAAGCGAACTCAAAGGTATCGTCGCCAAAATTGTCATGCTGCATGGCCGTGATGACAAACCCTGCCCAGCCTCTGAAACAACAATGGTCCTGGCAAGGTCAATTCCCGACTCTGACATTCATTTGCTCGGAAACTGCGGCCACAATCTACCACGAGAGCGTCCAAATGATTATTTAACCGCGGCCATTCAACTTTTCGGAACAGGAAATTAAATATGATCCATCTATATGCAGCGCCAACAACCAATGGAATTCGGGCGAAGGTAACTCTCGAGGAATGCGGATTGGGCTATAAGCTACATAATGTCGATATGAAAGCGGGAGAGCATAAAACGCCCGAGTATCTGGCCATGAACCCTATGGGTATGACGCCGGTCATCATTGATGAAGAGGGACCTGGTGGCGAAAAAATTACGATCCCTCAATCGATTGGCATTATGTTTTATTTAGCAGAAAAAGTCGGAAAGTTTATTCCGACAGACCCAGTAGTGCGTGCCGCGTTTTGGAACCCCATGATGAATGCAACCACAGATATTGGCCCAACCTATGGCGCGATCTCTTTCATCGGGCGCATGCCAGAACCGCATAGCCCAACTAAAATGGCTTTTTTAGCGAGGCTCCGGGATAACTACAAAGTGTGGGATAAATTTCTTACCTATCAAGACTTTTGTGCGGGCGAGGACATTACGATTTGTGATTTTGCTCTAATTGGCATTCACCTCCGCACCACCGTATTAATGCCTGAGGCGCTGCAAGGTTTACCGAATTTAGCCCGTTGGGCAGAAATGATGAAGAAACGGCCAACCATCCAGAAAGGGATAAATTTTGATGCCTGACTGGACAGAAACCCATCGAGCTGTCGTCCATCCATGGAATTGTGATGTACTCGGGCATATGAATGTTCGCTGGTATGCCCATCTATTCGACGATGCGGAATTTCATCTTTGGTCGGTTATTGGCCTCAGTCACGCAACCCTAAAAAAGAGCGGTGTTGTCACAGTCATCGCCAATACTAACACCGATTTTTTGCACGAGACGGTAGCCGGCGAGCTACTAACCATTAAAAGTGCCTTCACCAAGTTAGGAGAGAAAAGTCTAACAATAAGCCAGCGCATGACAAACTCCGAGACCAATACATTAATTGCAACGCAGAATACCGTCGCTGTATTTTTTAATATGGAAACTCGAAAGTCTTCGACGATACCAGACAATATCCGAAGAAAACTCGAGGGTGTAATCGTGTCCGATTAAAGAATTTTAAAAAAATTGGATCGCAATAAGAAAATTTCTATGAGTGGTTAACTCTAACAGGGTTTAGATAAACAAAGTCATCGGTGAAATAATGGACGATCAAATAAAGAAACTTATCCAGCATGATATGAGTGATGACTGCCCTGTCTGTCGCGCCCAGGACGTTGTCGCTATGGCTCTTATGC
>NHFY01000047.1 GCA_002170165.1 Flavobacteriales bacterium TMED123
TACCTTGACATGGTAGAGGTCACCAGTTCGAATCTGGTCGTGCCTACCATCAAAAAAACCTGCAAATCATAGACTTACAGGCTTTTCAAAAGTTTACTCAATGTGTGGTTAGGAATTGGTTAGGAATTGGTTAGGAATTGGTTAGGAATTCAATTCTGTATTTTGATGTCCTGAATCATCTCATATCGCAGATCTGCCACACCTTCTTTAAGAGTTGGCTTCCCCAAGAGCTAAGATGAAACATCTTTAGAGTCAATGAAGCTTCTTATAGAAGTTATTTCAAAAGGTAGTTTGCCAAGGCCTTTTTTATTGCTGAGAAGCGACCTTTCCGGATAGGTCTTGAGCCCAATTGAGAATGTAATTTAAATCTGTTTGTCTTGCGAGAACGGCTTCTCCACTATCGTCTTGTGGGAAAGCCATAATCAAAAACTGATCACGTGAAGGTGAATAATCCCACGGGCCATTTTGATCATTTCTATAACCAGGTCCAAACATTAGTTGGGGTGTACCAAATGACGGTGCTCCTCCTCTTAACTCAAAGTTAATAGAGTATTTATTGTCATTTTCTGTATTCCAAAAAAATAGCTCTTGGTTTGATGGATTCCAAAGCGGATGATTGCCACCGTCTCTTGTAATCTGCCATTTTCCAGATGCGATGTCTGGAAAAGGGCGAACATATACTTCAGACCTACCAGTCTCGTTGCTAGAATATGCTATGAAATTTCCGTCATTACTAATTCTTGCCTCCCTAGCCATCGATTCTAATGGAGCCAGATCAAGGCGCGTGAATAGGCGCTCTTCGTCTTGAGACATAATCAAAGTGTCTCCTCTTAGCTCAACAAACACCAAAAGGTTATTAGTCCTGGGATCGATCGAAACCGGATATGCTTGGGGCAGGCTCGCTTCAAGTGTGGGCGAATCTGTTCCGTTGGATGAAACCGAAAACACACCTACAGCATTGTCGTTATATATTATTCTGCTGCCATCCAAAGACCAAAAACCATTTAGCTTTCCACCACCAAACGTCCTCCTGCCAAGCGTATTAGTCTCAAAATTGTAGACCCATATGTCCCCTTGACCTTCTGCATCGGAGATTCGAAACAGTGCCTGATCCTCAAGAGGACTAATTCGCGGATGTCCATGAATCCTGACGTCGGCATCTAACGCTTCCCTCTGGCCGGTCCTGCTCACCCATGTCGGTATGCCATCGTTATATCCCCCACCTGCAGTGATTCCTTCAAGGCGATCAACGAAGATTATAGAGCCATTTTCAGCAACGGATAGACTCGTATATCCACTAATTTTAGAATTAAATACATCAAAAAGAATAGGCACTGCGTTACCATCCAGCCTTCTTGTTTGCGGGTCGAAAGCTTGGGCCCAAATAGCATCATCGCGAGTAAAGATAATGTAGCCAGAAGAAATAAAATGAGGAGAATGACCGACAGGTATTAACTCTTCGGAGGTGCCCGTCTCGATGTTAACAATCTGTATATTGGACGCATCGTATTCGCGGAAGTTCCCATATGTGGTAAGTATGTAATTAGAATTTGGAATGCTAGCGGGATGGGTATGATAGTTTGTTTCGTCAGCTTCTACGATTATCCTCTCTTCCCCTGAGGCAAGATTATTGCTAACGAGATTCCCGTCTAGTGTCGTGTAAAATAAATAAGAAGTGTCCGCTAGTAAGCCTCTTTGTAAAGCGCCGTTTTCAACCACCATTTGAGAGCTGCCACCTTGAATTCTGATGCGTTCAATGAAACCGCTTCTAAAGTAATAAACCCACTGCCCATCTTTGGAGAATTGGGGATAACCTGAATTTAACAGCCCATTAAAAGAAACGATTTCCTTATCGGGTTCTTCGTCTCTGAGATCGCGCAAATAAATTCTGTATTCCTGATTAGAACGCACTGAGTAAACAAACATTGAACCATCAGGTGAAATCGATACATCGGTCGGGCTTCCATTTGGCCGAGCGCCAGTTTCCCCCAAGACAAGTTCGAAATTTAAAACTGGGGCAGATGGCAAGTCTGGGCTTGCTTGAGGTCGAGTGGCGCTTGTGGTGTTCGGTTTTATTAAGGCTACTGAGACATAAAATGCGAAAAGCCCGACTAGGGCAACACTGATGCTTGCGAAAAGCCAGAAATTTTTATTCAAGCTTCTTCCGTCAAGCTGGGCATTCTCTGAGGCAGAGGCTATGGAGTCTTCGCCTAGTCCCTTGGTTTTGATCTCAGATGCCCAGGCGATTAGCAATGCAATCGGGAACCCCATAATCACGGTAAAAATGATTACTTGCGCAATCCATTGGGGGGCATTAAAAGTTGGCAATACGATTTCTATCACTTGTAGCATAAGCCAACCAACTACCGCATAAGCGGTTGCCACTTTTGCTACGTTTCTGTGCTGGAATTTTTGCAAGAATTGCTTCATTTCAATTTACTCAAGTAGGACTAATTTTTACAGAATCCAAATTATAACAATTTATCGGATATCGGAAAGAACTCTAAATGACGGANACTGGCTAAAAGGTTGTGAAAATACTAAAATAAGNTATTGATTCATANNATGACGTAGATGACGCAAATGACGGAAAATTTGTCATAGCAAGAATCAATAAATCCAATGAAATACAATAAGTTAGTATATGTTGAAGCACTGCTTTGACATGGTAGAGGTCACCAGTTCGAATCTGGTCGTGCCTACCATCAAAAAAACCTGCAAATCATAGACTTACAGGCTTTTCAAAAGTTTACTCAATGTGTGGTTAGGAATTGGTTAGGAATTGGTTAGGAATTCAATTCTGTATTTTGATGTCCTGAATCATCTCATATCGCAGATCTGCCACACCTTCTTTAAGAGTTGGCTTCCCCAAGAGCTAAGATGAAACATCTTTAGAGTCAATGAAGCTTCTTATAGAAGTTATTTCAAAAGGTAGTTTGCCAAGGCCTTTTTTATTGCTGAGAAGCGACCTTTCCGGATAGGTCTTGAGCCCAATTGAGAATGTAATTTAAATCTGTTTGTCTTGCGAGAACGGCTTCTCCACTATCGTCTTGTGGGAAAGCCATAATCAAAAACTGATCACGTGAAGGTGAATAATCCCACGGGCCATTTTGATCATTTCTATAACCAGGTCCAAACATTAGTTGGGGTGTACCAAATGACGGTGCTCCTCCTCTTAACTCAAAGTTAATAGAGTATTTATTGTCATTTTCTGTATTCCAAAAAAATAGCTCTTGGTTTGATGGATTCCAAAGCGGATGATTGCCACCGTCTCTTGTAATCTGCCATTTTCCAGATGCGATGTCTGGAAAAGGGCGAACATATACTTCAGACCTACCAGTCTCGTTGCTAGAATATGCTATGAAATTTCCGTCATTACTAATTCTTGCCTCCCTAGCCATCGATTCTAATGGAGCCAGATCAAGGCGCGTGAATAGGCGCTCTTCGTCTTGAGACATAATCAAAGTGTCTCCTCTTAGCTCAACAAACACCAAAAGGTTATTAGTCCTGGGATCGATCGAAACCGGATATGCTTGGGGCAGGCTCGCTTCAAGTGTGGGCGAATCTGTTCCGTTGGATGAAACCGAAAACACACCTACAGCATTGTCGTTATATATTATTCTGCTGCCATCCAAAGACCAAAAACCATTTAGCTTTCCACCACCAAACGTCCTCCTGCCAAGCGTATTAGTCTCAAAATTGTAGACCCATATGTCCCCTTGACCTTCTGCATCGGAGATTCGAAACAGTGCCTGATCCTCAAGAGGACTAATTCGCGGATGTCCATGAATCCTGACGTCGGCATCTAACGCTTCCCTCTGGCCGGTCCTGCTCACCCATGTCGGTATGCCATCGTTATATCCCCCACCTGCAGTGATTCCTTCAAGGCGATCAACGAAGATTATAGAGCCATTTTCAGCAACGGATAGACTCGTATATCCACTAATTTTAGAATTAAATACATCAAAAAGAATAGGCACTGCGTTACCATCCAGCCTTCTTGTTTGCGGGTCGAAAGCTTGGGCCCAAATAGCATCATCGCGAGTAAAGATAATGTAGCCAGAAGAAATAAAATGAGGAGAATGACCGACAGGTATTAACTCTTCGGAGGTGCCNGTCTCGATGTTAACAATCTGTATATTGGACGCATCGTATTCGCGGAAGTTCCCATATGTGGTAAGTATGTAATTAGAATTTGGAATGCTAGCGGGATGGGTATGATAGTTTGTTTCGTCAGCTTCTACGATTATCCTCTCTTCCCCTGAGGCAAGATTATTGCTAACGAGATTCCCGTCTAGTGTCGTGTAAAATAAATAAGAAGTGTCCGCTAGTAAGCCTCTTTGTAAAGCGCCGTTTTCAACCACCATTTGAGAGCTGCCACCTTGAATTCTGATGCGTTCAATGAAACCGCTTCTAAAGTAATAAACCCACTGCCCATCTTTGGAGAATTGGGGATAACCTGAATTTAACAGCCCATTAAAAGAAACGATTTCCTTATCGGGTTCTTCGTCTCTGAGATCGCGCAAATAAATTCTGTATTCCTGATTAGAACGCACTGAGTAAACAAACATTGAACCATCAGGTGAAATCGATACATCGGTCGGGCTTCCATTTGGCCGAGCGCCAGTTTCCCCCAAGACAAGTTCGAAATTTAAAACTGGGGCAGATGGCAAGTCTGGGCTTGCTTGAGGTCGAGTGGCGCTTGTGGTGTTCGGTTTTATTAAGGCTACTGAGACATAAAATGCGAAAAGCCCGACTAGGGCAACACTGATGCTTGCGAAAAGCCAGAAATTTTTATTCAAGCTTCTTCCGTCAAGCTGGGCATTCTCTGAGGCAGAGGCTATGGAGTCTTCGCCTAGTCCCTTGGTTTTGATCTCAGATGCCCAGGCGATTAGCAATGCAATCGGGAACCCCATAATCACGGTAAAAATGATTACTTGCGCAATCCATTGGGGGGCATTAAAAGTTGGCAATACGATTTCTATCACTTGTAGCATAAGCCAACCAACTACCGCATAAGCGGTTGCCACTTTTGCTACGTTTCTGTGCTGGAATTTTTGCAAGAATTGCTTCATTTCAATTTACTCAAGTAGGACTAATTTTTACAGAATCCAAATTATAACAATTTATCGGATATCGGAAAGAACTCTAAATGACGGAGACTGGCTAAAAGGTTGTGAAAATACTAAAATAAGTTATTGATTCATAAGATGACGTAGATGACGCAAATGACGGAAAATTTGTCATAGCAAGAATCAATAAATCCAATGAAATACAATAAGTTAGTATATGTTGAAGCACTGCTTTGACATGGTAGAGGTCACCAGTTCGAATCTGGTCGTGCCTACCATAAAAAAAACTGCAAATCATAGACTTACAGGCTTTTTAAAAGTTTACCCAATGTGTGGTTAGGAATTGGTTAGGAATTCAATTCTGTATTTTAATGTCCTGAATCATCTCATATCGCAGCTTTGTCAAACCTGTCTTCAAGGTTGATTTCCGTCGAGAATAACAGCGTCTAAAAATTACGGTATAAGTTTTATGTGCTAATACAATTTGGTATATTTTTCTAAGTCAAGATTGCTAATATTCGTGTCTTAAAGAGCGACAGATAAGAAGGGGGGCGTCGATGAAGGGTAAATGGGAAAAATTCAAACACAGAACGCTAACTAAAGTCTTTTTAGGCTACGCGGTTGTGGCTTGGGTTCTTATCCAAGTTATAGAAGCTGTTCTGCCTACATCGGAGCTAATTTGCCGAAAGCTTTAAAAAATAATGAATTTATGAACGAAGTTTTTAACAAGTTTAAAAAAAGTAACGTAGCAAAGGCTGGCTCGGCTTATGTCCTTGTGGCCTGGGCTTTAATAGAGCTTAGCGCTAACGTCTTACCAACATTTAATGCGCCAGACTGGGTGGCTCAATCGATATTGTTTATACTTTTGCTCGGATTTCCCATTACGGTTGTTGTCGCATGGGCTGCACAAACGGCAACTTCACAAGAAGCTGTATCGACTGAGTCAAACCTCTCATCTTTTTTTAAAGATAATTTATTCAAACGGCTGATTTTTGTCGGCGGGCCTAGTGCTGCTATCGCAGGCGTTTTAACACTCTATGTTTTCCCCACAGTAACTCAGAGTGATATCGAGAGTATTACTTTTATCGAAAACCCATCGTTGTCAGCTGAAACTAGCTTGGACCCGAGGAGTAGACCGGTTCGCTCTTCCTTAATCTTGGGTGAAACGAGATCCCGAAGAATAGGACTGCGCACTGAGATGGCTCTATCAGATGATGGTAGTAGGCTAGTATTTAATTCTTATGGTGAAACAGGCGGTATAAATATGAATCTTTTAGAATTAGATTCATTAAATCCAGCCCTCGTTCAAGACGTGAACTTGTCCTATGATATCGGGTATTGTAACTGCGGAGGACCATCTTTTTCACCAGACGGCGAGTGGATTATGTATGTTGAAAATAGTTTTTTGCAGCGTGTTCGTTCAGAAGGCAGTGCGCCGCAAAGAATCTCTGAGGTTGAAAGTACTTTTGGTGCCCATTGGGCCAAAGATAACTCAATAATCTATACAGATTTTAATGATGGAATGCTCTATTCAATGACATCAGCAGGCCGTTCACCTGAGTTAATTGAGGGTCAAAATGAGTCGAGCATGATGCACAGTTTTCCGCATAAAGTTGGTATTTCTGGGGCAATTATATATACGGTGCATCCGCCAGAAAATGTAAGTATCGGTGATATTTATTTGCTCGATCCAAATACAAGCACATCGAATTTGCTAATCGAAGATGCCTTTAATGCGAGGTACGCATCCTCAGGGCATATTGTTTTTATTAGAGATGGGTCAATTTGGGCCGTGCCTTTTGACAATAAATCCTTAAGGATTATTGGAGAGGAGGTGCCAGTAGTTACTGGAATTGAAACCTGGGCGGCTCGTGGAATTTCGAATTACGATTTTTCTGATTATGGCAGGCTTGTGTATCTTCCCGGCGAACAAGTCAGCGGCACTGGTCGAATCGTAGAGTCTAATCTAATTTGGCTTCATAAAAGTGGCTTAGAAGAACCAATTGATGTCGTGCCCCAGCCGTTCAGTTGGCCGCAAATATCTCCGGATGGTAATCTTTTGGCCGTAACGATAGACGAACCAGGGAGAAATAATTCTGATATCTGGATATATGATTTCGAAAGAAAAACGCTGGGTAAGCGCACATTCAGCGGATCAGCTTCACTCGCCTTATGGAGCCGAGATGGAGGCCGTTTGTTTTTTAGGACAACTGATTCGTCTGGTGTCGCAAATGGAATTTGGGCGATACCAACAAACGGAACGGGTTCGCCCGAGCTGGTCACGAGAAATGGCGCCACGCCATTCTCAACTTCATCGGACGATACGAGCTTAATCTTCAGCAGGGGACAAGGGCCAGACAGAGGGACCTACGCTATTGAACTTAAAGACGAATCTTCCGCTGAATCATTAATTTTAGACTCCAATAATATAAGTAATGTAAGAATTTCACCCAATGGAGATTGGGTTTCATACGTTAGCATTGAGTCTGGTATCAGTCAGATTTATGTTCAGCCTTATCCTGAGGTTGAGTCTGGCAAATGGCAAGTAAGCACTGACGGCGGGTCAGGGCCTACTTGGAGTTCTGATAGCAGATATCTGTATTACATATTTGCCGATCAATTGTTCGAAGTTGCTAACCTAAGTGAAGGATCAGTTGAATTTTCTGCTGGTCTCCCTCAAATTATAGGTGAACTTTCGCAGCCAAATGGAAATAGAGCTAGAAATTATGACGCGCATCCTACAGATGAAAAGTTCTTATTCATGCAAGTCCCGGAGGGAGATGGGATGCTAAACTCTGATATAGTTTCTTTGGTGATGGTTGAAAATTGGTTTGAAGATTTGAAAAGATTAGCGCCGGTTGACCCAAATTTAATGTAACAGTATGACAGCCTAGGGGGCCGACTATCTGATGCAGAAATTAATTACCTCCATATTCTTAATAATTAATGTTAAAACTTTAGTTATTACGTCATTGGCGATCGCGGCAACGTTAATATGTAGGTTTATGGATTTCACCGCAGACTTTCCCCTAACACTGGTGATATCTGCTGTGGTATTTCCAATAGTGTTTTCTATTAACGCAGCCTATACCCGACGTGAGACTGCTTTGGCCAAATACGGCTCTCTGAAAGCGCATGGCCACGCTATTTATTTGGCTGTGCTCTACCCGTCAGAAAAAACCAACAAAGAGATTCAGCACCAAGCAAAAGAACTTCTTGGGGGATTAGTGGAAAAAATCCGGGAATTGTTCATCAGTGAGGCAGAGAATCTTCGCGAAAAAGAACGTCACGTGTATCAACAGTTTTCACTGTTATCTTTTTTTATTAAAGAGGATCTGCGGGAGTTAGCGACGTCTCAGGGAGATATTTCACTTTGCGACTCTCATCTCACCGAGATGATGGAGGCGTTTGAAACCATGAAGCATATTTATCAATATCGCACCCCCCAAACACTTCGTACTTTTAGTCGGATCTTTATAACAACCTTGCCGGTTCTTTATGCTCCGTACTTTGCGTTTCTAGCTTATGATTACAGCACGGGATTGGCGCTAATGATGCCTATGTTATTCACGGTAACCCTAGTAAGTCTTGATAATATTCAGCTACACCTTGAAAATCCCTTTGACCAAATAGGCGAGGATGACATTCACATCGATCCAGTCGCCTTTTCGAATAGGTTGAGTGCTTGATTGTTAATACTTTAACTCCCTACCCGTATTTTTTTCAGTCCAGAGATATTGTGTTGATTACCCCTGTGTTTTGAATACGCCCAGATTGCATTGCTATTAGCATGCTAAGTAAGCTGAACGTTGATTTAGTATTGAGATCAGAATCCGGAATATAAAACCACCAGCCTCTATAAGGGACTGCCAAGAACACGTTATCGGGTCGTTCTTTTTGGCTTAGAATTGATACTACCCTGCCGGTTACTTCACTCCAGTCAAATTCACTGCCATCTTCATCAAATGTCCGAGTTACGATGCCATCTGCGAAATGTTCCTCGGGAACCTCAACAGACTGAGATATAAATTGCATTACGCCAATTGGTGAGCGGGTTCTCATCCAAGCACCTTCGAATTGACGCACCTGGCTGGTAACAAGTTCATTTGAAGCTTCATCCATACCTAGTAAAGATTTTGCTAATCTCGATTCTTCTATGAGCTCACTATTGGGGAAAAAACGTAATACTGCATCTCCCGTCTCGGTGGTGGCTATTTCTATAGCTCTAGACTGTTGCAAGATCCTGAGCAGTTCAGCGAAGTCCCCAAACTCTTCGAATTGTGGGGCCGAGCTCGGTGTTGGTCCTGATGCGCTTGGAGCGTTGAATAGGTCGTTTAAGGCCTGCACACACAAGAGAAAAATACGTTCTATGCTCCAGCCCGACTGAGCTAATAAGGCGATATTCCCGGGCGGAATCGGAGATAGCAGCTCAAGGATGAATTGTTCACCTGACACTGGCCTGTAGACTACTGTTGGGCTTTCTGTAAAAGCTCCGCCTAAAGTTAGTGTGCCTGTGCCAGCCAAATCCGCAATTCGAGCATTCATTGGATCCGGGACTCTGACATTACCGTTATAATTTAAGGTATACCTGGATGTAACGTTTTGAACCGATAAGAAAAATGGTGTGTCTCTATAACGCAAGCGAATTAGATTTAGTAGCAATTGTTCATCGTTTGTTCGGACTATAGCTTCGTTATAATTAACACGCCCACTCTCTAACGCAGCTGGTCCGACAGAGTTACAACCAGCACAAACTAAGGTGACAGCTATCGCTGCGAAATAAATAAATCGTTTATTCATAACTGTATGATCCGTACGGGTTGAAGTCTTGCTAATCTTGGGTAATTTCAAGCTCGCCAAAACTAGTTATGTTCGCGCAGCTAATGCCATTTTCATCGCAGATGGCAATCCTTTGAACTCCGCTTTGCGCATAGGCGGTGGGAACGACTTGAAAATTCTGGATTGTTTGTATTGTTAGGTTAGCCGCAATTATCGCTAACAACACTGTTAATGTATTTTTTCTCATCATTCATTCTCCGATAGGCTTACCTTAATTTATTCGGCAGGCAAATCAGATTTATGAATCACAAGCATCATAGAAAAGCTTGAATAATCGAAACTGGCTAAAAGGTTGTCAATTGATTAAAATAAGTGATTGATTCATAAGGCGACGCAGCTGACTCAAATGACATTTCAGTTGTCTTGGTAAGAATCAATAAATCCAATGCAATTCAATGGCTTAGTATATGTTGAAGCACTACTTTGACATGGTAGAGGTCACCAGTTCGAATCTGGTCGTGCCTACCAACTATAGTTTAAATACACTTTTAGTATAGCCGTCCCAACTATCGGCGGCATGAATTAGCGATCAATTCAGCGCGGGTTTTGAAGTAATGCCAACAATAACATTGCCAGATGGCAGCAAAAAACAGTACGAGAAACCTGTATCAATTTACGAGATTGCGACAGATATCGGACCTGGCTTAGCTTCCGCAACGATTGCTGGTGAAGTCGATGGAAAGCTG
>NHFY01000048.1 GCA_002170165.1 Flavobacteriales bacterium TMED123
CTAAAATCACTAAGGTAACCAGGCCAGAGCTCATAGTCAGCCCGCCCTCTCTATCTAAAGAGAAAACAGTAACTATCGATCTCATAGTATCGTCAAAAACCTTTGGTAGACCGGATGTGTAAGCTTGAGTAATTAAACCCACGGATAAAGCGGTTATCGCCATTAAACCAAGTGCTAGACGCGCTAAATTGACGGGAACTGGCGGCTCCGTGCCGGCAGAGGCCTCTTCATCGGACCCTTTCATAGAATTTTTTGTAAACAAAATAAAACCAACACCAAGCATAAAACAAGCGGCCCCGGGCACAAAAAAGGCTGCGCGCCAACCCCACAACTGCGTCAACCCGGCAGCAATAAAAGCAGCCGCTGCTAAGCCGACTGTTCCAAAGGCACCGTTAAACCCTAAATCTTTAGCCCTATTTACGGCATGTTGGACTACAAAATTTGTACCAACGGGATGATAGATCGCTGCAAAAACACCGATAATACCTAAGCCTATGGCTATTTGATCGGGAGAATTAGCAAACCCAGTAAAAATTGTCGCAATTCCGGTACCTACCATGTAAATCGCCATCATACCCCAGCTACTCCATCGGTCTCCCAGCCATCCCGCAGGCAGAGCCGCAATCCCGTAGAGCATAGAGCCAATGAAAAATAACTTAAATAACTCCCCATAAGAAATAGACCAGACGTCAACCAGCGTTAACGCGACTGTAGGGTAAATCAACATGATAACGTGGTTCAGAAAATGGCTTACATTAACGAAAGCAAGAGCCCTATTAGGCCGCAAAGCAGTCAAAGTCTTCATGGCTCTCTTTTCTCTAATAAATTCATCCGGGCTTAAATTCAGTAATATTAATTTGCTTATTTTTTAAATTAATTTAACCCNATTACCTATTGTTTTATTTGTTCTTTTATCCAAATTAAAAAAGGTTGATTTTTAACCTNAACAGGCAATTGAACTATACAGGGACAATCATAAGAATGAAGCATCTTAACGCGTTTGGTTAACGAATTTACTTTCATGGACAAGGTCTTGGCGATCAATACAGCTTCGTCCGTGTGTTCTACCTCTCCCTCCCAAAGATATATCGATTCCATGCCATCAAGAATATTGACACAAGCTGCCAGTTNTTCTTCTACAAGATCNCTACCAATNGTAATCGCCTCTTCCCTGGAACCCGTCGTAATATAAACAAAACACGCTTCATCTGACATCTTTACTGACCCCGAATTGATTTATCGACCCAAATAGTTTAACACTTGACTCGAATCAACAAGACTGAGGCGAACTATCCGGGGGGACAGTCGGCTGGTCTTTTAGGGGATAAACATGTCAGAGCATGTGATTTCACGTGCCGTACCTAAACTTGGTGCGGTGGCAAAGCCATCCCACGTACAAAGCCGCTGGCTTAGGAATGGCCTAGCAAAACCAAATGGTAAACTTCCACTGTTTGATTCAAACGGGCAGCGTATATCGGACAGCACTGTTCAGAGTTGCGTCCGTTTGGGTTGGGCTAAACCATGGTTCAATATCCCACTAAAGAAAGACTGGACCGTCTGCAAACTCACTCATCTTGGCCGTGTCGTAGCTGAGGAAGATTGACCCACTAAAGGGTCGGTGTTTCAACACCACGTGCTAGAGCCGATGCTAAAATTGTTATAGCAATTCCAGCCGCACCAACTATATAAAATGCCATTTCAAGTCCCCAGATATGAGCCAGTCCGCCCATAACGATGGGGATGCTAACATTTGCCGCTTGATTGCACGTCGTGCGAAGCCCCATCGCTCTGCCCTGAACCTTAGAGTTAACAGATCTCGCAATAAGAGAAACGATGATAACGACGCTAATTGCCATGACAGCTCCGCGAATGCTAGACGCAACAAATAATGGAATAAAATCCGTGAAAAACGGCACTAACGCAATGCTGGCAATCGAAATTATGATACACCAGACGAGAAGACTAAATTCTTTAAAACGACCCAACAAAGGACCGCTGCCTAGAGCCGCAATGCCCATCAAGCCATTCGCCGCAACCAAAACACCTATCAAAGTGCCAGGCATACCAATCCCCTCGAGATAAACAGCATAAAATGCACTCTGCATACCACTCCCAAACTGTCGAATAATTGTCATCGCCAAGACAAGCGCCATTAACGGTAATGCAAACAACTTAAATGCTTCTATATAATCGACTATACGGGGCGTCACCGACTTTATAATGGATTGGTTAAGGTCCGTGGGCACCGACAATGCCTCCTTTGGAAGCGCTACAACTGAATACAGCAATCCCCCACCCCATAAACTTAGAGCTGCAAACCCGCCCCACGGGCCAAAAATATCCCAGGCGCCGCCGGCTAAAGGAGGCCCAGCGAATGTACCAACCCTAGTGGCAAAAACGAGCCTACCCGTATAGGTAGGACTTCCGCGAAGAACCTGCCCCGTCAGCGTCTGGGCGCCCACCCAGCCAAGAGAATCTGCGAGCCCACACAATAATTGTAACGCCATGATCGCCAAAATCCATGGTGCCACGGGGTAAAATAAAGGAAAAACCAGCATTACTAGGGCCGCAAAGGTCAGAACACGTCGTGTGCCGAGGCGGTCCATCATTGCCCCACCATGAATAGCGAACAGCAATGGGCCCACATATCTTAAACCTGCAAGAACGCCGATCATTATAAGAGGCGTTTTTAGTTCAACGAGCCACAGGCCCATCACGACTAAAACGAGATCTGGAATACTGTTACTAAATAACGCAACCCCATACACCGGAGCCTGCACGCGCATCGGCAGGGATTTATCAAAGCCGTCGGTCATAATTTTCCTAGGAAAGAATGCAAATTTTTAATCTTGCCCTTAGCATAACGGGTTTCAGCTGATCATAAAAACCTTGTCTGCTCTAGACGTAAACCCAAAGACAGTCCAAGCTTTAATTTGTGACTATTGCACCCGATAAACCTTCTTCCTCCTTAATATGGTTTCGCCTCTCAATTGCGGGCGGAGCAACATTATTAATCGGAATGGGATTAGGTCGCTTTTCATATTCACCGTTGATCCCAGCCCTCATCGAAGCGCGCCAGCTTTCGGCATGGCAAGCTGGCGCCATAGGTGCCTCCAATTTTGTCGGCTACCTAGTCGGTGCTCTCCTAGCACCGAGTATAAAAATGCGTTGGGGCGAAGCAAAGGCAATGCGAATTTCATTGCTGGTCGCTTTAATCTCATTGTTTGCCTGCGCGCTCCCGTGGGGTTTTGAATGGCTAATATTTTGGCGGGGTCTACTCGGCGCAATTGTTGGTGTCATGATGATATATTGTCTTGCCATCGCAACCCGGTATGCACCTCCAGGAAAACTCGGCGCCGCAACCGGCATTGTCTATACAGGTGTCGGCTTTGGCATTCTCCTCTCGGGCTCCCTCATCCCTTGGCTACTCAAGTTTGGAATAGCCATCGCATGGGCAGGCATTGGTGCTGTGGGCATCATGGCATTTCTTCTTGCCTTATGGGGCTGGAGCGTTCTGGGGGATCAGAATTCCACCGGCTTATCTCCACAGCCACCCCACCCTAAAATTCAATGGAATTATACTGTTTTGGGTCTAATTTCTACACGAGTATTTTTTTCAATTGGACTCATACCACACACAATTTATTGGGTTGATTTCCTTGTCAGGGGACTTGGTAACCAAATAGAATTTGGCGGAATGCATTGGATGCTTTTCGGATTAGGGGCAATAGGTGGAACATATCTTTGGGGTCGCCTGGCAGACAGGTTAGGTTTCCGTGCTGGTCTGGTATTAGCTTTTGGTACAGTGGCTAGCGGTATTTTGCTACCAGTCTTGAACTCAGCAAACTGGGCATTAGTAGTATCATCTATTGTGGTTGGCGCTCAGCCGGGTCTCACAGCAATTATGTCAGGGCGTTTTCATCAACTCATGGGCTCTGATGGGATGGCCGCTGTTTGGCGAATGTCAGCGCTTATCTCAACTATTCTGCAAGCAATTTTTGCTTATGGTTACGTCGCTATCTTCGACTTTACAGGAAGTTACCTCCCTATATTTATTGTCGGCGGTGCATCTATGGCGATAGGGGCAATTATAGCGCTTACATTACGTAACCCGGCTAGGGGAATAAAGTGAGAAATTCTTGATAGAATGGATGGGTTCCGTTCCCGACATAACGGCAACAAACTTTCTTCTCTTGTCTGTCTTGAGTTGCATATCCGGAGCGATGGGCGTCGGAGCAGGTCTTGGCGGCGGCGTCTTACTGCTCGCCTTTATGACGACAGTCTTTCCTCCAACTATTCTTATTCCACTTCATGGCGCAGTACTTTTGGGCACAAATGTTGGGCGTGCGATCTTAATGTTTAAACACATAAGAAAAGATCTTTTACCGGCATTTTCAATTGGTGCGTTACTTGGAGCGATATTTGGTGCAAATATCGTTGTTAATCTTCCTACCGCTATCCTTCAGGTCGTTCTTGGTATTTTTATTCTCTACGCTTGTTGGGCCCCCGCCCCCAAGTCATCAGCATACTCCTATCCTAAATTCCTTGGTCTTGGTTTTGGCGGTACGATTCTTGCCCTCTTCATAGGTTCCAGTGGCGTCGTTATTGCTCCTTATGTCCAGAAGGCTTGCAATGACCGGTATGAATTCGTGGCTACTCAGTACAGTTTTATGACACTTATTCATGGGCTCAAGATCCCAATATTTGGATTTCTTGGGTTTACCCTTGTAGAATATGTTCCTCTTATAAGTGTGATGATATTGACCGCGTTCTTAGGTAGCTATCTGGGTCGAATGCTTTTAAAGATAATGCCGGAAAATATTTTCCGAATTATTTTTCGTGTCACTCTATCCACTCTAGCCCTCAGGCTGCTATACACCGGCGTCAAAAATGGTAACTGGCTTTAGTCCCCTGTTGGTATTTTTGCTTCGTATTCGTTACGATCCTTATCCAGATATAAGTTGAGGTAAAAATGAAAAAAGTTGCGCTGATCGGCTATGGCGCTATTGCCCGCATAGCCCTCGGCAAGATTGTCGAACACGATCCAGATGAACAGATAAAAGTGGTTGGTGTTCTTGTTCGAAAAAATAGAAAAGAGGAAGCCCGGTCAGCTCTTAAAAGTTCGATCGCTGTTGTCACATCCATCGAAGAACTTATACGACTATCTCCAAATGTTATCGCAGAATGTGCTGGGCAGGGTGCCATTCGTGAATATGCTGAAACGGTTTTAAGTTCGGGCATCGATCTCATCATTATCTCGACCGGGGCTCTCGCAGATGAAGAGTTACGCAATAAGCTCACAAGCATTTGCGCGAGAAATAACACACGTCTTCTTATGCCATCAGGCGCAATTGCCGGCATTGATGGCTTGAGCTCTTTAAAAATTGGTGGCCTTAAATCTGTACTCTACACCTCGACTAAACCACCAATGGCATGGCAAGGCACTCCAGCAGCCGAAGAATTTGATCTTGTTAATATTAATGAGAGAACAGAACTTTTTAAGGGCCCCGCTCGTGAGGCCGCGCGTCTATACCCAAAAAACGCAAACCTTGCTGCGACGGTGGCTTTAGCAGGACTAGGCATGGATGAAACACAAATCTTGCTTGTTGCAGACCCCGATGTTGCTCCAAACAATGTTGGACGAATAGATGCAGAGGGCGAATTTGGGAAACTCACAGTCGAATGCCGCGGGATGCCGGCCCCGGACAACCCAAAAACCTCAGCTACAACTGCACTATCTCTTGCACACGCCATCCTAAAGGACACGCGCACTATCATTATGTGATTATTAGGGCTCACAGACAAAAACATTCGAGATTTTTAATTTTATTGATTAGATTCAACGTTCGAAGATGACCTGTATTATTTGCATTGATGCTAGCTTGCATTTCCATAGTTAGGACCAGGAACCTCGCCCTTATCCTATTTTACATTACCGACAGGTTGTTTATTGTTGATTAAAAAATAATAGAAAAACAAGAGAACAGGAGAAAACCGTGAGCAATATCGCGTTAACCGTGGCCTGCGGCCACTATGACCACATGGAAGCCTTGTCACGAGGTATTGTTCAGCCCACCGGAATTGATGTTACTTATCTGGCTAACGAGTCNCCTCCAGAAATTTTCGCTCGNATGATCAAAACGAATGCTTTCGATATATCGGAAATGTCTTTAGCGATGTACNTCACACTAAAAAGTAAGGGGAAGTTTCCTTATATAGCGTTACCAGTATTTCCATGCCGCGTATTTCGTCATGCATATATTTATGTAAACCGAAATGCAGGCATTACGGTCCCCAAGGATTTAGAAGGAAGAAATATTGGGGTTCAACAATACCGACAAACAGCCGCCACTTGGGTCCGGGGCATACTGCAAAACGAATATGATGTCGAGATGTCGGGAATGAAATTTGTTGAAGGAGGCGTCAATGTTTCCCGCCCCCCCGATNAAGATCTGGATATTTTGCCAGACAAAAANATCCAAATCGTATCCGCTCCAGAAGGTAAATCAATTAATGATCTTTTAATTGANGGTTCCGTCGACGCCTACTTCGGAGCCCGGCAACCAAANTGTTACAAAACTCATGACCATATCGTTCGTCTCTTTCCAGACTACCGTAAAGAAGAACGCAAATTCTATGACCGCACTGGCATCTTCCCAATTATGCATTGTCTGGTGATGAAAGAGGAGATGCACNNANAAAACCCTTGGATAGCCGAGAATATGATTAAAGCATTCGAGGAATCCAAACAGTGGGCTTTAGCTCGAATGCGGTTTACCGGAACAATCCGATACATGGTTCCTTGGCTAAACCATGAAATTGAAGAAATCGATGATATGTTCATAAATGGGGACCCATACCCGCTTGGAGTGGCAGCTAATCGTATAACTCTCGAAACACTAATGAAGTATTTAGTGGATCAGTCTTTCGTCACCGCTCAACACCCGCAGCTAGAAGATATGTTTACGCCTATCGTTGGGTGGGCAGAGTGAAATAACTNCGTAATTTACGGAAACTAAGCGGCAATANGCCACTCGGCCACACCGCAACCAATCAGCATATCGGGCATAGGAGCATAACCGATAAGATCGAANCCTTGGCTGCCGGCAGCCGCATGAGCGACAATCCAAGCACGCAATTCTGCACCCCCATTTCCGGTTTTTTCAAGCATCTTACTAAGATCCTCAGCAAATTTTTCATCCGAAGCCGATTTAAAAAGTTCAATACACTCAAGATCAAANGGCTCGTCCACCCAACCCATNGTAGTTTCACCGATCGAGTGACTTAGACCGCCTGTTCCCANAACTACTACNCGAAGGTCTTCGGGGTAAGCCTCAATNGCATCACGAAGCATATGCCCCCATGCCAGGCATCGNTTTGGCGTGGGAAATGGTTTTTCTACAAGGTTCATAAAGACCGGAATTATTGGGGGCATAGGATTTAAGTCCATCCGCCAGACGGGGACACACATCCCGTGATCGAGTTTGAGTTTCATTGAATAAGAAGGGTCGAAATCCGCATTGAGCGCNAATTCCAGGATGTGGNCTGCCAACCCTGGNTGTCCACAAAGGGACTCATGAGGAAAAACAGGCTNCATAAAGGGCTCTGGCGGCCCCCCATGATCTTCGCCNATACCTACACAGAATGCAGGTATATTGTCTAANAAAAAGTTAACCCAGTGATCTGTCGAATGAATTATTAAAACGTCTGGATCAAGGGCCTTCAGACGCCGGCCCATNTCATCGTAATGCGTAGTCAGCCATTCCCTCGATTCGATAGCCATACTATCCCATAATCGTGCAACATTTGGNGCATGTCCTGCCGCAAAACTCCCCACCAATTTAGCCATGAGCCCTCTCCTCATTCACATTAATGGATGACAGGATCTCAATTGATTTTTTATCATCATGTCCACAGATTAATAAAAAAAATCTCATAAGGTAGGGATTAGTCACTGGATAGAGATACTCATAATTATCATCCAAAAGAGCCTGACGAACCTCTGAGGAGACTGGATANGNTTCCAAAGTGGCCTCCCGGTTTTCGGGAGCCCAGCTAACCTTTCCTTCAGGCCCTTGAAGGTCGAATAAAAGTTTATTAAGCCAATAATCAGTCGCCATTTAATTTATCCTTGGGATAATATGTCTTAGAGGATATTACGAGGGTTTGCAGATTAAGCGAACCCAAATCTCTTAAAATTCGATTNGTTGACAATTTACCAGTGGCACCCTTAATTTTCGTCTCCCACATCCACTANCAATAAGGNAGTGAAATTATGTCCTTAAGTCTCGGATACCTGCTGCCNACCCGNGAACGCGCGATGGTTGGTATACATGAAACCGGNCCNATTTTAAAACTAGGCGANCATGCTGATAATATAGGCCTTGATTCAGTNTGGATTGGTGACTCCTTAATCGCAAAGCCGCGCCACGAACCCCTATCCATGGTCGCCGCAATCGCAGCCCGAACAAAGAATATAAAAATTGGAACGGGCGTTCTTTTNCCCATGNTACGTAACCCCGTACTTCTTGCACACCAAGTCGCCACAATTGACCAAATCAGTGAAGGCCGTTTCATTATGGGGATTGGGATAGCTCGAGACGTCCCAGCAATTAGAAACGAATTCAAAGCCGCCGGAGTACCCTTTGAAAAACGGATTGGNACAATGCTGGAACAAACGAAGCTTTGCCGTGCCTTATGGAGTGGGAAAAAAACGGATTGGGATGGTCGGTGGGATGTTAAGGATGCAGAATTAGCTCCACTTCCCCTAACAATTGGCGGACCCCCTATCTGGAGTGGCGGCGGTGTCTCTGCAGCACTTAAACGCTCTGCCCGTTACTATGACGGCTGGTTCCCCTCGGGCCCCGGCAACGGAAAAGATTGGANTAAGAGTTGGATAGAGCTGAAGGGTTACGCTGAAGAAGCGGGANGGAANCCAAAAGATATTACCGGAGCCGCCTATGTAACAGCAGCGATTAATGACGATATCACTGAGGCAAATTCTGAACTAAACAGCTACCTAGAAAATTATTATCTGCGGCCTGCAGAAGAAATTCGACGAGAACAATATTCTGTTGCCGGAGATCGTGCGAGCGTCACAGATTGGCTTAATGACTTTGTAGAAGGAGGCGCGGAACATTTGTGTATTCGATTCACAGGCAGCAACGATGAGAAACAAATGGAAGAATTAGCTCTCTTACGCGAACAATGGTAATTCAAACTATGAAAATTAATACCAGAAAGGCTCTGCGCATGGCTGGAATTAACGAAACTATTCATGGACTCGGTAAGCTTGCCGCCTGACTCATATCTTTTTCCAGATTAGTGAGGCCTTACTTCCTGGACCGCCCATAACCGGCGGAGATGCGGTCAACACCAAATTATCTCCTTCAAAAGAAACCTCACGTACTGTGGTAGTTCCTTCCAGTTTTGCATGAGCAGATAGCTCTATGTGATGAAATACCGTTTCGTTTTTAAGCTCAAATTCACCAAAATAACTGAAGTAATCGCCATTAGCTTGACGTGTCGCTGTAGCCATATGCCCTTCTGCTGTGTACTCCATCCGGCCGCCAGTGGGGGCATCTTCTTCTTTTCCCTGTGTTCCGTCGGCCTCGATAAACCGGAAGCCTACAAGACGCCAGGTCCCAATCATTTTTTCCCGTAACATAGAAATTACTCCCTTTACTTTTCC
>NHFY01000049.1 GCA_002170165.1 Flavobacteriales bacterium TMED123
CCCACCGCCCGGCATCACTAGATAAGATTCAGTGGCTAAAATCGCACGGAAAACTTGCGCGAACGACGTCGATGCGATCAATGGCGAATAACCCAGCCACAAATTCTAGAATGTTAGTTAACCTCAAATCTGTTGATGGTCCATACCCCCTATATGGAACTCTGGAACTCACTGGTGAGAAAAACCTTAAACACGCGCTCTCATATAGGAATCAGGCATGGGGTGCCGCTGTCGAGCCACGAATTTTAGAGGGGCTTAATATTAAACTTGGCGATATTGTTACCGTTGGTTCTACAAAATTTAGAATTAATGCGGTGATCCAATCCGAACCTGATAGGATAGGCGGCATTAGAGCAATAACCCGAGGGCCGCGCTTCACAATTTCTGCAAAAAGCCTACTGACCACAGGGCTTATCCAACCGGGCACACAGATTTCTTACGAGTATCGTCTTCGACTTCCTCCAAAAAAATCTCTGGTATCATTTAAGGAGACACTTACCAAAACCTTCCCAGAAGCCGAATGGCGCATACGTGATCGTACTGCCGCCGCCCCTAGTACCGAGCGCTTTATCAACTACACGTCGCAATTTCTTACTTTAGTTGGGCTTGCCGCGCTGCTTATAGGCGGTCTAGGGGCTGGGAACGCAGTGCGCGGCTACCTTGCTAGTAAAACAAATATTATAGCGACACTAAAATGTCTTGGCGCTGAGCGGCGTATGATTTTCATGATATGGCTCTCGGAAATAGCAATAATGACAACCGCCGCGATATTATTGGGAGTTTGTATTGGAGCAGCGCTACCTGCAATCACGGCAGTAGCTCTAGCCGATTTACTGCCCGTACCGTTACGAACTGGATTTTATCCCCAACCGCTTTTCCTAGCAGCCTGTTATGGCGTGTTAGTGTCAACCGCTTTTTCCTTATATCCATTAGCACGCGCCTGCGCCGTCGCGCCGGGTGTTTTATTTAGAAATCTAATAATTTCGGCAACATCCCAAGTAAGCTGGAAAATTTTTGGGCTTGTCGTGCTATCTATCAGCATTCTTGGATTTCTTGCCATCTCCACCGCTCACGATCAAAGGATTGCAATAGGGTTTCTTGGCGGGGCCGCCGGCTCGTTCTTGCTATTTTTTAGCGCTGGAAAAATAATTATGAAGCTCGCCGCAATTTCCAGCGGCATTAAATCAACTAAGGTCCGCATGGCGCTCACCAATCTGCACCGGCCCGGTGCCCAAACAGCTAATATAGTCCTATCCATGGGCCTCGGCCTTACAGTTCTTATTGCCGTCGTTGTAGTTCAGGGCAACCTCGCAAAGCAGATAACCCAGACNATGCCGAACAAGGCCCCCGGCTTTTATTTTGTTGATATTCAACCGCATCAGATTGATGAATTTGAACGTACGGTGCTGGAAACCAGNCCAATCAAAGAAATCAATCGCGTACCAATGTTGAGNGGCCGAATAACTCACGTTAAAGGGGTTCCTGCTTCACAAGTTAAAGTAGAACCGAGTTCAGCGTGGGTTTTACGCAATGACCGTGGATTGACCTGGTCAATAAAAGCTCCGCTTGGAGCCAAGATTAAGNAGGGANTNTGGTGGCCTCCCAACTATGCTGGCCCACCGTTAGTGTCGTTTGACGCAGGGGCCGCAGCCGCNATGAACCTAAACATCGGAGATACGATCACCGTTAACGTCTTAGGACGACCGATCACCGCTGAAATCGCTAATTTAAGGGAAATTGATTGGCGCACTTTACGNGTCAATTTTGTNATGGTTTTCTCACCTGGTTCAATTCAGAACGCACCACAAACCCACATTGCTGCTATCCGGCTCGACCAAAAAAACGAAACCGCGGTGGAAAATGCCATTACCACGAAATTTGCTAATATCAGCGCTATCAGAGTACGCGATATTCTAAAGGCTGTTAGCGAGTTGATGGAACGTATTGCAGGAGCCATTCAGGCTACCACTGGGATCACTATTTTAGCCGGCACGCTTGTCCTTGCNGGAGCCGTCGCAGCCGAACATCAGCGAAGAATATATGAATCCGTCGTACTNAAAGTTCTTGGCGCACGCCGACGAGATATTTTTCTTATCCTTCTGCTTGAATACGGTTTGTTAGCTCTTTCAACCGCATTGCTCGCNGCGGGCCTTGGCACTTTCGCAGGTTGGTCTATTCTGGAATACATCATGCGANCAGAATGGTTACCCGTTGCTGGGACCGTGGCGATAACAGCTATAGGGGCTGCNATTTTTATGATATGTATTACNCTTTTAGGTACTTGGAAGGCATTAGGACAGAANCCNGCNCCGCTCCTCCGAAATGAATAAATTATAATTTNGGTCCTGAATACAGTAAGNCTTGATTTCTAGNGATCAATCACCATACTNACNTCAAGTTTTTCTACCNATTAAATGAGGTTTAATATGGCATTCGGAACNCNGCGCAANGCTNNNTNTACCGNCACNTCTGTTGATCAAGCAGCNTATGATGAGGGCCTTCGGGCCTATATGTTGCGTGTATANAACTATATGGCATCGGGTCTGGCTTTAACCGGCATTATAGCANTTCTAATTGCACAGATGTCGGTCAATATGAATGATTTCGGACAAATCACCAGTCTAACACAGCTAGGAAACACACTTTTTAACACCCCATTAAAGTGGGTAGTAATGCTCGCCCCGCTAGGTTTAGTGATTTTCCTGAGTGCCANGCTACATTCNATGTCGTTTACAACAGCACAGACTACATTTTGGGTTTATGCGGGACTAATGGGNGTCTCAATGGCCACTATCTTCATGGCCTTTACTGGACAAAGTATTGCCCGNGTATTCTTTATTTCTGCNGGCACTTTCGCGGCGATGAGCCTTTACGGCTACACNACTAAGAAAGATCTCTCCAAGTTNGGNTCTTTTTTAATNATGGGCCTAATTGGAATNATTGTAGCTTCNNTNGTCAATATTTTTCTNCAAAGNTCAGCTTTGCATTTTGCNATTTCCGTGATTGGNGTGCTCGTNTTCGTTGGGCTAACCGCTTATGATACACAAAATATNAAGAATGAATATGACGAATATCANGACGAAGAGACNNCCGGCAAACTAGCNATTTCTGGCGCGCTTCGGCTCTACCTCGATTTTATTAATTTGTTCATTATGTTGCTGCATCTGTTTGGTGATCGACGNTAAAATTTNAAGAATNAAAAGAATTTAGACCGGGTGTCTTAGGGCATCCGGTTTTTTATTATCACCAATATTTAAGCGTGATGACTCGTATCTAAACCCTTTACATCTTAAAGAGATAAAACACAGCTACTGAACCACGGAAAACCATCCTTAAGAAATCCGACTATACTAACACGACAAATCTAACCAAATCCTTCTAGGCAGTTGCTCGGATCCTAGACCCGTTAGCCTCTCCCTTTAAGATGCGGTCAATCACACGGCGCGCCTGAATTCCGCCGGCGTCCTGATTAAAATCAATCTGCTCGGGCAGGCCTTCACCGAAGGCTTCAAGGTTACCCTGTTGCGACCCGATGACCGCAAGATCTTCTAGGAATGCTGTATGAACCTGACGAAAAACCAGTTCCGTGACCGTAGGGTCATCAATTTGGAAGTTGTGTGCCTGCGCCCAAAAGTAATGTGTTGTCGTATCAGTTTCAGGTGTAATTGCGTTCAGATTNCGCATGGATACGCCATGNGATCTATCNCCCTCAAAGGCACCGGTNCCTGCCCGNGCCCCNCCAACATCAAGNCGNACAAAGCCNGGTGGCGTGAATTCAATAATTTGCCAACGATCNATATGTTCTTCTGGANTGAAGCCGCCTGCCTTNTGAANAAACGGCGGNGCNGGGCTATCCGGAATAAANCGAGTAACACGGATTAAATCACCCTCTCGNTCNGTCTTTATNGGNTTTGANGCTATAGCATCAGTNCCCAAAGTTGTCGGGTGNACGAACTGAAGATGCGTTAAATCNAGAAGATTNTCGGTNANAAGCTGATAATTTCCAGGCAAATCGAGCTTCTCTCCNTTAGCCCTCCAATCNGGNTCATCAAGCCANTGAAAATCTTCAATNTCATCATAATTAGCAAGCTCNGGCTCTCCCATCCAAATCCANATCCAATGGTGTTTCTCAAAAACNGGATAGCTGCGAACTTTAGCTTCGGGCGGAATATTTGCCTGGCTGGGAATATGAANGCAGGTACCTGANGGATCATATGTGAGCCCNTGATANAGACATTCAACATTATCTCCCTTCAAAACACCATCAGAGAGCGGCATATGGCGATGGCAGCATCGGTCTTCGAGNGCAACCGGNGANCCATCAGTGCGNCGGTAAAAAACTATGGGCTCGTTACAAATTGTTCGGCGAAGCAATTCCTGCCTGCGAATTTCTGTATCCCATGCNGCGACATACCAGAAGTTGCGCGGAAACATACNAGGCTCCTTTNTTNTCTCTNTTTTCATAGCGAGTTTGNTTNAGGGAAGTTTAGGCCAGCTTCTCGTAAAATCAACCGTCTGATTTGCGANCNAATTTNAATAATTANGAAATNTCCATAACTTCNACAANNACACGGCGCAAAACNGAGTTCCGCTCNATNGTTAAGTCTACNTTATTCCCAATCCCTACCTTGCGAAGCTCTGTTGCGAATTCTGCCAATGTTTTCACNGGCACACTATTTACCTGGGTNACCACATCACCTATCCGTTGACCGTTAACCACACCCACAAGGCCAGCGTTGGCTGCAGATGTTCCCGGAAAAACATCTGCAATTATCAANCCATTAACACCTAAACGCGCCGCAATCTCTTCTGGCAAAACAGTAATGCCAATACCNGGTCTGGGNACACGNCCGTTCTTTATAAGCTGCGGGACAATCCTGTTTACGACATCTACAGGCACAGCAAACCCAATNCCCGCGGATGCCCCNGAGCCTGAAATTATTGCTGTATTTACACCAATTAAACGACCAGCTGANTCAACAAGCGGGCCNCCAGAGTTACCAGGATTAATTGCCGCATCCGTTTGGATTACACCACCAACTTCACNATTATTAGATGTGNGAAGCCGGCGATTTAGAGCACTNATAATTCCCGAGGTTAACGTTCTACTTAACCCGAAAGGATTACCAATCGCGAAGACTGACTGACCAACTTTTAGCGACTTGGAATCGCCGAGCGGAATTGGTTCGCGGCCTGAACGTGTCCCTGTCAAGCGAACAACCGCGAGATCATAATCCGGAGTGGAGCCGACAAACTTTGCTGCAACNACCTCCCCATTTTCCAAACGAACAGCTATTTGGTTAGCCCCGGCGATGACGTGATGGTTAGTTACGACATGTCCTGCCCGATCCCAAATAAACCCTGAGCCAGCGCCATTACTTTCATTCTGACCACCAGAGCGGGGGTCACCTTTGGTNAAAATATAGACCACCGAAGGAGCCGTAGCCTCAAACAACTCCACCGTACTTTTTTCCAAGTCGGAGAATGATCCACGNGGTGTTACCGCGCGCGGCTCGTCACCAGTTAACAAAACATCGNGAATAAATTTATCGGCAACAAAAACTGTCGCGAGAAGCAAAGACCAAATAATGGCATAGCGCGTNAATTTATGTCCCATAATTAATCTCTATACCAATCAAAGAGAAAAATTAATAGTTATGCCATATNAGAAGACGTCNAGAANATNGAGCCCTTGACGGACTNCCGCGCAATTCCAAGAATAATCNCAACATTTTTGAATAGGGNGCACGCNAATGGGACAGCTTGATGGAAAAACAATAATTGTTACCGGTGCTGCACAAGGTATCGGCGCCGCCTATGCCCGTGGACTGGCAGAAGAAGGTGCCAACGTCGTGGTCAATGACGTTGGCGATACATCCGCGCTAGTTGAAGAAATCACAAAAAAAGGTGGAGTCGCAATAGGGATTATCGCTGACGTCACCGATAAAGGCCAAATAGCGGAGATGGTATCGCAGACAGTCGATAAGTACGGGCGCATTGACGGGGTAATAAATAATGCCGCACTTTTCGGCAAACTACTGCGACAGCGGTTTGAAGATATTGATATTAATGAATTTGATAATGTCATGCGAATCAATGTCCGAGGAGTTTGGCAGGTGTCCCGTGCCGTCGTTAAGGTTATGCGCGGGCAGGGTTATGGCAAGATTATCAATATTGCCTCAGGCACGGTATTTAAGGGAACCCCGATGCAGCTACACTATGTCACGTCAAAGGGTGCAATTATTGCTCTCAGCAGGGCGATGGCACGGGAGGTTGGCGAAGATAATATTTGTATTAACGTCATTGCACCTGGCCTGACCGAAAGCGAGGCCGTAATTAATGAAGGCCAATTTTCGAAAAAACATTTTGACGCAAATATTGCTGGCCGTTGTATTAAAAGAGCAGAACAACCAGAAGATTTGGTTGGGACCGCAATATTCTTATTATCACAGGATTCTGACTTTATTACGGGCCAGGTGCTTTGCGTTGATGGTGGCTCAGTAACCCACTAACCCTATAAAAGATACAGCAGCAGAAGCGGTAGGGTAACAACAGACATACCAGTAGAAATCAATACCATGCTAGCAACTTCTTCTGGCTCGCGCTTATAGATGACGGCAAACAGATAATTGGAAACTGCGACTGGCATACTGCTTTGCAATATCACAATGGCCCTGACTATTCCTTCAAGCGCAAAGTATTCAGCGACGCTCCAACCTATCAAAAAGCCTACGCCAAGCCTAAATAAACCAAGCCCGATGCCCCGAGGTAGGGACGAAACCTGGAAACGACCAAGAGAGCATCCAAGTGCGATCAATTGCAGTGGGAAAGCCATACCACCCAGTAGCTTTGTCGAATCATAGATCCATTTTGGTAGTGAAATATCAAACCACATCAAAATCATCGCTATTACCGCAGCCCATAAAGCTGGTTCACGCGCCAGCTTGCCTAGTGAAAAACGACCCGACGCGATCGCCGCACCTACCGTAAATGTGCCGACAGCCCCAAGCGTGAAGAATACCAATGCTAGAGCTAGACCTTTTTCGCCAAAAGCAAAAAGCGAGGCCGGCAATCCCATGCTCCCAACCCGTGGGAAAATCATTGAAGGCAAGTAGGCCGGGAAGGGTAGACAAAACAACCGGAGAACGATGGCGGCGATCAACGCTGTCACTAGGTAAATTATCGTTGCCGCGAGCGCGATTTCGGCAATTACAGAAAATTCGAGCTTGATCTTGCCAAACGTGGCAATGATGAGACACGGCACCGCGATCTTAAAGACCAACGTCGCCACGAGATCGGAGTCGAATTTGTGCCCCGTTCGGGTCCAAAAAAGCCCGATGCCGGCGCAAAAGAATACCGGTAGGACGATAGCGGCAAGTTCTGCCAAGATTGCCAAATCACTAACCCGACAAGACAAAAAGCATTAAAAAAGGTAGCGTTGCTAGCGACACAAAAGTTGAGACAACCACGATACCAGCGACGCCACTTGCTTGGCGGTCGAAGCGTGCTGCCAGAAGATAATTCATTACGGCTGTTGGCATGGCGCACTGGAGGATCAAGACACCACGGGCCGCACCCTCTAATTCGAAAATGATCGCAAGAAGGATGCCAAGGCCAAAACCCATCCCGAGCCGTGCCAAAGCGAGCCAAAAACTTTGCTTGAAATTACTAACTTCTAATCGGGACAACGAAACGCCGAGAGCAACGAGCATAAGCGGGATGGACATCCCACCAATAATTTCAGCCGTATTAGCGACCCACCGTGGCGGTGTAGTCTCTGTCACCATAAAAATTAAGGCCGCTGCAATAATCCAGAGAAAAGGGGTCTTAAACATCGAAGCCAGCGACCATTTACCTGACGCAAACGCAAAACCAATGGTTACATTCGCTGTCGACATCAAGACAAAGACACTAATCCCAAGCGCCAGTCCAACATCACCAAATGCGAACAAACAAAGCGGAAGACCCATATTCCCATTGTTAGGAAATGAAAGCGCCGGCAGGAAGGCCCCAATCTCTAAATTAAACATTTTTAGTAGCAGGGCTCCAATTACTAGATTAACAAAAAGAAAGATTCCAAAAATT
>NHFY01000050.1 GCA_002170165.1 Flavobacteriales bacterium TMED123
AGGAAAGGGTCGCCGCTTGCGTTGAAGCTGGTGCCGATGGTGCATGGCTTTCAGTAAGAGGGCCCGAACAAATTAAAGAATTAAGTCAAATAGCTGGGAAACCAATGTTTGGCGTCCTCCCGCAGGGAATGACGTTACCTCAATATCAAGAGGCTGGCGCCAGCTGCGCGGTTATTCCCGGGGCTTTGCAGATAGCTGCGTTATGCAATCAGTTATCGTTATTGGAGGCATTGAAAAAAACAGGAAGCTACTCAGAATTNCTAAACGGGCAGCCGCGGGTGGATGNAATGCGTAAATTTTATAGCCAGCAGGGGGCAGAAGAATTGAAGCTGATCGAAAAGAATTTTGGTGGCATCTCTNAAGACTAACTGTGGAAGGGCGTTGAGAATTTTAGGATACCTAGAAAATTCAAATGAACGCNGAAAGCATAGGTGTCCCGTAACGATTATTNCCNATTCTTTAATGCCTCCCTTANGTTAAAAAAANTGCTCANGTCATTNCACATNGCCTCGNCATCCGAAGTCTCAATGACGTCAAACNGCGCGANNTAACCATTCTCACGNTAAAAATCTACCTGTTCTTTACTTCGGAACCCAAGCAAAAGGTATNCCNGGCAAAAAAATNAAATGCACTTGAGTNTNCTCCTCTGCGGATAACGTTAAATACCCAATCTTGCCCGGAATTAACCATTGCTTTAGAATCTTATAANGAAAAAACTCAGNTTGAATTAGCCTAGTTTTACAGTGGTCTGTGTATGAGGGAGTGATGAAAGTAGAGCCAATTTCGCACGCGGCTGGCGCTCGGATTATTGACATTGATTTGTCCCAGGAAATGGATGCGACTACGTTCTCTAAAGTTCATCAAGCTTGGCTTGACCATCATGTATTGGTATTTCCCGGACAAGATTTATCTGAGGAAGACCAAGTTCGATATACTCAAAGATTTGGTGAACNAGGTACACGCAGTCGGAANGTCGGCTGGTCTGAGAAGGGACGGGTTTCGCATCCTGGAACGATGCTTATCAGTAATATTAGAGAGGACGGCAAGACGATTGGCTCTTTGCCGGACGGCGAGATGCTCTACCATTCTGACGGTGCCTATGCGAAACGCCCCTATCGCTACACCCTGCTGTANGCGATGGAAATCCCTTCGTCTGGNGGTAACACCCTATTCGCTAATACTGCGAAAGCCTATGAAGCATTGCCAAAANTTCTTAAATCGAAACTAGAAAATTGTCACGCTGAGCACATGTATTACGCAAATAATAATCAAGATGAGGAGACCCGCTCGCTGAGCGGTTTGCGTCAACATCCTCTAATTGTAGCCCATGAGGAAACTGGAAAGCCTGCTATTTATGCTAGTCGTCTAATGACTTCCAAAATTGTTGAGCTGCCGGAAGATGAAAGTAATGAAGTATTGCAGAAANTATTTGATCATCTCGAGAGACCTGAATTTGTTTATGAGCATGTTTGGACGCCGGGAGATTTTGTAGTCTGGGATAACCNGTGTCTTAACCATGCTCGCACTGATTTTTCTGAAGGCGAACGACGTTTATTACGTCGGACAACTGTATGGGGCGTCGACCCAAAACCATATAAAGTGCAGATTTGTTAGCTGGATGCAGCAAATAATAAAGCCTATCCTAAGAGATTAAGATGTTTATCTGCGACTCACAGGTTCATATTTGGGGAAAGGAGACTGAAAAGAGGCCCTGGGCACCCGGAGGCAGGGAGTTGGTGCGCGAAATGGGGCATCGCCAAGAACCTATTGGTTACGAAGAACTAAANAATTTGATGGATGAGGCGGGGGTTCACCGGGCACTAATTGTGCCACCCACTTGGGACATGGATCGCAACGACTTAGGATTAGAAGCTGCAGAGAAATATCCTGATCGATTTGGCTTAATAAGCCGGGTTCCATTGCTCAACCCAAAAGTTGGGAAAGAGGTGCTTTATAAATTACAAGATATACCGGCTGCAAAAGGGGTACGCCTGACATTTTTTCGTAAGGAAGAGGCAACGTGGTTGTTTGACGGCACAGCTGACTGGTATTGGCCGCTTGCTGAAGAGTTAGGGGTTCCCACAATGATACATGCTGCAAAATTTGCCCCTCAGGTTGCCGAGATTGCTCAAACATTCCCTAATTTAAGGCTGATACTTGACCATATGGGAGTTCCGGGGGGCACTAAAGACGATGATTGTCGGCCTTATGTTGCTGGAACTGTTGGCTTAGCAAGATTTTCTAATATTTCGGTTAAGCTATCGAGCTTGCCCGCAAAGACTACGGAACCTTACCCTTACAAAAATCTTCAAGAGTATGTGCGAGACCTTGTTGAAGCGTTCGGACCGGAGAGATGCTATTGGGGTACTGACCTTTCCCGGATCCTCGGCGTTGTTGGTGGAACCTATTCTCAATGTGTAAGGCATTTTACTGAAGAGATCGATTGTCTCTCCTCTGCGGANCTTGAACAGATCATGGGGTTAGCCCTCTGCAGGGCTTTGGATTGGCCCGTTGCTTAATTTTCGTCAATCTAAGTTTAGAATTCCCATTTCCNTGCGATAGTTTCTTTATGGATGTTCTTTTGGATGATTTGAATAGTATTTGGACGATGAGTCTTTTNCTTGCGGTATGTGTTGCTTTGCCCAGTGGAATAATTCAAGGCTACGCTGGTTTTGGAGGCGCGCTCTTCGCGGTACCATTTTTCGCACTTTTGTTTGGTCCNGTCACAGCCTTTAGCATCGTAGCAATCCTGATGCTCACATCTCAGTTGCAAATATTCCCACGTGCCATGAAAAAAGCTGACTGGAAAGAAATTTTGCCGGTTTTAGTNCCTAGCGGTATCACCATGCAACTTGGTATCTTTTTTTTAGTTTCAGCTGACCCTTCTTTTATTCGACGCGGGATGGGNGCGTTTATCCTGCTGATTACCGTGTTTATGATTTTNGGTTACCGCTACGCAGGGAAACGCAGAAAATTAGTGGGGATCGCGACGGGCTCTGTTGCGGGAGCAATTACCGGTTCCTTTGGCGTGCCGGCATTTCCACTCTCTGCTATATATTTTCATAACTCTGCATCTGAGCCTGGGCTCATAAGAGCTAATGTTTTAACGGCAATTTGTTTTACGCTAATTTTCTCGATTGTTGGCCTAGCCGCGCACGGTGTTTATAATGAGGACAGTTTGTTGCGGGCGGTGTTGATTTTTCCAATTTTNACNCTAGGGATTTATTTGGGACAATTTTTGTTCAAAATTGCACCAGCAGACTGGTTTGCAAAGGTAACTTATGGCGTTTTGATATGCTCTGGATTGATCTTAGTTATGACATAACCCCAAAAGCCGCTGCTACTTAGGACTTATCTTNAATTTTTTNGTCAAGAAATGANAACTNTGATTTAAAAGTAATGTACAATTAAGNNACTCATAAAAATGAATAAAAACTCCAAACATTGCAAAACAAAAACCCAGCAAGATGATGGTGTTAAGTATTACATGTCGGGTCAGATGTACAAGAAAATGACGTACAAAGATGGAAAACTTGATGGCCCCTGGGAACAATTCTATCAGAGCGGCCAAGTCCATTATGAAGGCGAGTTTAAAGATGGGCGCCCAGACGGTTGTATTACAATGTATTATGAAAATGGGCAGATTTTTAAAAAAGGTAGTTTTAAAAACGGCTTAAAAGATGGTTTGTGGTCGATTTACGATGACCGGGGTATTTTNCTGGATGAGGTATTTTTTTCTAACGGCAGGGCTTCCTAAGATATAGTCTCNTGTAAACCTAAAAGTTTTTTAGCNGTGCCNCCGAGGATCGCGATACGNTCTTCGTCCGNTAANCCAGGGGTANNCATTACCAGTTCAACCTCTGTNTCTGTCCATCCGTAGGGGTAGTCTGTTCCNATCATAATCTTATCNGCNCCCGTTTGCNCNATTAGAAACCTCAAAGCTTCAGGNTCAAAAACAATTGTATCAAAGAAAAGTTGGCCGTCTTTGAGATATTCCGTGGGAGGTTTTTTTGGCAATGGGCCGACCCGGTCAGGAAAGGTTTTGATCACGGCATCGGAACGATGGGCGTAGGATGCAAAATAGCCACCACCGTGTACGGCACAGATTTTTAAGCCAGGATGACGNTCCAGTGTACCNTCAAAAATGAGATGCGATAACGCGATTGTAGTATCGAGTGGNTTCCCAATAGTGTTTTGCAAAACACCANTNCCAGCAAGCCGTCCCCCGGCAACCATGTTTGGCGTTCCCTTAGGGTGCATAAAGACTAAAAGGTTGAGTTCCTCGCATTTGGCCCAGACTGGATCAAATTTCGAGTTTGCAAGTTCATCACCTTCAACCTCGCAGCCGATGCTGACGCCACGTAATCCAAGGTTTTTAATTCCATACTCAATCTGTTTTACGGCGAGGTCCGGGTATTGCAGAGCTATAGTGGCAAATGCAACGAAGCGATCAGGTGTNACAGCACAAATTTCGGCGAGAGCTTCATTCTGAATTTGAATAAGCTCTGCCGCTTCATCTCGACTAGCGTGATACCAATATGGATTTATACTTAGCGCAGAGATATCGATGCCCTGGGCATCCATCGCCGCGATGCGGTCCGATGGATTTGACATTAGGAGTGTATCCTTTTCACAATTTTGATCTAGGATCGCCANGGCNNCNGGGACTGCGCAATGNGCGTGAATATCAACCGTCGTAATCCGTTTGCCATTAATCGAGACTNTCTGGCGAGGGTTATGACTATGCGGCGTATCACTGTGCCTGCCATAATTCGTGGCCGATCTGTAGACGTCACATTCAACAAATCCAATACCAGCCGGTTGTTTAGCCATCAGTGCGTCCCCAGAGATAATATAATTTTAGAANGTCGTGCATATGATCAGCGCCTTTGCNCCAAAAGGTCAAGGTTTCGGATCTTGCCGACTAAATTTACAAGGCTAAATCAGANTAACGANTANCGTTTGAAGTCGATTACATCAAAGCCGCGGGCCTTGTCTGTGATATAGAGCAACCCGCGATGATCCATCTCCACATCGTTAGTTTGCGGGGCATTATATCCGGTACCCGGCTCTGGAATGAAAAAGGCTACTTCCTCGGGTTGGTGTGGTTTGGCGATATCAATTATCCGTAACCCTGCAGCAAACCAAGTGACATAGGCNAGNGTNTCATCAAATTTTTCTCGAAACTGGTGAGCTCCNAAACGTATGTCATTCCCGGTATATGGCATACCATTTTCTGATACATGATAAGTGCAGAGTAATTCCATCTTCGTGGGGTTAGTCACATCGAAAACATAAAGCGGGGCATGTGGTTTGCCTTTAGNTTCGTGCCGGTTAGCACGTTCTTCATCAACACCAAGCGCAATATCGCGCCCGTCAATCTGAAAGGGAAAGCGCAACAAAGTATGACTGGGTTCGGTTTCTGGCGGATGTGGATCGTAGGTGCCGAGTGTCCTAGGCGCCCCAAGATCACTGATATCGATGATGGCAAAGCCAGNCATCCACAAGCCGGCGTAGAGTTTATCACCAGAGCGCAGNGCATGATGTAACCGATGTTCACGTTTTAATGGGCCTGGCTCTTCATGTCCGGCGATATGTTGACCTGGGATCCACCAACGAGAGACCTCATAGAGTTTTTCTGGATTACTCCAGTCATAGATTACTAAAATATGGCCTAGAAAACCGTCCATTTCAGTGGAGAGGTAGAGATATTTCTCATCCATATCGAACCGGTGCACNCCACGACCGCCGGTCTTGTGATAATTGATCAGTTTAGGGTTAGATTTATCTTTGATATTCCATAATTTTACGCCGTGATCTTCATAATCTTTAGTCATGCGAATACCAGCGCGTGGCCGTTGTTCANAATTGGTCACCATTATATCCCCAACAACCCNCACCTTGTGCGAATGAGCCTGGGGGTTATCNAGTTTNGTCGTCCAGATCACTTTAGGGTCGCGCGGATCGGAAATATCCAGGATTGATGTGCCTTCTGGCCCGTACATATAGCCGACATAAGCGTAGTTGCCCTCGATTGTAACCTGCCCGCCACCCGGGAGATCGAGGCGTGACAAAGGAGTGATATTGTCGGATTTATAGGTTTGGCCCGAAGGCTGCTTCAGCATCGTAGCCATTGGCTTTCTTCCTCTGTAGGGTCTTAGTGGAGGGAAGCCTGACGCAATCNGTAAAGGATNGCAAGGAACCAACAGAACCTTGCATATTTTTACTTCACATGGTTCGCTTGGATGAACGTTTGGGAGCGTTTTATGTCGAGACGGAATACTGTCAATGCCGTTGTTGTTGGGGCCGGTTTTTCTGGTCTCTACCTACTTTATTTGTTGCGCAAACACGGGTTTACGGCGCGGTGTTTTGAACGAGGCGATGATGTNGGCGGGACTTGGTATTGGAACCGCTACCCAGGNGCCCGGTGCGATGTTGAGAGTATGCAATATTCCTACTCGTTTGATGAAGATTTACAGCAGGAATGGCGCTGGCCAGAGAAATACTCCTCCCAGCCGGAAATTCTTGCCTATCTTCAGCATGTAGCTGAGCGGTTTGATCTCAGCAAGGATATCACATTTGGCACCTCAGTAACCGCTGCACGTTTTGATGAGGNTGCTAANCGTTGGACTGTTGAGACCGATAGAAACGAGACGTTGACGGCGCAGTTTGTCGTTATGGCTACCGGATGTATTTCNACTGCTAACATGCCAAATATAATGGGTATCGATGANTTTAAGGGGAACACCTATCACACTGGAAATTGGCCGCATGAAAAGGTCGATTTTTCTGGCAAGCGGGTCGGTGTCATTGGCACTGGCTCGTCCGGGATCCAGTCAATTCCTGTGATCGCGTCGGAAGCTGGTCATCTCACAGTCTTCCAGCGCACGCCGCACTGGACGGTGCCGGCGCGCAACATGCCAATGACTGATGAGTATGAAGCGGGTTGGAAAGAGAATTACGCAGAGAAACGTGCTAATATGCGTGTGTCCCCAAGTGGCAGCCTTCGCAGTGTCGCTCCNTTGGATCTTTCGGCNTTAGAAGTAAATGATGAGGAACGAGAGGAAGCCTATCGTGAACGCTGGGCGGCGGGCGGTATGACCTTGCTAAAAAGCTACAATGATCTGCTGACCAGCGCTGAAGCGAACGAAACTGCNGCCTCTTGGGTGAGGCGGCGCATCGCAGCCACGGTAAANGACCAGAAAACTGCCGAATTACTTTCTCCGAAAACTTACCCTATCGGCACNAAACGTTTGTGCCTTGATACCAATTATTACGAAACCTATAACCGCGATAATGTTGATCTTATTGATATTTCCAGNACGCCTATTGATCGNATCACTCCGACTGGNTTAGAAACTGGCGGGCGTTCNTTTACATTTGATAGCATAGTCTTTGCCACCGGTTTTGATGCGATGACTGGTACATTGNTNAGGATCGATATAGAGGGTAGGGGTGGCATGACCCTAAAAGAAAAATGGCATGCCGGACCGCGAACTTATCTCGGGCTCATGTCAGAGAGCTTCCCTAATCTGTTCACAATCACCGGTCCGGGAAGTCCGTCGGTCAAAAGTAATATGCTGACTTCTATCGAACAGCACGTAGAATTTGTTACTGATACGCTGATTTATTTACGGGAGCATAGCGTTTCCACTATTGAGCCTGAGCTTAAAGCTGAGGATGACTGGGTAGATCATGTGCAGGAGGTCGCCAATCAAACTCTTTTCCCTAAGGCTAACAGCTGGTACATGGGAGCCAACATTCCCGGCAAGCCACGCTTGTTTATGCCTTATATCGGTGGTGTTGGCGCTTATCGCCAAAAATGTGAGGCGTTCGCTGCAGCTGGGTATGAAGGTTTTCGTTTGGGGCGCGATAGTAAGGTGGCAGCGGCCGAGTAATTATTTCGGTAACTTTCCTATTTACCCTGTTTCCGGTAGTAAATATTTAATATTTTTTGGGCTTACGGTATGAAAACTAGGAGGATGACGAGATGTATAGAGGCATCCTGATACCCGTTATAACGCCGTTTCACGATGACAGTTCAATAGATTTAGACACGCTAGGGCAGCTGGTTGATTTTTATTTCTCCGCGAACGTCCAAGGACTGTTTGCGCTCGGCTCCTCTGGCCAGGGGCCTGCTCTATCTGAAAGGGAGCGCCGTATTGTGGCTGAGATCATAATGGAACAGGCTAAAGGCAGGGTGCCGGTAATTATTCATGTGGGGTGCGCCGATACTCCAACGACTGTAGCCCTTGCTCAGCACGCGCAGGAGATTGGTGCATCCGCTATTGGCGTGATCCCGCCTTATTATTATTGTGATGCGCCTCCGTCAGCGGTTCTTGAACATTATCGTAAGGTAGCGGAGGCCTGCACCCTCCCTATTTTTATTTATGAGAACCCCAAATATTGCGGTATTTCGATTTCCCCCGATTTTGGTTTGAAACTTAAAGAGGCGGTGCCCACTATCCGCGGAATTAAGGTCTCCTATGGGGATGGCGCGATGGAGGATTACGTTAAAAAGTTTCCTGATGATGTGTCCGTTTTTACGGGGAACGCCGATCTTTTTGGCCTGGTACCCTTTGGGGTGTCCGGGATGATTAATCCGCCGACTAGCTCGGTACCCGAATTGACGGTGGAGTTGTATGAAGCTCTGATTGCTAAGGAATACGGGAAGGCTGCCGAAGCGCAGGCAAAGGTTACCCAGGTGACCCAAATGTTTATTTCGACACAGAAAAAATATGGTCGGGGCACAATCGCTGAAACCTTTAGGCTCCGGGGTTTGCCTGTAAAAAGGTTTCCACGATGGGAAACCGCTCCCTTACCAGAGGAAGCCATCGCGGTGATGCGTCAAGTTTATGTCGATGTCGGCGTTTTAAACTAAATTTTTTTTGATTAAGTTGCATTAACTATGCAGATTACCAATGAAGATATTCCCTATGTCGGCCCAGAGACACCAGGTGGCCAATGGCTGAGACGCTATTGGATGCCAGTCGCACTGTCTTCTGAATTATATGATATCCCGTTGGCCGTGAAGATTTTGGATGAAGAGCTAGTCCTTTTCCGTGATGGCGATGGACGTATGGGCTTACTTGGCCAACATTGTGCGCATCGGGGTGCGTCACTGGAATATGGTGATATAGAAAAGGGGGGTATTCGTTGCCCATATCATGGTTGGCTGTATGACGTATATGGCAAATGTCTCGAACAGCCTTCAGAAAAAAATGGTAAAGAATTCTGCGCTAAGGTCCGACACATCTCTTATCCGGTGAGGGAGTTGGGTGGGTTGATCTTTGCTTATATGGGACCAGAACCAGACGAGCCTCCGCCGCTTCCAAATTACTCACCGCTTATTGATCATGGTGGCATCCGTCAGATCGAACCCGTGAGACATTTTGATTATAACTGGTTTAATTTTTATGAAAATAGTGCTGACCCGGTACATGTATGGATTCTTCATGGCGCCAGCGCTTACGGCGATCAAACTTGGGGCGATCGATTTTTTAGTATTGAGGATCCGCCAGATTTTGAGCCTGTCGAAACACCCTATGGAATGAAAATTGTGATGTCTAAGTCCGCACTTGATAAAGAAGGTGTTGTGGTTGATGAGATGAGCCTGGGCTTTCCAAGCATATTACAAGTCGGAGATACAGAATTTGTTCATGGCAAAGAAGATTCAGAGAAATTGATGAATAAAGGTTCGGATTTTGAACATTTTATGTTCATGACGCCGAAAGACGACTGCAGTTTCATGATGTTCACAGTAGATTACTATACGGGGCCGGATAAAAATTTCTTTGAACATCTTAAGG
>NHFY01000051.1 GCA_002170165.1 Flavobacteriales bacterium TMED123
TGTGCGCATCGGGGTGCGTCACTGGAATATGGTGATATAGAAAAGGGGGGTATTCGTTGCCCATATCATGGTTGGCTATATGACGCAGATGGCAAATGTCTCGAACAGCCTTCAGAAAAAAATGGCAAAGAATTCTGCGCTAAGGTCCGACACATCTCTTATCCGGTGAGGGAGTTGGGTGGGTTGATCTTTGCTTATTTGGGACCAGAACCAGACGAGCCTCCGCCGCTTCCAAACTACTCACCGCTTATTGATCATGGTGGCATCCGTCAGATCGAACCCGTGAGACATTTTGATTATAACTGGTTTAATTTTTATGAAAATAGTGCTGACCCGGTACATGTATGGATTCTTCATGGCGCCAGCGCTTACGGCGATCAAACCTGGGGCGATCGATTTTTTAGTGTGGAAGATCCGCCAGATTTTGAGCCTGTCGAAACACCCTATGGAATGAAAATTGTGATGTCTAAGTCCGCACTTGATAAAGAAGGTGTTGTGGTTGATGAGATGAGCCTGGGCTTTCCAAGCATATTACAAGTCGGGGATACAGAATTTGTTCATGGCAAAGAAGATCCAGAGAAATTGATGAATAAAGGTTCGGATTTTGAACATTTTATGTTCATGACGCCGAAAGACGACTGCAGTTTCATGATGTTCACAGTAGATTACTATACGGGGCCGGATAAAAATTTCTTTGAACATCTTAAGGCGATGCGCAAGCGTGAAGAGCCAAAAGACAACCGTAAACCCTACGATAAAAGACCCCTAATGCCGTTCCGAGGAAATGTCCGTGAGGAAGATATTGTAACCCAGGGCACTCAAAAACTACTTGGTGATCGACAAGAACATCTTGGCACTTCGGATCGCGGCATAATAATGCTGCGTAAGATGGTAAGGGAGTCTATTGCCGCGACATTAGAGGGCAACGAACCCAAGGCGCTGCGGTTAGAAGAAAATTCCGACGGACTGGTAAAATTAGACTCTTTTGTAGGTTTGCGACCAGAATAANGGTGTGGGCGTGNTGAATTCAAAAATCGTAGTGACGGGAGGTAGTGGAAATCTTGGTCGCGCAGCTTTAGATGTCCTCACTGATGCTGGATATGTAGTATTAAATCTCGATGTTGTTGCGCCGCAGGAGCGTATCTGTGAGAGTTGGATCGCCGACCTCAANCAAACTGGTGATCTCTATGAAGCGTGCAGNGGNGCTGATGCCGTTATNCACCTNGCCGCNCACCAGGCACCATTTGTGGCAGCTGATGCCGAGGTATTTCGAAATAATGTAACGGCGACGTACAATGTATTTAAAGCAGCATCGGATATGGGTGTGCGCAGAATTGTTCATGCCTCGAGTGTTGCGGCGTATGGTTTTACTTACGCGCAAGAAATATGGAACCCCGAATATCTGCCACTTGATGAAACCCATCCGCTTGCGCCAAAAGACCCATACGCGTTTTCAAAAGTTTTCGGCGAACAAATGGCGGANTCATACGTTAGTACTCATGATCTGTCGGTTGTCAGCTTGCGTTTTGCTGGTATCAATTTTGATTTGAGTTATGAGAGCCTGCCGAAGCGATGGGCTAAACCGGGTGAACGNCTCGGGACTTTTTGGAGTTATGTCGATGTCCGTGACGCGGCAGAANCTTGTAAGCTTGCGGTTGAGGCTNATGTTAATGGTCATGAGGTTTTTAATATTGCCGCCAAGAATAGTCGTTTTCAAACACCGACAGCCAAGTTAATTGAGGAATATCTCCCTGGGACTAAGATCAAGGGCGATCNTGCGGGTTGTTGGAGTGGNATGGANACGTCAAAGGCTCGCGCGAAACTCGGTTATAAAGATACCCATGTTTGGGAAAACTATATTCAGGCGGATGGAACGCTAGCTAATAAATANCTAATGGCTTCAACGTTATGGAATACGAATTTTGTTATAAGATAAAGACCAATACGTATTAATCATTCCCAGTNACCACTTTATTTACTCCGTTAAAACCACCTGCCGTANNAGGGTTATAGCCTCCTCATAATCCGGGCCGAGTTTAGCTAAACAAACCTGTCCAAAGTTGAGGTCTTCCGCATANTGCATCAGGTCGAGTATCTGGTCTTTACATTCCTCGGGTTCTCCGACGACAAAACAACTTTTTACCGCTTCATCTGGGATCATTTGAGCAGCCTGNTCCACGGTGGCTCCGTTTTTGAAGGCATCGTCAATAGCCTTCACCAGGCCCGGGTCCACAAAGTTAGTCCTAAATTCGTCATCTGTGAAACCCATTTGTTTCAAAGATATTAGCATATGGCTGACGTAGGGCTTCGCGAATTGGAACGCGGCATCCCGATTGCGTGAGATCGAGACGTTGAGCTCACAGTTATCATACTGNGGGTNNTTTGGTTGAAGTTTTGCAGNGAGAGACCTGGGCGGTTCAAGCATNGCGGCGAGCCTNCCCGNGCGAACAAGCGGGATATAATATCCACCGATAAGAATGCCGTCCATGATGCGTGCAGCAATTTTCAAAATCTTTGGGCCATTACCACCTGAATAAAATCGGACNGGTGATTGGGTATCAAACTCAAGTTTGAAGTCCCAATCTGGATTTAGGTGGAAGTACGATCCAACATTGGGGTAATCCTTGTAGTTTACGGTTTCTCCCCGGAGGAGTGCCTTCACAGATTCGACAGTCTCTCGGACAGTGGCGAGTGGTTTCTCCGCCGTCACTTGGTTGCCTGCAATGGCGTGTGCACCCCGCGCGATACCGATACTCAATTCCCGGCCATCCGTTAGCTCGGTTAGCGAAGCGANACTGTCGGCTAAGTCGATAGGATTCCGGAAATANGGGACAAGGATTGCACTGCCTAACCTTATCGGGACCTGGGCAGCGATAGCTGCCAGGACAACAAATATATTACGATGACAGAGGTTNTCATTGACCCAAACCTGGTCAAAACCTTGGTCGAGGGCTANCCTNGTAAGTTCNACAATTTTNGGNACNGGGTATTCATTCGCGATGTGAATGGTGAATTGGAGACCAATATCGCCAGAAAATTTTGTCATCAATTCATTTCCTNAACTAGTATNTCTAAATTTACTGCANCTGCCATCGATTGATAGCCGATGCGGTTTGGATGAAGTTTATCGCCTGGGCCTCCGATACAACTGTTTGGAACCATTTCCGGCTTTAGTTCGCCGGTTGCCTCGGAAATAGTCGCGGCATCAAAATCTATGATGCCATCAAATATATTAGTCGTACGGATGAAGTTATTAAAGNCACGGCGTCTGATATCCACAGATTTTTTTCCATGTCCGCCAGTAGTCGCGTTTAACGCCGTTGTTAAAGTAGCNCCAATAATTCGAACNCCAGGAATANATTTTCGCATAGAGGTAACCCCACTTTTAATACCCTCAATGACTTTTTCCTCGGAAACNCCGGTAAAGCCAAAGTCGTTTATGCCCTCNAGCCAGATCACTGTGCTTACGCCTGTTACGCTGACGACGTCACGTTCTAGGCGTTTAAGAGCTGATATTCCGCCTATCCTCTCCACTGCGGGAGTATCCTCTGGTGGGCCAAGTATTTGATTGCCACCGATACCCTGATTAACCAAAGAGACGCTGTTGCCGTATTTTGCGTGAAGCTTCCTCGAGATGACGTCCGGCCAGCGGTCGTAGCCGTTAATTGTTGATCCAGACCCGTCAGAAATAGAGTCGCCAAAAGCTACAATCACTCTGGTGGGTGCAGTCATATTCATGTCAACCGCATCGAGGAAAAACCACGATGTGGTTGAATAAGGAAAGCCAGCTTCCTCTTGCGCAGAACAAACATCCCTGGCATTCGGTTCTGACAAGTAAGAGGTCTGTAGAGCCTTCGCATGATATGTCATCGGACCAGTATTCCCCGAAACATGGAAACTCACCGCGATCGTCCTTCCCGTCAATAGAGGGTCATTCGGGTTGGTGATAAAATCGAGCGTGACCGGGTCGCTGACTGACCATTGACCTGCCTCAATTGTGACAGTTTCAGAATTACTAAAGTGGAGTTGTCGGTTGGTGCCAGGCAAAATGGCGCTGCTCATTGATTGCATGCCGACAAATATTTCATTGAAAGTAATCGGTTTCGAACCGTGTGCGTTCGATAAGCGTATGCGTAATTGATGGCCCCAAATATCGGGGCGTATGATCATTCGGAAGGATTGATTGGTGGCGCTGTATTCTGGTTCCAAAAACAACATCGAAAGATCGGGCTGTGCTGTCTCACGACCATATGGATATGGTCCTTGTGCTGATGCACTCCATGCTGCTGCCCAGTGTTCGGTCATCAAAGTTTACTCTCTTCAGTAAGGAGTTGCATTCATATCCCCTCGGCTATCGATCAGCACCCGTTCGGAATTTACAGGTTTGTTATCTACTCTGTCGCGCAGCCAGTCATAAACAAGACTATCGCGCGCTTCGCCGAGTTCTCCTGAAGACGCTGTCGCCATGCTGTGATTGGCATCCTGATATACGACCAGTCTTTTAGGTGCCTTGATTAAATCAAAGAGCTCATAGGTGTGTTGAATAGGGGAGAGTTGATCCCCTTCCCCTGCCACTATCATGTAAGGAGCGGCAATATCTTTAGCAATCTTGCGAAGGTCAAATTCCTGGCGAAACTCGTCAAATGCATCTTCATCCTCGTAGCCTGCCATAAACATAAAACGGACTTTAAAGGTCGGCGAGGCCTTATTGAAAATTGTATCACACCCGGGTTCCTGNCANACGCCGGTGCCACAATAGCCTTTAATTTTCTTCTTCAGTCCAGCCGCGGCAATAGTCCCGTAGTAAGTCCCAAAGCTAGAACCACGAATTACGATACGGTCTGTATCGATCTCCGGCCGGTTAGCAAGCCATTGCAATGCGGTTTCAGCGGCTTCGGAAAAGTTGTCTGAGGAGATTGTTATGCCGCGATTTCGTGTTTCGCCTTGGCCGGGGCCATCAAGTGCCAATACAGCCATGCCACGCGTTAGGGCGGCATCGCCGTGGAGAGCGACCATGTTCTCTTTGCTGCCATCCATTCCCCCGATATGCAAAATACATGGGAAGGATGTGCCGTCTTGAGGCCTCTCGGGCAGGTGCAGGAAGGCTGACATTTCAGTGTCACGGAATGGGATGTCGACACGTTCAACGGGATGCGGAGCATATTTGATGAATTTATCATAGCACTCTATCATCCGACGTTCCCATTTAAGATCCTCGTCATTGATGTCGAAATAGGGCCATTGGGCGGACGCAAAAAGAAGGGACGCGATAAAATAGTTTTCATAGGCCGAAACATTACGACCCTGGTCTTCAAAGTTTCTCGCGATATCTTCCCTTCGTTGCCCTTCACGACCAAGTTCTGGTCCAATGTCGTCAAACTTTTTCATTCTGGCGCCAGCCCGGCGGAACGATGACAGGCCAGCACTCCCGCCTTTGCCCCCTTTGCTACCGAGACGTCCTTGATCCCATTCGGGGCCCACAGTTTTTATAACAGAGTCCAAAAGCCAGCGTTGTTCCCGCCATCTTTTTGTGCGGTTTTCCATTCGCAGTGTTTTTTCCATCGTTTTCCTCCCCCTTACATTTTTATCCGCAAGCTTGGCCGGCATTTTGTTAATGGTCAACTTGCCAAGGATTTTCCAGAGGTGGCTTACAGGTGTGAGTTCCATGTTACACTTAAATAACCATAAAAATTTAGTAGGAATAAATAGGGCGAGTACTATGGCTAATCCGAGGTTTGGTGTTTTGGTAGTATTAGTGTTGCCAGCTCCATCGTGCTTAAATCTTATTCGAAGAAAATAGGAGGAAAAAAAATATGTCTTGTCCCGAGAAGAAATCCTATCGCAATGAAAGAAAATCATTTGAAAATGGAACCTCTAGCCCAAGTGGTTTCTTGGGAGAATGTTTAAAAAAAATTGATGAATTGGAAGAAAAAGTTGCCGCGTTTGTCGCGACTGATATCGATGGGGCAAAGGTAGCGGCAAGAGAGTCAGATAAACGCTGGAAGGAGGGGAAGCCTTTATCCTTAATTGACGGAATGCCCCTTTGCATAAAGGATATAATGGAGACCGCATCGATGCCAACCGAGCAGGGCTCAGATCTATTTGTTGGCTGGCGGGGTAAACGGGATTGCGCAGCTGTTGCCGCACTTCGTGAAGCCGGTGCCATCATTATTGCTAAGGCAGTGACTACAGAATTCGCAGCTCAGCCGGCTCGTGGGACCCGAAATCCCTGGGATTTGTCCAGAACACCGGGCGGTTCGAGTAGTGGGACTGCGGCATCTGTTGCCGCAGGTATGCTNCCGGGTGGCTTAGGTACCCAAGGGCTGGGTTCGACGATCCGGCCGGCAAGTTTTTGTGGTGTTTTCGCCTTNAAACCCTCTTTNGGCGGTATCAACCGCGGAGGCAGTTTCGATACCATTAGTCAGAGTAGCACCAGCACATTTGGTGCGACGTTGGAAGAGACATGGGAAATAGCGCGGGCTATTACGGCGCGTGTTGGGGGGGACCCAGGTTTTATGGGTGTCTCGGGGCCGGTTGAAGCGCCAGAGGCGGAGATGCCAAAACGGGTAGCATTACTATTTACTGAGGGTTGGGAGCGTACGGTCNATGAGGCAAAAGAAGCGCTTTTAGATGCCCGTGTAAAAATGGAATCTGCTGGTGTGGAAGTCCTAGATAAAACTAAAGATGATCGTGTATCAAAGTTAGAAATATCTATTGAGGGTGCTGTAGAACTATCTGGAGGTCTTAACAATTGGGATTTCCGTTGGCCTTTGAACACATACGCTAAAGATATGGATATCGATCGACTTAGTCCCGAAGCGCAAGAACGGCTAGTTGCAGCAGAAGCGATGTCTATGGAGGATTACCAGGCTTTAGTTCAGAAAAGAAAGTTGCTTCGGTCATCATATGATGAGCTTCAAAATGAGTTTGATGCGTGTGTAACTCTCTCCGCGCCGGGTCCTGCACCTTTAGGGCTCGACTGGACCGGCGATGCGGTGTTTGCGGTGCCATCATCAGTATTGGGTACACCATCTTATTCGCTTCCTGTTCTTGAGGCGGAAGGTTTACCTCTTGGTTTGCAGGTGATGGGTTATGCTGACCAGGATGCAAGAGCATTTTCCGCAGCGCGCGCACTTTTAGGTTTGTATGATTAAAAAATTNTTGTGCAATGTAAGGCTACCTCAGAATACTGGGATAAAAAAAGCCGGTGCGCTGCCACCGGCTTTTTTCTAAAATACTANACGGCGTTTATTTTTTCTTGCCACCTTTTTTTCGTTTNCCTGTGAGNCCAAGCAACTTTCGGACTTTCTTTATCTTTTTTGGCGACATCTTCATCATATTGTTGACGAATTTTTGGATTTTAGGTCCTGGAATTGGTGTGATGTGAAAAGAACGAGCCTTTGCCTTTGTCAGAAAACTCTTGTCATGGAGAGTAGCCCAATAAGCTTTNCCGAGCGCCGCAGCTCGGTCTTTTGGAACGCGCGGTGCGACGGCAAAGGCGCGATCGGAAACACCAGTTTGAACAAATTCAAAAATCTCGCGTTGCTCCGCATTTTGTGCCAGATCTGAAAGCAGTGGTACATTTGGGAGATCGGGATGTTTTGACGAGCCCATCTGAACCAATACGACGACTTTGCCATCGCGTATCCANTCTGCTTTGCGGAGTGTCCATCCGAGCCAGCCTCCGGCCCAGCCATCTAATTCNCCAGTTTCGATAGCTTTGCGGATTGGTGACCCGCCGCGGTAGCCGGTAACAATCTTAAATTTTGTTCCGAGCGCATTGTTGAGTAAGCTTGGAAGCATATAAGTGTTNTTTGAACGACCGATAGCGCCGACAATNGCTACTTTCTTTTTTGCATCTGCAATGCTGTGTACCCCGACGTCTTTGCGGAGCGCCATAGTGTTAGTTGCTTCACCCCAACCTCCGAGCCATTGAAATTTAGAAGGGTCATACTTAGCCTTAGTAAGCTTTAGAACCATTCTCTTATCAATTCCAGCATTCGGGGCTATTGCGACGGAGCCGTCTTGTGGAGCGACGTTGTAGACATAATTGACTGCTTTAGTGCCGCCGGCGCCGCGGAGATGCTTCACGATAACTGTGGGCTTGCCGACCATATGTTTNGCCATATGCCTAGATAGAAGCTGTGCCATTGTGCCGTAAATACCGCCCGCTGAGACACCAACATAAATCGTAAGTGTTTTGCCATCGTAAAATTGTGCGGCACTTTTCGCGTTTGCTGTATTTGAAACTCCGATAATNGCCGCAACTGAAATAACTGTCGCTGTTAAATTCTTGAAATTCATTAATCTCTCCTGNTANACAATAGATTGTTTTTTGTANATTTTTTACCGGTCTGTCGATCGAGTTTTGAGTATACATAAAAAAAGGATTAATAAATGCGACCTCACAAATTTGGTTTGACAGAACATGACCCGACTAGGGCTTTCGCCGGCTTTACAATATTTTCGCCCTCTGACGGAAGTGAGACTTTTCTGATAGATATGGTGGGGGAGGTTGTTCATAAGTGGATCCTCCCGCAACAACTGGGCAATTATGCGCAGCTGTTGCCGAACGGAAACCTACTGGTATCGTGTTCGACGGGGGAGGGTCCCAAGCTTCAAGCGGCGGGCGGTCGTATCCTTGAATTAGATTGGCATGGCAATATCATTTGGGAACATATTGATGACCTTCAACACCATGATTTTAATCGGTGTCCAAATGGCAATACGGTATATCTTGCTTGGGAATTGATACCGACCGAAGAAGCATTGGGTATTATCGGAGGCAAACCCGGCTCGGAGCATCAAGATGGCGGAATTTATTGCGACGTCGTTCGTGAGGTAAACCAAAGTGGCGAGCTAGTATTTGAATGGCGAATGATGGAGCATTTTCCCTTTGAGAAATACCCGTTGCGGGCTAATCGGCATCGCCATGAATATGCTCACGCCAATACTTGTTTCGTCCAAAAAGATGGAAACTATTTATTAAGCTGGCGCGACCTTGACCTAATTGCGCTTCTCGACCGCGCCAGCAAAAAACTCCTTTGGGAGATGGAGGAACGTAGATGGGGGGGGCAACACGACCCGCGACGGCTTGAGAACGGAAATATCACGATATTTGCTAACGGAAGTGAACAGGTGGGGCCCGAATTTTCTCGTATCCTTGAACTAAATCCGGAAACTGCAGAAACTGTGTGGGAATATAAAGGATCGCCGGTAGATACATTTTTCTCGCCGCGTGTGAGTGGTGCCCACCGCTTGCCTAATGGTAATACTTTTATTTGTGAGGGCCGTCAGGGACGTTTGTTCGAGGTGGAACCGGGCGGGGATATCGTTTGGGAATTTATTTCACCGCATGAACATTTCCGAGATGAAGGCGTTATTCGACAGATATTTCGGGCCTTTCGGTACGCCGTTGACTCGCCAGAAATTGGGGGTAGGTTGTAAAAAAATATTTTTCTTAGGGAAAATTTTATGCTGACTTTATATCATGGGGTGACATCAACCTGTTCCAAACGAGTAAGAATGACACTCGCTGAGAAAGGGGTTGAATGGGATAGTGTACACCTAGACCTCTCTAAGCGTGATAACCTCGATCCGGAGTATTTAAAAATCAATCCAAACGGTGTCGTACCTACTATCGTGCATGACGGCAAAGTACTTTATGAGTCAAATTTTATTATTGAATATCTCGATGAAGTCTTTCCCGAGCCTGCATTGCGTCCGGCTGAACCATATGAATGCGCACGCATGCGAGTTTTGATGGATCGGATTGAGCATGTCCTGCACCGCAACATTAATACTGTCTCTTGGATAAAGCAGGGGCGCCACAAGAGATTTGACGGAATGACAAGTGACCAGTTGCAACAGGTGCTAGACGACCAGGCCACCGAAGAAAAAAGGGCAATCCTTAAGAAACGACTCGATGAGGGGGTGTCAGAAGCTGACATAGAGTTTGCGGAAGCGCGGGTTGCTGAGGTGTTGGACGAGTTGGATACTGTTTTGGATGGACGACCATGGCTATGCGGCGCAAACCTCTCCTTGGCCGATATAAGTG
>NHFY01000052.1 GCA_002170165.1 Flavobacteriales bacterium TMED123
TAAAGGTATAGGCAAAAGCTGTTGTGCTTGAATTACCCGAATATGAATTTTTTACTGTTGTGCTTGATACTGTCATAACTTAAAAACCTTTATTCTTTTTAGATGGTTTTGTAAATAAATATTCTTGGTTATAATCTTTTTTCATTCTCTTTTCTACTCTTTTTAATACACCCGGATTCATTGTTTCCATAATTTGAAAACCTATCATATAGTCAAATGCTGCTTTAATATAAAATAAATTTAAAAAAGGTATATTTGAACTTATAGTTCTATAAGCAGCTCTACCTGCTTTACCACCTTCTCCAGTTACAGCATACTTTAAAGCTAAACCAAGATCAATAACAGTTGTTGGAAATGGTCCTATAAGTCCAGCAGCAACTGATCCAGCGTCTCTTTGTTCTTTAAATAAAACATCACCATAAATACCTAATCCACCACCCTGTAAAAATGCAGCCATTATAGTTTTAAAATTATTAGGATCACGAGGTTCTTTACCTTTTAATAAATCTTTTGCTGTCATTGACATATAACCCATAAAACCAGAAACTACTACAATAGAAGCTAATCCTTTTATACCTCTACCTATATCTTGATTTGGTCCTTTTCTTAAAAAAGCTATTTCTCTTCCTAAAACTTTATTTCCTATAGCCATTGGAAATGCTTTGAATTGACCAACAAATCTAATAGCTTCTCCCATACCAGTTCCAGCTAATGTGCCTTGTGTCATAGTTCCTTTAGTTCTAGCATCTGGTTCAATTACCGCATAAATTGATCTATCTAATAACATTCCAGATACAGAATATTTAAATTTATCTTTTTCCATTTGTAATTCTGTTTTACTTAAATCATTCATGCCTGTAATTTTTTTTATATCAGCATCAGACATATTACTTAACTCTGATATGTTAATAAATTCTGTTCCATCATCTGCTTTTGACATTGCAGTTTTTCTAATAATATCCCATTTAGTAGCATCAATATTATACAATCCAAAAAAACTTTGTAGAGGTTTATTTAATTGGTTAAAACTTAGATTTTTTTGATTAGCATAATAGTTTGCCATACCTAGCATTGAGTTTTCTTTTAAAGTGTTGGTCCACCAAGAAAGTAAATTATATTTAAAGAATGTTCTTTGTATTTTTGTCCAACCTTTATTTAAATTGTCTCCAACTTGAAACCTTCCAGAAATGTCATAAGTTGTACCATCACCTAAAAAACCTAATCCTTTTGCTATATCTCTTTTTTGTTTAGTATTTTTTATTTTTCCAATTCCACCCATAGCTTCACTTATACCACCTAAAAATGATCTACCTTGATATTTCATTTCTGAAGCATAGATACCTATATCAGCCGCAGCAGAAATAACTGCACCACCTAATTTTGCAACATTACCTACAGCTCTTCCTATTGCAGACCATTTTGCTACCGCAAATCCAAATTTACCACCATCAAAAGTATAAACAGTTCCATCTACAACATTCATAAATTTTTCAAATTGTCTATAACTTGATAAACTTTCTGTACTTCTTTTATTTGCTAACATTCTATTTGATATAGCAACTCTAATTTTTTCAAAATTTTCTTTAGGTTTTGTTCCCAATGTATCCAGCATACCTATATTTCTTCCTGCTGTCATTAAACCACTATAGTAAGTTTCTTTTAATGATCCTGTGCCAAATTTTTCATTATAGGCATACCAATCTTTTGCAGATTTAAAATGTAATACTCTTTTGTTTGAAATTCCTTTTGTAACACTATTGCTTCCAAATACTCCACTAGCTCCATCAGCTACTTGTATTTTATTTCCAACCAAAGAATTATATGAGTTCATTAAGAAAGAATCAATATTATCTGTATTACCAAATGTTCTATCTCCATCTAAGTATTGCATAATAAAATTTTTCCAAGCAGTAAAATTTTTATTATAATTTATATCTGTTCCTTTTAAATTTGGATCAGCTACTATTTCTTCTATATTTTTACCCAATCTATTTGCTGCTGCTCTTACATTAAATTGATCATGTGATTGTCTAACAACATATCCCCACATTTTAGGAATATTTGCACCTCTAGCATTTAATGCTTGTCTAGTTAGTTCAGAGTGTTTTTCCATTATTTCTGCTAATTTTTTTATATCTTGATTTTTAGTTGTTACTTCCATTCCTTCAGAAATTTGTTGTTGTGTTATTGCAAGTTCTTCTTGAAGTTTGCCATCAGCTTTATCAAACATTCCATCTAAATTATTAGCAGTAACTTCAGCATCAAATGCCGCTACTAATTGACCTTGTGCAGCATTTTGAGCAACACCAACAGATGATCTTGCACCCATTGTTAATCTGTTTGATCCAACCAATAAAGCTATTAAACCTTCTTGCTCATCACCATCAAAAGTGTCTAAAAGTTCTTGTACTTTTTTTCTTACTAATATTTCATCATTAACAGCATTAATTTTATTAATTTTTTTTTGAGCTTTTACTTGTTCTGTAACTTCTTTACTAATTCTATCTATATCAACTTGATCTAAATTAGTTTTTTTAGCTTCAAGTACAGCAATATTAATTTTATCAATCGCATCATCTTTATCTATAGATTTAAGAGAAGATTTTTTTATTAAATTTAATATTCTTGTTGAGCAACTACTTTTAGCCATTAGTTATTTCCATTTATACAGTTAATATAATCAGCAAAACCAGCTTCTATGTCATCAGATTTAGAATTAACTTCTTCTAATGCTTCGTCTGCTTCTCTTAATGTAGCATCTTTTTGACCTGTACTTTTATTTGTAAATTCTAAAGGTAGTCCAGCATCATTTTGTTTTGTTCTTAATTTAACTAATCTTTCTTCAGCAGTTTTTAATTGAACATCCTCATTAGTAATAATTTTTTGTGGAGATTCAGAAGGCATTTCTTTAGAAACTTTTTTACGATTAACTACTGGATCAGTAATTACAGGTTCTGTTTTAGTAGTTTTTACAAATTTTTTTCTTTCAGTTAAGAGATCATTGTATTTTTTAATTGCATTTTGAAGATGTTTTTTATTTACTTTACCACCTTCTCTAATTATCATTTGTGTATCTTTTTTAACTATTTCAAGATTTTTTTTTGCTTTTACCAATAATAAGTCAAGTTGAGCAGTTGATGTACCATTAAGTGTAGGATCAGCATTTGCTATAGGACCTGTGTTTACAGGTTCATCTAAAATTAAATCTCCTACAGATTTTTGTAATAATAATTTTCTAGTTTCTGTATCCATCTGATCTAATCTCATCATTTCATTTACTACTTCATCTGGATAATATTCTTTGTATAAATCTACTTCTGGTTTTCCATTATCATTCTTACTTAAATTTTCTCTATTAATTCTAATTCTTGCTTGAAAATTTGCATTAGTATTTATATCTCTTAATTTACCAGCTCCTACATGAAGTCCACCACCAAGAACTGATCCAAATGCAACATTTAAAAGACTATCATATATATCATAATCAGCTTGTATTCTTTGTGCAGCACCATAAACAAGCGGTTCTAAAAGTAAAGCTCCACCTGCACCTTCTATAGCACCTCTTTTTAATCTTGTTCTTCTAAATGCTTTTGCAGATTTTTCACCCATTCCTTTTGCTTTAGCAATAGACCTAGCAAATCTAGCTTGTCCATAAATAGGAATAAAAGAAGCTCCAATATTTATAGGATCAAGAAAACTTGTACCAATACCTACTGCAAGTTTTGCAGCACCAACATAAAATCCACCAGATAAAGGATTCCAAGAACCCTTTGGTCCTCTTCGCATAATACTTTGTCTTTCTAGTTCTTTCTTTTTTTTTTCAACCATAATATCAACAACTGATTGATATTCATTTCTTTCAAAAAATAATCCTAACTCTCTATATTCTTCATTTAATAATTTTTTATCTCTAGGAACTATACCAGCATCTCTTGATTCTGATGCTGCAGTTGCAACATCTTTCATATTTAATAGAGACATTACAGGATTAAAATTCCAGTTGTCTGCAGCTACTGCTCCTAATGATTCAAACAAACTTGTTTTGTAATTATCATAACCAGTTTCTTGTGCTGTCTTAATTGTGTTTAATCCGAATCCAAATTGTGCCATATTATTTTATTGTTTTTAAATATTTTAAAAGTAACTTAGCTTCTTCTTTTCTTCTTGTGGTATATCTATCTCCAAAATCTATAAGTTCATCATAGGCTTTTTGCCATTCATTTGACGTTACATATTTCCAAAAATTAGGAGTTGCAGTTTCTAAATTACCATATTGAAAAGCAACAGATGCTACTACTGTAGCTTGTTCTGTTGTTAATAAATCAAAAGATTTTCCTGTAGTTTTTTTCCATAATTTTCTAATTCTTGTTATTGCTTGTTTTTTAGCAAATTGATTAATAATTCTACCTTCTTCTTTTGTTATTTTTAATTCTTTAGCTTTAGAAACAGCTTCATTGCCTTTTAATCCTAAATATGGTTTTAATTTATTAATTATTTCTTCTGGCAAACCATTTAAGTCAGATAGTTTTCTAGCACCTAAATCAAAACCAGAAGCAATAGTTATTCCAGATTTAGAATTTTCAGCATCTGGAACTTTTCCAATTATTTCAAAACCCTCTCTTTTTTCAATAAAATTAAAATCTACATTTTTTGATTCTTTATATTGTTTTATTTCTGATGCTGCTACTGGAGTAAATATAGCATCACCTATTGTTTTAAAAATAGATGATTGATCATCTACCGGAATTTTAGAGTTTTTTTTTCCATCATCAAAAGTAATACCTTCAATGTTTGGTTTTCTTATTTTTTCCAATGCTTCTTCATAGGTTATACCCTCATCTCTAGCAAGTTCATTAGCTTTTTCAAAAGTATCAATAATTGAAGTAACAGGAGTTGATTCTGGTTCGTTAAATCCTACATCAAAATCTATAACAATATCTGTTCCGGGAACAAGACCAGACGTGTCATCAAATTTAAAAATTATTTGTTCTCCTTTATTATTTATAACTGGTGCAAAACCATTATCAAGAACAATACCAAAAATTACACCTTCTCCATCTGGAGTATTTCTCCACTCTCCATTGATAGACATTTGAGAACGCATTTTATTTGATAATACTACTGGATCATCTTCACTATTTGATTGAAAAGCTACAACATCAAGTTCATCTAAATAATATGTTTTTAAAAGATCTGTAGTATCTTGTATTCTATTTGTTTCATTTAAATTTAATTTTTTATCACCTTGTTGTATTCCTATATAATAAGTGTCTGTTAAAACAAAATTGTTGTTCCAGCTATCTACAGCAAATTGTATAGCATCACTTTCAGACATATCTGGATTGCCATTCATTTTTTGTGCGGCAACAAAAGTTAAAAATTCTTCTATTTCGTTTGTTTTTTTTAATGAATCTGTACTATCGTTTGGTGTATTTTTTCTTACAATACTTATAAAATCCGCAATACCATCTTTTATTTCTTCTTGAATTTCATTTTTATCAATTTTAGAAATTTTTAAAAATTTTTCTATTTCTTTTTTTTCTTCTTTTGTGTCAAATGAAAGAGCTATTTCTGCAAGTACAGAATTTGCTAAACCAGAAGAAACAGTTGCACCAAAAGGTAAACCATCTGCTATTAATTGTTGTATTGCAAGACCTTCGTTATCACCATAATTTTTAGCTAAACTGAGCATTATACCATTTAACTTGTCTCCATCTGAAAGTTTTGCTGCTTCATTATAACTAGCAACAAATGCTAATGATTGTTCATTTGTCATAACTTTTATATTTTTTATATTTAATTTTTTTTGTTCTTCTATTATTCTTTCTGTTAAATTTAATTGAGCTTCAGACATTGCGGAAGTTTCATATTGATTAGGTGCTGTAAAAGCAGCTTCCATATTTGATACACTTATTGCTTCATTTTCAATATCTTGATTTGTGTCTAATATGTACTTAACAGGATCGTTTTGTCTATTTAATTTTATATTTTCAACTGATTGAATTAAAAAATTATTTGATTCTTTTGCAAGATCATAAGATAATGTTGCTTCATTTTCTTCTATTATTGTTTTTAAATTAATATCTATATCATCATTTTTTAAAGTATGAAAAAATTTAATATTGTTAGCACTATTATCTGCTAATTCTTTTGCAACCATTATTTGTTGTGCTTCTGTTTCTGTAAATATTTCATTTATATATTCTACATTAAATCTTGGTGGCTCTTTACCTTCTGCTCTAGCAGTAATATAATTTTTAAATTCTGTTCTTATTTGTGGTCTTAGAATAGTTTTAGCTCTTTCTTTTAAATCTTCTCTTTGTACAAAAGTTAAACTAGATAAATAATTTTTATCTTTTAATAATTCAAATGTTTTAGAAGGAGATTGACTTACATCTTTTAAACCATCCATATAATCAATTTCACCGGGTATAGAATCTAACATAACCTTTAATTCTGGTGCTGATAGTTGTGAAATAAAAGTATCTTTAGTTAATTTTTCTAAATCTGTTTGTAAAGTTGATTTAGCAAGACCACTTGTATCTGTACTAGCTGTTATAAGTAAAAGGTTTTTTTGCTTTTCATAANNANNAANTAAATTTNTTAAAATATTTTTTGATATTTGTGTATTATCTCTAAATATTATTTTTTGTGTTTCTGCTAAAGCATAGTTTTCAAATTTAATTGCAACATTATTATTAGTTGCTTGAGATTTATATTTANTAATTAAAGCATTGTTTTGACCTTTTCTATATTTGTTAGCAGCATCTTTATTAACTGACATTATTGGATCAGTATTAATAGTCTCTGATACTTTTATAAGTTCAGTTATATAATCATTTTCTAATTTTAATGCTTCTGCTTGATTTTGTGCATTTGTTTCTTGTATTTTTTGATTAACAAGCATTTTAGTAGCAGGTGCTAAAGCAGTAGCTAGTGTTTGATTTAATCCAATTTGAGGAGCAGTAGTAGTTCCTGTTAATTGAGTTATTGATCCTTGAGCTGTAAATGTAGGTATTTTAGGCATTAATAAAAAACTCCAAAAAAAAAATTAATATAAATTTATAAATCATTATTATCTTCCAGATCCTTGAACAGGAGAATATAAAAATTTATTAGAACCTGTTAAACCGGTAGAACTTCCTCCACCAAACTTTAATAAAGTTGTAGTAGCAGATGCTACAGTTTGTATTTGTGCAAGTTTTGATTGTTCTCTAGCAATAACTCCTTTTACTCTTGCAAAGTTTGCTTCTTCTCTTTTATTAGCTGCAGCAACTTGTGAATTATATGTTATTAAATTTTCTTGTAACTTTGCTTCAAGAGCATTTGAAAAAGCAATATTATAAGCACTACCAGTACCAACTTCTACTCCAGATTTAGAAAGAGCAACATTCATTTCTCCTTTTACTTTTTCATAATTTTTATTAAATTGTGCAATATCAAATTCTGCTTTTTGTTCTATTTGTGTAGCTTGACCATCTAATACCTCAGCACTTCTATTTAAAGATTTTTGATTATATTTGCCAAGAGTACCTTGCTGTTGAAATTGCATTACAGAAGTTGCTGCTGTAATATAAGGTGCTGCTGCTACAAATGTTGGTCCTGCTAATGTTAATGGTCCTTTATATTCATAAGAATCTTCTTCTATAATATTATCATTTATATCATAAACAATTTTGTTATAAATCTTCATTAAAAAATCCTCGCATACATATATTGATCTGTTCCATCAAAACCAAACTTTTTCATTAAACCTTCGTTCTCCAAACCTAGCCATTCTGCAAATCTTTGACCTTGTTTAAAATCTTTTCTTATTGCAGTTTGTACTCTTTCTATATTGTGTTCTCTTGCAACTCTAGCAAAATCTTTTTTAATTGCTTTTGCAACTGACAAAGGATGATTCCACATATCACTTGATGCTATAACCCAGCCTTCTGCAACTTGACCCCAAATCATTTTCATACCTGCGGCAAAGATAGGTTTATTATTTACCATACCTGTAAAAGCTAAATTATCTTCTTCTAAATTTATAGCATCACCTTCAACATTAATATAATGTCTATCTGCTTCTAATATTTTATGATTCATTTGATATGATAATATTATTTTTCCATGTTCTTTTGTATAAGGTACTATATATAACATATTATCCATCATTTGTTTGTAATCTTGGGTATAACGATAAAATTGTAAAAGGTAAAGGTTGAGTTTGTCTAACAAAAATAAATCCATCTGTTTCAAAATTTCCTCTAAACTCTACCTCTTTATCTCCTGTAAATGGTGGTATACCTTCATCCATTAAATCAGCAGAACTTCTAAATGGTATTCTTTCCATATCGTTTAAGTTTGGTCCAACCTCAACACCAATAGTTTCAAACATTCTAACAGTAATA
>NHFY01000053.1 GCA_002170165.1 Flavobacteriales bacterium TMED123
CTTGCGAGCATAAAAATATATATAGAGGCCCATGACAAAGGCGATAAATAGGCCCGGGAGTACACCGGCGATAAAAAGGTGTCGAACGGATTCTTCTGCTGCCGCACCGTATAAAATCATCGCAATTGAAGGCGGGATAATTCCGGCAATCGCTCCCGAAGAAGCCAACAACCCGCTGGCGAATTTCTCTGGGTAGCCTTTTTCTCGTAGTGATGGGAACAGCATCCCGCCAACCGCTGCAACGGTTGCGGGGCTCGAACCTGAGATAGCGCCGAAGATTGTGCAGGCGCCGACAGTAGTTAGGGCAAGGCTGCCCCGAACTGCACCGAGAAGGGATACAACCCAGTCGACTAAACGACGGGATATGCCGCCCTGCGCCATTATAGCCCCCGCAAAAATAAAGAAGGGAACTGCTATAAGTTTATAATTATCTACGCTGCCAAAGAGCTCAATTTGAACCATCGTAATTGGCAGATCCATAATGAAAAGGATTGTAATCACTGATGAGACCATCAAAATTACAAAAATAGGAAAGCCGAGAATTAGCAGAATGATCGGCAGGACGCCCATTACAATAAATAGTTCCATGGGCGTTAACCTTTACCCAGTTCTTGGGCTGCGCGTTCAGCGGCTTCACGTAATGCTTCAACCTGCTCCTCTTCGCTTTCCAGACTGCCCGCTAAGTTATCGCGGAACCTCACCAGGATGCACACAATGACAAAGAAAAACGAGGCTGGAATAATCCCATGCATCAGGGTCATGGGGATTTCGGCTACTTGGCTTAAATGGGTCAGGTCAGCGATGGCAAATAGGGACTGATAAACGATTAGCCCGCCGATAAATATGAAGACTAAAATTGATACACTATTGACTATTGTTCTGGAAATACCTGGCAATGTTCGGGACAGTAGATCCATTTTTAGATGTCCCCCGTCCCACGTAACTAAAACGCTACCGAGGTAAACTGTCCAAACCAAAACATAGCCTAGCACTTCTTCAGCCCAAATTATCGGAGCAAGAAAGACATAACGACCTATTGCGTTAGCAACAATTAGGAAGACACTTGTGATGAGCAATAGGCCTAAAAAAAGACGTACTAAAGGCAGAAAATATCTGCGAATTGCTTTCATTATTGAAGACGCCCCAGGTGAAATTGTTTTTTTGTGGTTCCCACACTATGCTGAGGATGGCCACAATGATTGTCAAGCATCTGCTGCATTGTCTTGTCAGGCTCGACTGACGCTATTAGCTTTTGCATATGTTGAGTGTCGAACAAAACCAACGCGTAACCCAAACATGCGGGAACACTCCGGCGGGAGACCTTTTGCGCAGGTATTGGCAACCAGCCGCTCTGGTTGATGAACTGGCTGGTGACAGACCTGCCGTATCAGTCGAACTGTTTGGTGAACAGCTAGTGCTTTTTCGTGATCAAAAGGGTGAGTACGGTCTGCTTGATCGCCACTGTTCCCATCGCGGTGCAGACCTATGTTTTGGCCGCCTGGAGGATGGTGGGTTGCGGTGCCCGTTTCATGGGTGGCTATTTGATATAGCTGGAAAATGTCTTGAACAGCCCGCTGAGCCCGAGAACAGTAAATTTTATCAAAAGATCAACCATAAGGCTTACCCTTGCATCGAACGTAATGGAATTATTTTTGCCTATTTAGGACCGGGTGACCCGCCTCCGTTCCCTTCATTTGATTGTTTTGTGGCGCCGGAGGAGTTCACATTCGCTTTCAAGGGTCATATTGATGCAAACTGGCTGCAGGCGGTGGAGGTCGGGATCGATCCTGCGCATGCGTCATTTCTTCACCGTTTTTTTGAAGATAAAGATCCGGACGAGGGTTACGGCCAGCAATTTAGAGACTCTACGGACGAGATTCCTGTGACAAAGCTCCTGCGCGAAGTTGTGCGTCCTATAATAGAAGTCGAGGAGACAACCTCTGGCATGTCGATTAAAACTCTGCGTGATTTGGGTAATGCCGGAATGCATGTCCGCGTGACAAATCTTATGTTTCCCAATGCCATTGTGATACCAATGAGTAATGAAATGACAATTAGCCAATGGCATGTCCCGATCAACGATCAAGAATGTTATTGGTATGCAATTTTTACAGATTTTGAACGTAAAGTTAGCCGGCAAGAAATGCGCGATCAACGTCTTGAGCTTTATACTCTGCCTAACTATAAGCCGCTGCGAAATCGGACGAATGCTTGGGGTTATGATCCGGAGGAACAGCGCGCTCAGACCTATACCGGGATGGGGATGGATATAAATGTTCACGATAATTGGGCGGTAGAATCTCCCGGTTCTATTTTTGATCGGAGTAATGAACATCTCGGTACGACTGATAAGGCAATCATTGCCTATCGTAAGTTACTTTTATCCGCAATTGATGCTGTTGCACTCGGTAAGGCGGCTCCCAAGCAGGGTGCTGCGCTTAAGGGACCACTATCCGTTGATACCATCGGACCTGCTGATAATTGGGAAGGTTGTTGGATTGAATGTGATATGGCCCGGCGAGACCGTTCGCCTTGGGCTAAGGAGATATAATGTCAAATGACGGATCGCATGGTAGGGGGAAGTTTGCGGAGCGATTTTGCCTAATAGACGCTGAACGCAAAAAGCAAAATGCGAAGATTAAAGAACAAGTTGAAGCAAAAGGCTTAGAGGTTGTCCGCCTTTCTTTTGCTGACCAGCACGGTATTTTGCGCGGTAAAACGATTATGGCGAACGACCTGATTTCTGCAATGGAGAGCGGCGTCACAATGACAACGACGCTGCTGGCGAAGGATACTTCACATAAAACAATCTATCCCGTATGGAGTGAAGGCGGGGGNTTTGGGTTAAAAATGATGAGCGGGGCGGGTGATTTTGTTATGCTCCCTGACCCGAAAACCTTTCGTGTTCTGCCTTGGGTTGAAAAGACTGGGTGGCTACTTTGTGATTTGTATTTTCCTGATGGCTCACCCGTCGCGTTATCGACGCGCACTTTGTTAGGCAAGACGCTGGAGGATCTCAAAGGAGAAGGCTATATCGCCACGATTGGCTTAGAGGTTGAATTTCACCTTTTTCACTTGCGTGACGAACCGTTAAATCCTGAGGATGCAGGGCAACCCGGCAAGCCGCCTGAAGTGGATCTGTTGGCCAAGGGTTTTCAATATTTAACGGAAATTAGGGCGGATCAGCATGAGGCAATAATGCAGATCATACGCCGAGATATATTNTCATTGGGCCTACCATTGCGTTCAACCGAGGTTGAGTTTGGACCAAGCCAAGTAGAGGTCACATTCCACCCGATGGCACCCTTGGAAGCTGCCGATACAATGGTTGAGTTTCGAAATGCTGTAAAACAAATTTGCCGACGCCACGGGTATCACGCGAGTTTTATGTGTCGTCCCCATCTAGAAAATATGTTTTCAAGCGGTTGGCATCTTCATCAGTCATTGAGTGACCTAAAAACCGGTAGCAATGCATTTATGCCGAGTGGTGATAATATATTATCAGAAATTGGTCTGCATTATGTTGGAGGTATTCTTAAACACGCGCGAGCTGCCTCTGTATTTACTACGCCTACGCTGAATGGCTACAAACGTTATAAGCCGTTTACTCTCGCGCCAGATCGAGCTGTTTGGTCCTCCGATAATCGGGGAGCGATGGTCCGCGCCATTGGCGGTGTCGGAGATCCTGGTAGCCGAATTGAAAACCGCATCGGTGAGCCCGCCGCTAATCCTTACCTTTATATCGCATCGCAGATTGCTTCGGGGCTCGATGGTATATGGAATAAACGCGAACCGGGTGCGCCATCGATGACACCCTACCAAGCTAATAAGCCTGCGCTTCCGGGGAGCTTAATGGAAGCTGTCTCAGAGCTGCGTAAAAGCAACTTTTTCCGAGAGAGGTTTGGCGACGATTTCGTCAATTACATCATAGAAATCAAGGAAGCAGAAATTGGCCGATTTCTGTCAGAAACCAACGATTGGGAACATCGAGAATATTTCGACCTCTTCTAAACTACTAGCGAACAAATTCCAGAGCGAAGCCATCAAGCGGCACATTATCTCGTTGCTTCATCGCTTTTGACTTTTCCCATGCTTCCGCAGGTGTCGTGGAGGCTTCAAGTTCTCTCAGTCGCGGGAAAATTTCTTCAGAGTAAAGCTTCATTGAGGTTTCAGTTTCCTCATGTGTAACGAAGCCAGCCTGGCCCATCATTAACATGTTTCCAAATCCACCGGAATATTCCCAGAAGTTTTTTATCTGCTCATACACCTGGTCTGGTGTTCCCGCGAAAACATTTCCGCGCGCCATTTGATCTTCTAGCGAAGCTGTAAGCGGTATGCCCGCGCCCCCGCGCGCGCCCTTCATAATTTGGGCACTAATTTGCGGTGGATGGTAGCCTGGCGGGTTTGACCAGTATCCAGGCACCTTGTTTGCCGACATATACCAGAGGAGCTTTTCGGCCCCTTCGCGGGCCTTCTTTTCATTTTCACCGACAAAGACAAGCCCAAGATAGGCGAGACGATCAAATGGGGCATGTTCGCCATGCATTTGAAGGTAGTCTTCACGGTATCCATCGTAAATTTCACGAATACGCGGATACCCTGCAAGGAAGACTGCGCCGATATGTTTGTGCTTGGCTACTGGCGTGGTGCTTGAGCGCCCGCCCATAGTAACCCATACCGGCGGAGCGGGCTGCTGATAAGGCCGCGGCCAAATATTGATCTGTCGTCCATGAAACCAGCGACCTTCATAATTGAAGGGGCCATCGTGTGTTGTCCACGCTTTCATGATCATGTCATGGGCTTCCCACAAACGCTGGCTTCCGCGCAATGGGGTGCGGTTTGCCGGCGCTGCTTCGTAAGGGACACCCCTTACGAAGCCACATTCGAGACGACCTTTAGAAATGACGTCGATTAGGGCCATTTCTTCAGCAACACGAATTGGGTTTCGCCGGTTAGCAATTGGGTTGCCCAAAATTAGGAGACGCGCCTTACTGGTTTCGCGTGCTAAAATAGACATCATTAGCGGTGCGGCAGGTACCATGCATGTCGCCGTTTGGTGGTGTTCATTATTCATGATGTCTAGGCCATAGCTTTCCGCCATGCACCACAAATCTAAATACCAATTATAGAGCTCGTTTCCTCGCTTAGGATCAAAATTAGAATTGGGCAGGTTGACGCGAATGGATTCGTATTCATCCTGCGGTGGGAGGTCTGGATAGGCGTCTTCGGTAAACCAATAAGTTCTCATGTTAAATTTCCATCAGTCTGTAAAGGCAAGCACTTCGCTCACGAAGCGATCTGTCTGTTCAGCGTAAGGCGAGTGCCCTGCTTCTGGGATAGCGACAAACCTGGCACCCGGGATCAGGGCTGCGTAGGCCTTGCCATAGTCGGTCGTGACAAGCCCATCACTTTCTCCCCAGATAAACAACGTTGGCGCTGTGATACGATGCAGACGCTGAGGTAATTTGGGGTTATGCATGTAGGGTTCCCAGGTATAGAGGCCTAACGCTATTCTGTTGCTGGCAATCCCTGCGAGGATTTCGTCTGAAAGCGACCCCAAATCGGGGGCGTTGGATTGCTCATGGTACATTAACTTTTGAGCTTCATCCGGCGGAATTCCAAAGACATCCATTATATCCCGATCAGTTGGCCCACCAACCTTTACCCCGACCGCATCGACCAAAATCACTTTTGAAAAATAGCTGCAGTTAATTGAGGCAAGTTCTGCAGCCAGCCAGCCGCCCATAGAAATTCCGAGTAACACAGCATTTTCTATTTTTAGTGCATCAAGTATATCTAAATAAAAATGCACTAACTCAGGCATCCCGTCAAAATGATCAGGTATCTTGGTCCCGTTAAAACCAGGATGGGTAGGGGCAATTACCTCAAATTTTTCTGCTAACCTGTCTGCTACGGGATGGTCGGCTATTGAACCGCCCCCACCATGAAGCAATAGTAGCTGCGGCCCAGAGCCCTTGCGGGTGACAGTACATTTTCCAATCGGGAGTGTTATTGTTTCGGTTTTTGCGCCCATGGCCTCCTCACGCCTTTTCGATAATGTAATAACTCCATTTCCTAACACAATGAAGTCCGGTGTTCTAATACTACTGGTAATTTTTTTATTTTATTTAGCCACCGAGAAATTAGGACAAGCATGAGAACCACTAAAATCTTCGTTAAAAAGTGCAGATTGTTAGACCTATTGATTTTAGGGTGTCTCCTAAGATGAATGTTGAGCGTCTCTCACCGCTTTCCAAATATTGTGCGCTGAAGCAGGCATTTCAACGTCTTTCACCCCTACAACTTTAAGAGCGTCGACAACACCATTAATTATACCGCCGAGCGCCGGGGTGGTGCCGGCTTCTCCTGCCGAGCGAATTCCCAGCGGGTTCATAGGGGTCAGTACCTCGTGACATTCGGTAGTAAAATTGGGCATATTTGAAGCCAATGGCAACGCGTAATCCAGAAGTGTGCAAGCTAGAGGCTGTCCTGTGTCAGGATCGAATACAAAATCCTCAAACATTGTCTCACTCGTTCCCTGAACGATACCTCCCTGGATCTGGCCTTCAACAATTATTGGATTGATAACGCGACCAACATCATCTACCGCGGGATACCGATCTAGGTTCAGTGCACCAGTTTCTGGGTCGACTTCGACTTCGCAAATGTGGGTGCCATAGGGAAAGGCAGGGGTACGCATCAAGTTTTCAGCACTTTCGGTCAGCCCATCTGCAAGTTCTTCGGGTAAATCATATGTTGCCTTTATTAAAGATCCCGATGGCTATGAAACCGAACTAACAGAGCGGCGTTAAATTTAAATGGAAATAATTAGAGGTTAATATCTCAAACTTAGCCCTGGATCACGTTTTGCATTGCTTTACAGGGCTCGCCTATTCGTAAAACCCTGCAGAATTAATGTCTAGGCAACAGGGTTCTCGTCAAGGATTGTCATTCTCCTGAGCAAGCGGCGTTTCTGAGGGTCGTAATGTTGGCGTGCGTGTGCTGTGCAGCGATTATCCCACAATACTAAATCATCTACCTGCCAGACGTGTTCGTAAACATTTCGTGGGTCTTCGATAAGCTTAAACAAAAAGTCAAGGATCCGATCGCTCTCTCGTTTTTCAAATTCGTTAATCCGGATTGTCATCAGACGGTTAACGTAGACCGATTTTCTGCCGGTTTCTGGGTGGGTACGAATGACTGGGTGCGAATATTGTGGGGCATTCGCATCGATCTTATCCGGCCTTAGGCTGGGATTTGTGTCATAATTGAAGTAGTTAAGCGCCGTTTTTCCTTCAAGCAACCCTTTCCACTTATCGCTTAGTTGATCGTACGCAGCACAACAATTGGCAAAACTCGTATTGCCGCCGACATCGGGAATTTCGATGGAATATAATGTCGAAGCTTTGCATGGCTGTTCTGAGTAAGCTTGGTCGTAATGAAACATCATTTCACCAAGTTGCACTGCGGTTGCGACATTGGGATCCTCTTTGTTGGTAACAAACAGGAATTTGGAGTCTGAATTTTGAGATTTGAGACCAGCTATCTCACCAAAAACCCGGCAGAAACGTTCCTGCTCGTCTTCACTAAGTTTCTGGCCACGGAGAAGAAGAACCATGTGATCTTTCCATGCTCGTTTAAGAGCTTTCTTATCCTCCAATGAAAGTTCTTGCGTTAGATCAAGGCCGGAAATTTGGGCGCCGGCCGCGCTAGAAAGTTCTATTATTTTTATTGCCATGGTGTCGGTTGCCTTGTTGGGTTTATCCTACTTATCTTGAATCTATATAAGCATAGCTCATAAGACCAAATTGGGAGAGACCTTTGGCTATAATAATTAGTGATGACGACGTTCGAAAGCACTTGACCATGTCTGAATGTATCGAGGCCATGGACGTTTGCTTTGGTGATTTTTCTGAGGGAAAGGCTAAGACCTTGCCGCGTTTACGTTATCGGGTGGATGCCCCGGACGACCCTACAAGGGAATATTTCGCAAATGTTCATGTTGGGGCGGTGCCGAGTTATGGTATGGCTTGCGTTCGTGCCGGCTCCAATATGTTAGCTAAAGGTGGTGCTCCAAGTCGAAAAACGACTAGTAGCCCCGACGCAACAAATTGGACTGTAATTATCCTTTATGATCTTAATAATGCGGAACCTGTTGCATTTATGCATGAGTCTCAACTAAGCGGGGTTAGGGTTGGGGCGACTACAGGGGTCGCCGTAGATAAAGTTGCGCGTGACGATGTCACTGAACTTGGATAGTTTGGGACTGGTCGTCAGGCTAAAGCGAATTGCGAGGCAATTTGTACAGCTAGACCTTCAATCAAACGCGTAAAAGTCTTTAGCCCCACCCGGGAGAACCGGGAAGCCTTCCCCAGCTTATTAAAATTGCCGGGTGTCGAAATCGTGCCGGTGGAGAGTTCTGAGGAAGTCGTTGTTGGTGCTGATATTGTTTGCTCGATGACTAACTCAACCACTCCCACCTTTGATGGTAATTTGCTAAAGGGCGGACAATTGGTGATTTCCGTGGCTAACTCCGACGTCACTTTGAAGCGTCATGAGGTTGATGAAACAACCTTTACCCGAGCTTCAGATATAATAATCAATGATTGGGATAGTGTTGTCTCAAACCAGCAAACCGAACTTCTCGATTTAATTGATACTGGCGCAGTGGATCGCGAAAGGGTTTTTGAATTGGGTGATCTATGTATTGGTGAAGTGGCAGTAAAACAGACCAACGACAATATCGTATACTATAAAAACAATACTGGTCTTGGCATGCAATTCGCCGCTGCGGGGGCGGTTGTCTACAACAAGATGAAGAACGAAGAGACAAATAGGGTTGTGCCGCCGGAGTGGCTTGCCGCAGAGGATTACCCCTGATTTTAGGAGCCATTATGCAATATCAGGAGTTTGGAAATTCCGGAATTAAGCTATCCCGTATAGGTCTTGGTTGTTTTAGCATGTCTGGTGCTTACGGTGCAGGGGATGATACTGAATCTATTGCAACCATTCATGAGGCGATGGAACGCGGTGTAAATTTATTTGATACCTCAGCGCGATATGGTGGAGGACATAATCATCGTTTGATTGGTCAGGCAATTAAGGGGAGACGGGACAAGGTCTTTATACACTCCAAGACCGGCACTATCAGAGATGAAAATGACCGCAGTGTTGCATCAGGTAGCGGTAAACCTGATCGGTTGCGCGAAATTTGCGAACTTAGCTTAAAAAACCTGGGCGTCGAATATCTTGACGCTATGTGTCAATCGCGTGTTGACCCAACAATTCCTATTGAAGAGTCAGTTGGGGCGGTTAAGCGACTGGTTGAAGAGGGTAAGGTTCGGTTTATAGGTTTGTGGGAGGCGGCGCCTGATACAATCCGACGAGCCTCAAAGGTACATCCGTTAGTGTCTCTCCAGTTTGAATATTCTT
>NHFY01000054.1 GCA_002170165.1 Flavobacteriales bacterium TMED123
ATGGTAGCCCAGATCCTAAACTATAGTGTCAGCTAGAGCGCTAAAATCGAAAATTACCGTGGGGGCGCCTGCTAATAGGTTTACCTGAATACTATAGATTTAATACTCGGTGGTTGATTTAAGAGCCTTGCTTTTCAATAAACTTAGTCAGTAATGATGCGGTCTCCGCTGGAGCTTCAACTTGCACGCTGTGTCCGCATTCATCAATTAGGTCTAAGGTAGCGTCTCCTAACCCTTCCGAATATTCCTTAGCGTGTTCTATTGGAACCAGATGGTCTTCAGCGCCCCAAACGATCGTCGCCGGCCCCTGATAGCGCCGCAAGCGATCCCGAAGCTTTCGGTTGTGTAAATAAGGGGGCGAAAACCCNAAGCGAGAGGAGAAACGAAACATACCATANCGCANCAATTCTTGATCAATCTCGCCCCGGCCATCCGGAAACCGTTCCTTCCCGATTTCTGANCNNGANCTGACAAAGAGAAGGTGTCTTAAGTCATTGTAATANATNCCATCCTCCGGTTGGGCGACCCAAAAAATATCGGCAATGGAATGGCCTCTAACAAATAGGCCAGTGGCGCCGATGAGGCTCAACGACTTTATCTTCTCGGGATAGCGAATGGCTATCTCTGCCGCAACCCAGCCGCCTATGCAGGCGCCGATTAAATGGAATTCCTTGAGGGATAGCGCGTCGAAGATCTCTAAATAATGGAACACAAGATCTTCCATTGTATCGAGGTCTTCACGCTCCTCAGATTTTGAACACGCGGGGTGTGCCGGAGTAATGACCTTGTAGTATTTCGCCAGTTCCTTTTGCAAGGGAGGCGTATTGGTAAGCAGGCCTGGGACGTCGGCAAAGCCATGAAGATAGACTATTGNTTCACCTTTTCCCTCTTCCACTACCCAGACACGGTGTCCTTCGATTTCAATAGCCCGGCCGGTCATGTCTCTTCTCCCAACTGTTCGTCTAGATTGGGGAAATTTCGTGCAAAAAGGTCTGCAGATTCTTGCCGCAGGGTCGGCATTACCTCGGTGGCAAACAAACGCATGCTCTTTCGAGCTAACTCAGGTTTCATGTTGCCGAAATGAAATTGGATTAGAAAATTTCCAACTCCCGCCAGTTCAATGAGTTCTAATAAACGCCGCCGGACTGTTTCTGGGCTCCCCGCGATAATTGATCCCCCAGCGTCGAGTGTGTCCCAGTCTTCAGCGTCGCCAAGCATGTCGCGTCCCGGCTCTGAGTTTTTTAAATAATTTTCCCATGAGCGGACACTTTGAGATGGAATACCGGGGCCGAAAGTCTGCGTGCGACCCTCGCGTCTCAAATGTCCTTTGAGGCAATTACGCAGGAAGTACCATACCCCTTCTAAAGCTTCCTCGCGTGCCTGAGTATCCGTTTCTGCGACATAGACTGAGAGTAAGACGCCCATTCGATATGGGTGATAGGATTCGCCATGATCTTCGACAATTTGAGCGAAGCGGGCGACAGCCGCCTTGGTAGCAGAACCGTGAACCCGTGAGGATAGAAAATAGTTGTAACCGCGTTTGGCACATTCTTCCATGGTTTCGATGCTAAGTGATCCAGGTATCCACACAGGTGGATGCGGTTTTTGTCGGGTTTTAGGCCATATATTGGCGTATCGGAGCGGATAGTGCTCGCCGTCATGTTCAAAAGGCCCGTCATCGGTCCAGGCCCGGGTAATTAAGTCGCAACCTTCCCAAAATTGGCTGCGCGCTTTGACGGAAGTTATATTATAATTAAACGCCTCTGAGCCTCCACCTACTACGAAACCGGCTATTAGTCGCCCATGGGTCATCATATCGATCATTGCGTACTCTTCTGCGATGCGAAGGGGGTTTTTACGCAATGGCAGGAGGCTGCCGAGTACCACAATTTTAGCTTTATCGGTTCTTTGACTCAGCGCGGCGGCAATCAGATTCGGTGAGGCCATTAGGCCGTACACATTTTGGTGGTGCTCGTTGAGCACTAAACCATCAAACCCAAGTTCTTCACCAAACACTAGTTGGTCGATATATTCTTGATATAGGTTCTCCGCTTTTTCGCTATCCCATAGCGAGTTTGGAACGGTTACCCATGCCGATTCGTATTTTTCATCGAAATCATCTGGCAAGTACGGGTAGGCCATAAAATGCCAACAGAAGAATTTAGCAGCGTGCACATCAATCTCCGTCCTGTTTCCCACTATCTTGCCCGTAAATTTTGAGAAAGATACACCGGATTTATTTTATTTAGCGTCGGGGTGACAGCGCTTTTAAGGATGCTAAACTTAGGCGGTCACTTGTGACATTTACTTTAATGAGAGGGCTGATATGTCAGTAATCGATGTAGGAAGCGAGGCCCCGGCGTTTGAGCTTACTAACCAGGATAGGGGGTCAGTCGCCCTGTCTTCTTATGCGGGCAAATATGTCCTCCTCTGGTGGTATCCGAAAGCTGATACGCCTGGTTGAACCATTGAAGGCCAAGGGTTCCGTGATAGAATCCAAGACTTCGAGGCNAAAAATGCGGTNATTCTAGGGGTTAGTTTNGACTCAGAGGATGACAATCGTGCATTTAAAGAGAAGTATCAATTTCCNTATGATCTTCTCACGGATGCACAAAAATCAATGTCTATCGCCTACGGTGCGGCAGATGATGATTCTGNCAAGCCCAGCCGTGTTTCGGTTTTAATTGGGCCAGATGGCAATGTTGCTGCTTCTTATGAAGTGGNAGATAAAGCTGAGCATGCAAACGAGGTGTTAGCTGACATCGACCGGTTGTCATGAGGTTTCGGGGCTGGCCTGTTTTGGGCCGGCCCGAGCCTTATTCTCAATCAAAAATATAATCTAACTTGCGCACTCGNCGNGTCCGCCAGCGATANTTGAGCATCAACCCGGGCCAATTTGTGGTNATGCGGCCATTTTCNGCNTGGAAATAGCTTCGGCAGTTCTCGTGGACTAGGACGGTTTTTGAAAGTTGCGCTTTGAGCTCGTCATTAAACTGCTTCTGGATATCCTCTTTTACATGCATAGCGCGCGCCTTTTTACGCTTTAATAATTTGATGCATTTTGCTATGTACCGGGCTTGATTCTCCAGCATATAGATAATACTGCCGGACAGGTTTGTGTTGGGACCATACATCATAAAAAAATTGGGGAATTCGGCAACTGACATTCCCAGGTAAGCTTCGGCACCCTCTCGCCAAGCNTCATTAAGTTTNTTTCCGTTGGCGCCTNTAATCAGCATTGGGGTCAGAAAGGCNGTAGGCGTAAACCCGGTACCATAGACAATGACATCGACGTCATGCTGTTTGCCACTCTNCGTANGGATACCGGTTTCGGTGATTTCTGTGATTGGGCTCTGGATTAAATTGACATTTGGTTTCAGAAGCGTCGGGTACCAGTCGTCAGAGCGCAAGCCGCGTTTGCAGCCCGGCGGATAGTCCGGCAAAACCTTCTGGAGCATATCGGTGTNCCCGATCAAACTTNTGATATATTTCTCGAAGAATTCNGCACTTTTGCGTGTTAGCGCCTCTGAACTCCGGCGACGACTATTNTTCTCGAACTGGGTGAATAAACTTAGCCTCTCGTNCCGGTGNAAAATTCTTTCCCATATTGTCATGCTTTGGCTCTGCGGACTATTGGCGCGATCACCCTTTGCAAAAATATGCTGCGGTGTGCGCTGAAAGACATCTAGTTTTTCAGCAATCCGCGAAATCTCTGGAACATACTGGATGGCACTGGCTCCTGTGCCGATTGACGCTATCGTCTTACCCTTTAAGTCGATCCCATGGTCCCAGCGCGCCGAATGAAATTGTGTGCCCTTAAAACGATTTCTTCNCGGAATGTCNGGAATAGCTGGGTTGTTGAAAAGCCCGACCGCTGAAACAAATATATCTGTATTGATTTTTTCTCCGTCTGCAGTTGCAAGGGACCACGAAGCGCTACTTTCATTANATGTGGCCGNTGCGACCTCTTTCTTTAATTGAATGTGTGGCGCTAGGCTGTATTTTTTGATGCAGTGTTTCAAATACTCAAAAATTTCTTTCTGCGGGGCGTAACGCNGTGACCAGGGGTAGTCTTGTTCGAAAGAAAACGAATAGAGCCGTGAAGGCACGTCGCAGGCAGCACCGGGATAGGTGTTTTCCCGCCATACACCGCCAATTTCGTTTGAGCGCTCAAGGATTATAAAATTGTTTAACCCNGCTCTNTTTAACGATATACCCAACGCGACCGCGGCAAAGCCGCAGCCGACGATTGTGATTTTTCGTTCATATTTATTCTGTGTTGCCAATTTCACTCCCGTTTTGCTCGGAAAAATCGTTATGATAGCTCTATGACAGTACAAACTGTGTTCCGTGTCGAGGGGATGACTTGCGCCGGCTGTGTCGCGCGGGTGGAATCTGCCATTAGGGAAGTTCCTGGAGTTGCAGATGCGGCGGTTAATTTGGCGACCGGCAGTGCCTCAATTAAGTACTATGAAGACCAAGCCACTGAGGCAGGNTTCCGCGAAGCAATTGAAGCAGCCGGATATNGTNTTGGCGACCCAGATGACGCTAATGCGAGTCAGACAAATGAAATTTCTGGATTGCGACGCGATGTTATCATTGCTGTATTATTATCTGCGGTCTTACTTGCGATCGCTAAAGTCCAAATGTTTNCCCCGGTGGCTGAGGCAATGTATGGCCTGTTATCAAAACCTGTCTGGGGTTTTTTCGAATTAGCTCTGGNAACGCCGGTCGTTTTCTATACCGGCTGGCGTTTTATTCGATCCGGCTTGATAGAACTGCGCCACCTGAATCCTGGGATGAATAGTCTCGTGATGATTGGAGCGGGTGCCGCCTATTTTTATTCGGTAGTTGTTCTATTTTGGCCAAGAATATTTCCCCAAGGAACTGACCAATCTTATTTTGTCGCAGCTGGTGTAATCATCACATTAATTCTAGTGGGACGATATCTTGAGGCCCTGGCGCGGGGCCAAACCTCGCGGGCAATAGTTGCTTTGATGGACTTGCAACCTCAAACCNCCCGGGTTGTGAAAAANGGCACGGAAGCCGAAATTTTTCTTGAGGAGCTTTGCATCGGAGATACCCTCATCGTAAGGCCTGGCGAACGTCTCGCGGCAGACGGCATTGTTCTCACGGGCACAAGCCAGATAGATGAGGCGATGATCACGGGTGAGTGGATGCCAGTGGATAAATCTGCCGGGGCGGAGGTCATCGCTGGAACAATCAATAAAGCGGGTGCCTTCACCTATCGTGCGACCTGTATCGGTGAAGATACAGTTCTTCGCCAGATTGTTCAGTTAGTGGAGCAAGCACAGAACGACAAGCCCGCNATACAGCGTCTTTCTGATAAAATCGCATCAATCTTTGTTCCGGCTGTCATGTTGTTATCCGTTATCACTTTTGCCATCTGGATGATAATNGGCCCNGAGCCTAGCTTCGGATTTGCCTTTGTGGCGGCGGTTTCGGTTTTACTCATCGCCTGCCCCTGCGCTATGGGTCTGGCAACACCCACCGCCATTATGGTTGGAACCGGTCGTGGCGCAGAAAATGGTATTCTCATCCGCAACGGCAGTGCGCTGGANAGCCTCGCGCAAATTGATACGGTAATGTTCGACAAGACAGGAACGTTAACCCAAGGTATGCCAGAACTTTCTGACATTCTCGATCCTGTGTCCGGAGAAAGCCTTATCAAAGACGAGAATGTTTTGGTGCTGATTGCAGCGGCAGAAGCGCAAAGCGAGCACCCAGTCTCGAGAGCTATTGTTGAGGCCGCTATTCAAAAGGGTCTTGTTTTGCCCGCGGCATCNGAATTCTCCGTCTGCCCCGGACTCGGCATTGAGGCTCTTGTTGAGGGCAAACACATTCAAATTGGCTCCGCCCAACTTATGGCTCAAGAAAAAGTTGAGATCGGATTGGCTCTGGNTTTGGCGGCTAGTTTAGCCAAAAAGGGTAAGATCGTGGTTATGGCGGCCATCGACTCTAAATTANTCGCGGTATTGGGTATTACCGATTCCGTGAAACCCGAGGTTCCACAAACTCTNTCAGAAATTGAAACCATTGGCCTGCAAGTTGGCTTGATTACCGGCGACGGTAAGCTAACGGCAGATTTCGTGGCCTCGGAACTCGGTATTAGCCAAATTACGCCAGAAACCCTGCCGGATGATAAAGCGAGTGAAGTTGTTCGTCTTCAGAAAGAAGGCCGGAAGATTGCTTTTGTCGGCGATGGGATTAATGACGCGCCGGCGCTTGCGGTGGCCGATGTTGGTATTGCTCTGGGCACTGGCACTGACATTGCAGTTCAAGCTGGTGACGTAGTTTTAATGGCGGGTGACGTGCGGGGCGTTGTTAGGGCTATCGCTTTGGCACGTAGCGTACTCCGCACAATCCAATTTAACCTCTTTTGGGCTTATGGATANAATATCGTCCTGATACCGGTTGCGGCTGGTATGTTCTTTCCACTGTTTGGCTGGCTACTTAACCCCATTCTCGCTGCAGCGGCAATGAGCCTTTCCAGCATTTTTGTCGTGACAAATTCGTTGCGTCTGCGTCGTCTGAAACTACCCTGTTCATTATAAAACCGGTTCGGCAGGATGTGACATACCTNNATGGTCGCATTATGATCGCGACCTCTTAATAGAAACACCCAGAAGGTAGGTTTGTCATATGGCTTACACGGATNTCCGTGACTACATNGAAGAGCTCACTCGCCGCAATCTCCTGCATGTGATTGAGGATGAGATCAGTAAAGACACAGAGCTAGTGCCGCTAGTNCGCCTCCAGTTCCGGGGNCTCCCNGAACCGGAACGGAAAGCCTTCTGGTTCAAAAACGTCACCGACGCGCGTGGCGTTGANTATGATGGGTCAGTCCTCCTCGGCTCGCTTGGCAGCTCGCGCGTCATATATGGTGCAGCACTCGGTGTTGGGCCTGATGAAATTGCCCAAAAATGGGCCAGCACGCACGGTAACCATTTGCCACCGGAGCCCGTTGGCGCAGNNAATGCGCCAGTAAAGCAGGTTGTTCTAAAGGCCCCCAATATGGGAAAGGGAGCTGACACTTTCCCGCATTTAGTATCGACCCCCGGATTTGATCCGGCGCCCTTTATCACAGCCGGTGTGTGGGTAACCCGGGACCCGGAAAACGGTGCCTATAATATNGGTATTTATCGCGGGATGATCAAAGCGCCAGATAGGATTGGCTGTGCGACAGATGTGTCTACTCAGCATCTTGCTATCCAGTGGGAAAANGCCCGCCGGATGGGTAAGCATCTTGAGGTGGCACTATTTATCGGTGGACCTCCGGCATTACTAATGGCAGCGGCAGCCAAGGNGCCGTATGGCGTTGATGAATTTGGCGTGGCGGGTGCATTAAACGGTGCCCCAATTGATGTGGTTCAGGCGGAGACATTTGATTGCGTCGTTCCAGCCAACGCCGAGATCGTCATGGAAGGNATTATTCGCACTGACATTCTTGAGCCAGAGGCNCCCTTTGGAGAGGCTAGCGGTTATCTCGGTCCCCGCAAGATGGAAAAGGTGTTTGAGGTTAAGGCTATAACTCACAGGGAGCAGCCGATCTACCAGGGCATCGTTAGTGAGTTTCCGCCTAGCGAAAGTACTGTAATGCGCAAAGCGGCGTTCGACGGTATCTACACTAATCATCTGCGCAATGCCTGCAACATTCCTTCGGTGACTAAGGTTGCCTGTCACGAGATGGCCAGCTGTAACATGCTATTTGTAATTCAACTTGACCGGCCCGAACTGGGTCAGCCTTGGCAGGCACTGCGGGCGGCGGCCGCATTCGATGCCTCTTTGGGTAAGATGTTCGTTGCGGTCGACGCCGATGTTGATCCGGATTCGATGGATGCTGTCTTGTGGGCACTTTCCTATAGTATGCAGCCNCACCGTGACGTTGAAATTGTCCGAGGCAAGGTNCCTCGTTTGGACCCCTCGGTATCGCCATCNGAGGACCCGAGACAATTTGCTTATCCAGATGGGCAGGGTACGTCAACGATGTTGATAAACGCNTGTCGTGAACATCCTTACCTACCCGTTTCATTGCCCCGCCAGGATTTTATGGATGCGGCTAAAGAACGGTGGGCCTCACTTGGCCTGCCGGCNTTAGATCTACAGACACCTTGGTTTGGCTACCCGTTAACGCAATGGACTGATGAAAATCAAGAAGAGGCAGAGTTTGCGGTTACTGGTCAGTATTTTAAGACAGGAGAAAAANTAGTTAGTCNCCGGATGACGCCGGATGGCAAACCAATAACCGAAGAATAAAATAATCAGGGGGAATNCGTATGGCAGACAAGTGGATCGTCAATAAGGAATGGCCAGACCTCATTCTTGAACGGCTGGAGGATGCCGGCGTTGCNAGGATTACTCTNAACCGCCCCGAAAAGCGAAATGCGTTGAATGAGGCTCTTGTCGAAGCTTTCTTTGAATCACTCGAGATTATCCGTGCTGATCGTGANATTAAGGCTGTAGTAACCCGAGGTGCTGGCAAGGTTTATAGTGCAGGGCTTGATCTACATTTTCTGAGAGATGTCAGTAACGAGGGGCTGCTTGATTGGGATCGACCAACACCTACTATTCAACTCGCTGAAGCNCTGCGNGGCTTCCCTCGCATCATGATTGCCCAGGTTCATGGCTACTGCCTTGGTGGCGCGTTGGGTATTATGAATTGCCACGATCTCGTGTTTGCAGCCAATGATGCGCAATTTGGGATGCCAGAAATTCTGCGCGGTAGTTTTGGACAACTTGTCACTAGCACGCTGATCCACGGCTCGATCCCTATGAAGAAAGTCACGTTGATGCAGTTGGTCGGAAAGAATATTTCCGGTGAAGAAGCAGATCGCTGGGGCGTTATTTCTCAGTCTATGCCGTTGGCGGAGCTGGAAGACACGGTTACGGAAATAGCGCGTGATCTGGGTTCGCGCCATTTGGCACCCCTAGAACACTCTAAGATCACGGTCCAGATGGGGCGTGATTTGTCGATGTCACAGGCTATCGAGCTTGATCAATTGGTTGGTCAGCGGCTGCGTCGGGCGATGGATCCGCTGGGGGACGTTGAATCCTATTTAGAATCCCAAAAGGGTGGGCCTAACCTCAAGTACAAACGTCCCGACGTTAAGTAACGCTTAATCCTCTGNCTTTTTAGTNCNGGCCTCGCCAACCAGGCCGACGCGGCGACGCTTCGCCATTTCACCTTCATCAAGAGGCGGCATCGTAAAGATCGACTCTACTGACGTATAGTCGTAGTAACCCATCCGNGCGAGAGGGCGGATCTTTAAGACATCAACTTTTCCCTCGTCAGTAAGAAATTCATCATTGATATGGATGCCAACAACTTTGCCGATCACTAGATTGCTATTATGGCCAGGATTGTCGGCTGGAAGTGTAAGTGTTGTAAACCAGCGGCACTCCATGTGGACTGGGGATTCGGCAACGCGCGGNGGTTTTACCATTTGGGAGGGCGCTGGCGTCAGTCCAGCCATCGCCATTTCATCAACTTCGGGNCCNACNAAATTAGAAGAGACATTGACTTCNTCACGCAGATCGTAGGTNGCCATGTTAAAGACAAANTCNCCTGTTTGTTCNATATTCCAAACTGTATCTTTAAGACGGTTNTTGTCAGGATGAGCNCCTGCGGAAATCATNACATGTGGTGGATCAAAGTTAAGCATAGTCCATTGGCTAAAGGGAGCGAGGTTGACATTTCCTTCTGGGCTTAGCGTTGAAAGCCAGCCAATTGCTCTTGGTACAACTAAAGATTTGAAAGGGCTATACTCGAGCCCATGGTTATTTTTTGCTGTTTCATAAAACATAGTGACTTCCGGCCCTCTCTTTTTCTTGCACTATCCCGAACCATTAATCGCAGGCATCATTAGGAAATGAAGTTGCAAAATCCCCAGTTCGATGAATGACCATAATAAGATAGACCCAGAAGTCGAAATTCCAAAGGCGGCGTGGGGCGATTTATTCCGCGATGGTCGAGGAATCTATTCAGCATTGATCATTATGGGTGTTTGTCTGCATGCACTCCAAATTTTAGTGATAGCAATTGTTATGCCGACTGTTGTCGCCGATATCGGTGGTGCAGATTACTATACCTGGGCAGCCTTGCTTTACACAATTGGATCGATAATTGGGGCGGCATGCGTTGGGCCTGTATGGGCTTTTCTAGGGGTCCGCCGAGGTTATGGTGCGAGTGGATTTGCTTTTATGATTGGGACAATTGGCTGCGCGCTCGCCCCAGACATGTTGTCCCTAAATATTTCACGTGGTGTTCAGGGTATTGCTAGCGGGTTGGTCATAGGCGGCGGGATGGCCCTAATTAGCGGTCTTTTCGAGGAAGGCCTACGTAAACGGCTTTTGGCAGCGTATCAGGGCGTTTGGATGATAGCCCAGCTTATGGGGCCCTTTATTGGCGGTATGTTTGCGCAGTATGGATGGTGGCGGGGGTCGTTCTGGAGCATGGTTCCAATTCTTTTAGTTTTTTCGTTAATTGCGATAAGATTTTTGCCCAATCAGCTGTCTAATGAGAACTCGGAGGAGAAGAAACACTTTCCACTTTTTCGCCTTCTTATTTTAAGTGGTGGAATTTTCTGTGTTGCTCTTGCTGGTATCGTCGAAAGAGATTTAGTCCAGCTCCTGCTTATTGGGGGGGCGATTTTTATTATCTGGATTGCCTTTAGATTGGATTCAGTTGCTGAAAATAGGGTTTATCCCTCGCAAGCACTGTCCATTTTTTCTCCGGTAGGGACCGCACTTTGGATCATGCTGCTGGTTGGGTCAGTGCATACAACTGTGCCCTTGCTTTTGCCATTGCTCTTGCAGGTTGTGCATGGGGTTGACCCTATTTATGTCGGTTTGGTGAGCCTAGTGATCTCAGGAGGATGGACGTTGGGTACCTTTGTGGTATCGGGGTGGAGTGGCCGTAAGGAGATCGTCGCACTTTGGCTAGGCCCCTTGATCATGCTTACTAGCTTGGCGATCATAGTGACTATCGCGCAGCGGCCTATGCTTATGACTTTAACAGTTGCCGCATTCTTTATGGGTTTTGGTGTTGGTATTCATAATGTTCACTTGCTGGCTCGCACGATGGCTTCTGCGTTAAAGGGCGAAGAACGTATTACCGCCTCAGCGATGCCATCGATCCGTTCACTTGGCACGGCGTTTGGTGCTGCAACTGCCGGGCTACTGACCAACCTTGCGGGCCTTGGGACGGCAACTAAGGCAGAAGAGGTTGGGCCGGCAGTAACCCTATCGTATAGTTTTAGTCTTATACCTCTTACGGCCGCCGTCTTGATGATGTTCTGGTTTTTGCGGATTAGCGCTAGGAAGTCTAACGGCTAATCACCGCAATTCAATTAGCAGGCCATTTTTAAAAGCTTCTTGGCATTACCATTTAAGATCTTTTGTTTGTCCTCTGGGCTTACCGCAAGAGTTTCTAGCCATTCTGTTCCAGGTTTATTTTCTACATACGGCCAATCTACGGAATAGATGATGCGATCTGAGCCCATCTCCATCATTGTGCAAAGCAGTGCCGAATCAGAAAAGTTACCACTGGTGGTTATGTGGAAGTGTTTTGTGAAAATATCTTTAAAACCTGTCATTTTCCCTTGATTGGGGATGATTGGCCCAAAGGAATGATTAATCCGCCACATAAGGAAGGGTAGGCCTTCTCCCATATGGCCTAGAATTATTTTAAGATTGGGATATTTGTCGAAGACACCGCTGAGAACCATCCTTAATCCCGCCGTCGCAGTTTCGACAGTAAAACCCCAGCCAGCCGATAGGATAGAGCGGTATTTCTCGACATAGTCTTTATAGTAGGCNTCAATCACTGCCGGGTGGGGGCGTCCGGGATGGATATAAATTGGTATATCCAACGCCTCGGCGCGTTCAAAAATTGGCCAGAAACGNGGCATGTCGATGAACTCGCCTTCGGTCAACCCATGAACAATAGCCCCATGGAAGCCTAGTTCCTTGTGGCAACGCTCAAGTTCATCCGCCGCTAGTTCTGGTGCGCGGGTNGGTAGCGTAGCAAACCCCCCAAAACGATCTGGTTTGGTTTGGATAAATTTATGGAGACGGTTGTTGACTGCTGGGGCGCGNTCCTGAGCCTCATTTGGGTCAAAGGCCTGGGCGCCTGGGGGGCAATGCGAAAGAACCTGAATGTCAATTCCCGCCTGGTCCATTTCNTTAACGCGCAGGTCACCGAGATCCAGTAGNCGTTTTCTAGTTTCCTCGCCNCCACCTGCCATTTTATTAACTTTTGCATCGACATCGATGTCTAGATAGTGCTCCTCGATTGCAATGATCTGTGATCCGTCTTTCGTTGCCATGGTTTGGTTCCCTGATNNCTAGTTTCATTGAGACAGGTGCTTGTTTACCTGTGTTGGGGTATTATCGTTAAAGCGATCATANCCTTTGTTTTGTANTTGGGCACGGTCGCTCTAGAGGGAGAATTTTGTTGGACGGNAACTCCACCGAGAANATGACCAAGATAGATTACCAAACGGCCACGACACCACGTAGCCGTNTCTGGCGCTTATTGAGGAACTTCTTTCTAGGGCTCGCAGTGATTGGTGGTCTGGCAATNCTGATAGACTGGGCTTACAAGCGGTATACCAACGTCTACATCGATGATGCACGTATTACGGCCGATATCATCTCCGTTAGTAGTCGGGTGTCGGGGTGGGTGACAAAGCTGCATGTATCGGAAGGGGACAGGGTCGAGGCAAAGCAGACCTTGGTTTCGATCGATACTCGCGATGCGAAGCTGCAGTTAAGTGAATTAGATTCCCGCNNNCGNGCGATTAGTTCCGAACAATCTAGGGCAATTACCGAAAAGACAATGATCGACCGCCAAACTAGAAGTGCTCAGTCGGTAAGNCGTTCGCAAGTTCAGGCGGCTAAAGCGGCACTTGCTGGTCGGAGGTNAGATCTGGATCTTACACGGACTGACTTTGAACGGACCAAAAAACTCCTCAATCGAAGGGTTGTTTCTCGGCAGCGCTGGGAGGAGAGGCGTAACGCATTTCGGAAAGCAGAACAGGCCTTTCAGCAAGCTCAGGCTGAAGTCGCGGCAGCTAAAGCGGCATTGATTCAAGCGGCGGCAGATCGGGAGCAATTACTTGTGCTGGACCGGAAAATATCGATGTTGGCGCATCGTGAGGCAGAGGTTTCGGCCCANCGTGAGCGGCAATTACTCAATTTACGGGATCGCATCATTACAAGCCCAGTCGACGGAGTGGTGGATAAAACCTTCGTTAATCCCAGCGAATTTGTATTGGCTGGACAGCGCCTACTCATGGTGCATGACCCTAAAAAAATCTGGGTGTCGGCTAATGTTAAAGAAACTGACCTGCGGCATATCAAGATCGGCAGTGTGGTGACAGTTGGTGTAGACGCCTATCCTGACAAAAGCTTTGAGGGTAGAATTTCTAAAATTGGTAACGCGGCAACCAGTGAGTTTGCTTTGCTTCCTACGCCGAACCCCAGCGGTAACTTCACTAAGATTGTCCAGCGGATACGGATACGGGTCAATCTCGATAATAAGGAGCAATTGTTGCGGCCTGGGATGATGGTGGAGATAAACGTTGGCATCGACGGCCGCTGACGTCCTCGCCGCCCGTTACGGATCAAGCTATCGNTGGCTCCTTACCCTGACGGCNATGATCGGCAATATTTCGCTGATTTTATCCTCTACAATCGTCAACGTTGCCATTCCTNATATTATGGGTGCCTTCGGCGTTGGGCAGGACAAAGCACAATGGTTGTCCGCTGGTTTTCTGGCCACNATGACTGTGGCTATGCTTCTCAACGCCTGGATGATNGCCNNAATAGGNAAGAAAAACACCTACTATGTTTCAATGGCAGTCTTCGTCACTGGGTCGGTGATGGCTGTCGCGAGTAATAGCTTTGATATGCTTGTCTTTGCCAGNCTATTACAAGGGGCAGGCGCGGGGTTTATTCATCCATTAGCTCTGCAAGTTATTTATCAAATTTTNCCTTCTAATCAACGGGGCCGCGCAATGGGCTTCTTTGGTTTTGGGATTGTCTTAGCGCCAGCTTTGGGTCCCGCTTTTGGCGGTATTATGGTAGATATGTTTGACTGGCGTGCGGTGTTCTGGCTAGTCCTTCCATTCTGTGGGCTAGGAACAATTATGGCTGCAATTTTTATGCCGCCACGCGAAAAAGAGGTTACCCAACCAGCGATGGATTGGGNCGGGCTGGTTCTGGTTTCGGTTTTTATGTTTTCTTTGCTATCTGGACTGTCGAATGGCTCGCGTGAAGGTTGGGGCTCCGATTCAATAATCTTATACTTTGTGACTGCATTGGCAGCATTGATTGGTTTTATAATTTGGGAGTCTATTACCCCTCAGCCAATGCTCAGTCTCAAACTCTTTACCAACTTACGATTTGCGTCGGGTTGTGCGCTTTCTTTCGTATGGGGTGCTGGCAATTTTGGACTNTGGTATTTGATCCCGCTTTTTGTACAGATCGTAATGGGTTACACCCCCACCAAGGCCGGCCTCTTGCTTATGCCNGCGGGGCTCTTACTTGCGTTTGTATTTCCTTTGACCGGGCGAATTAGTGATTGGATTAGCCCCCGTATTCCAATCGTTATTGGTTTAATCATGACGTCATTTTCCTGTTTTCTGATGGCAGGCGCTGATACCAATACGGCCTTTTGGGTATTTGGCTGGTGGCTGATTGTCGGGCGTGTCGGCTTAGGGTTTGTTTTTCCGCCTCTGACGACAGGCTCAATGCGTGCCCTGCCTCCTGAGCAGGTGAGCCAGGGCGCCGGTATGATGAGTTTTTCGCGCCAGCTTGGCGGGGCATTCGGGGTTTGTCTTTTAGCTACTTTCGTTGACCTTAGGTCTGCGCATTACGCGCACTCATACATCGCCACACAGACGGCAGGAAATTCTGCGACTATGGAATTCCTGCGGACCTTTCAAACCTATTTAGGTCAAGTGGGCACCCCCGAGGGATTGCAGATGACTGCCGCGCTTCAACAACTTGGGCAGGCGATATTCGATCAAGCGACAATGCTAGGTTTTCGAGAGGGTTTTCTCGTTACGGCATTAGTATTTTTTGTAGCCATAGTACCCGGTAGTTTTCTGGGTAAGGGTAAAGAAGAATAAGGAGGTAAATTGACCACGATGGCAGAAATTTCTCTTAAGGTGAATGGCGAAACCTTTACGGTCGAATGCGACCCAGCAACGCCTTTGCTTTACGTTCTGCGTAACCAGCTAAACTTGGTTGGTGCAAAGCTTGGTTGCAGCCTTGAACAGTGTGGTGCCTGTGCTGTGTTAGTTGATGGCGAACACGCCTTATCCTGTGTCCGGGCGGCCTCGGAATTTGAAGGAGCTGAAATCACAACTATTGAAGGGTTAGCCGAAGGGGATAGGCTCAGTGCACTGCAACAGGCCTTTATTGAGGAAGGCGCTGCCCAATGCGGATATTGCACAGCGGGCCTTTTGGTCGCCGCAACGGCGCTGCTCGAAAAGAACTCCGAGCCAGATGACAGGGAAATTCGTGGGGCGCTTCAGGATCATTTGTGCCGCTGCGGTTCGCATCTGAGGGTCCTAAAAGCCATTGACCGCGTCATTCATAGGGTGGCGTAGCATGCCTCACAGCGCCAGCCTAAAAAAAAGCCCGAGCCTTGATAAATGGATTTCAATTGCCGAGGATGGTCGGGTCCTGATCCGTACAGGTAAAGTTGATATTGGCCAAAGAATTTCGACTGCTCTTGCCCTGATTGCAGCGGAAGAGCTCGATGTTGACATCAGCCGTATTGATGTTGCCCGCACCGAGACGGGTGTTGATCCAGATGAAGGGATCACTTCAGGCAGCAACTCAATGGAGGAGGCGGGTAATGCTATTCGTGCCGCCTCAGCGACCGCCCGGCGCCACCTACTTTCTCTTGCTGCTGAAGCGCTGGGGGTTGATGTCTCAACGCTTGAAATTTCAAATGGGTTGATCCAGTCGCGCAATACCAACCGGGCAATTACCTATGCAGAATTAATTGCCGACAAGCCATTCGAGATCGATGTCGACCCTGAAGCTCCCGTTAAAGAGCCGGCGTCCTATAGAGTTATAGGTAAGCCGGTAGTCACCCGAGGGTTAAAGAAGATTGTTACTGGTCAGCCGTATTTTGTGCAGGATATGAAGATGTCCGGGATGCTGCATGCTCGTATTGTGCGTCCGCCGCATTATAAAGCGCGCCTCAACGCTCTTGATCCCGCTGTCGAATTACGACTCGTACAAGCGGGTTGTGAAATCGTTCAAGATGGTTCTTTCCTTGCTGTTTCCTGTGCCGATGAGTTTGGCGCTGTTAAAGCGGCGGAAAATTTATTCGAAACGTCTGACTGGGACCTTGGGGGTGGGTTGGAGCCGCAGGACGTTTATAAACGACTTATGGCTAATGAGCGCCTAAGCCTTCCCGTCGTCGAGGGTGTTCCGCAAAAGAAAACTGTTGAACCGCTCGGCGCGCCGCCAACGAATGCCCAATCGACACTCTCGGCGCGCTATGAAAAGCCCTATCTCATGCATGGCTCTATTGGTCCATCCGCAGCTATCGCCCTCGCAGAAGGTGACAAGTTGACAGTCTGGTGTCATAGCCAGGGTGTATACGTTTTGCGTGCCAGCCTGGCCGAAGCGCTCGGTATGGAGATAGAAAATCTTATCATTGTTCACGTCCCGGGCTCTGGTTGCTATGGCCATAACGGAGCAGATGACGCAGCGGTTGACGCTGCGCTGATTGCCCTAAAACTTCCTGGCAAACCGATCCTACTTAAATGGACGCGGGAAGACGAACACGCATGGGAACCATATGCCTCCTGTATGGCGATGGATCTGACTGCGAGTATTGATAGTGACGGCAAAGTCATCGCCTGGTCCCAGGATACATATAGTGACACCTATGGTATGCGTCCGCGACCTGAACCTGGTGGTGCCGGGCCCGCAAGATTATTACCAATGCAGTATCGCAAGGATGCGGTGAGACCGCTGGTACCCCAGCCAAATATGTCGCGGCATTCGGGACTGCATCGTAATCTTGACCCCCTCTATTCTTTTGAAAACAGACGATTGACAAAAAACCTGGTGCGCGACTTACCCTTGCGGACATCCGCACTTCGTACGTTGGGTGCTTTTGCGAATGTTTTCGCTATTGAATCTTTCGTCGATGAATTGGCAGAGGAGGCTGGAATTGATCCCGTAGCATTTCGCCTGAAACATTTAGAAGACCAACGAGCGAAAGATGTCCTGCAAGCTGCGGCGGATAAACTCGGCTGGGGTTCAGATGTCTCTGATGGCAGGGGGCACGGCATTGCGTTCGCTCAATACAAAAATATTCAGGCCTATGCCGCTGTGGCGGTAGAGCTTGAGGTAAATGATAAGGCGGAGGTAATTATGCACCGCGTAGCGCTTGCCGGGGACGCCGGACAAATTGTCGATCAGGCTGGATTAATCGCGCAGTATGAAGGTGGTTTCCTACAAGCTGCGAGCTGGACGCTCTATGAAGAGGTTACCTTCGACCAAACTGGTATCACTAGCCGTGACTGGGAGAGCTACCCTATCCTGAGGTTTGATAATATTCCGGAGATCGACACGGTGCTAATCAACCGTCCCAACGAGCGGTTTTTAGGAGCAGGTGAGGCGGTATCCGGGCCCACTGCTGGCGCAATTTCTAACGCTATATATATGGCGACGGGGCTCCGATTACGACGTCTACCATTTACCCCGGATATGATCCGCGCCGCGGCCATACAATAGATTTAATTAGGGCTAGGCGCCTTCTAATTCTTCGCGAAGTATTTCCAACTCGAGCCATTTTTCTTCGGCATCGGCGAAGTCTGATTGCGCTTTGTTTAGTGCCTGCGCTGCAAGCTCAAACTTTGCCGGATTGCCGGCGAATAAATTAGGTTCATTTAGTATCGCCTGTTGTTTATCGATATCGGCCTGCAGCTGTTTAATTGTTTTTGGCAGCGTTTCGAGTGCGTGCTTGTCTTTGTAGGATAGTTTACCCTTGGAAGGGGTCGGCTTAGCTGGGGTATGGGATTTGACCTTGTTGGATGCCGGGGATTTTTTCTTTGGTGCGGGGTGTTCCTCTAGAGGCGCACCACGCTGGCTAATCATATCGCTAAAGCCACCAGCATATTCAATCCACTCACCATTTCCTTCAGCGCAGATGATCGACGTTACAGTGCGGTCGAGGAAGTCCCTGTCGTGGCTGACAAGTATAACTGTTCCGGGATACTCTGCGATCATTTCCTGCAGTAAGTCTAGGGTCTCAAGGTCAAGGTCATTAGTCGGTTCATCCAGAATTAATAGGTTTGATGGGTGTGCCAGGGCGCGTGCTAGCATCACTCGGCCTCGCTCTCCGCCGGACAAAACGCCGACGGGGGTTTGAGCCTGCTCGGGATTAAATAGAAAATCTTTCATATATCCTATTACATGCTTGTTCTGCCCTCCAACCGAAACAATTTCACCGCCACCTGTCAGAGCATTTGCCAAAGTTGAGTTTGGGTCTAGCATTTCACGTTTTTGGTCCAATGTGACCATTTGGAGGTTTGTACCGAGGCGAGTAACGCCTTTATCAGGCGAAAGTTTGCCGGTTAGCATATTGAGGAGAGTTGTCTTTCCTGCACCGTTTGGACCGACAATTCCTAAGCGATCACCACGCTGAATCTTGATCGAGAAACTTTGTATGATCGGGCCGTTACCGAAATCCTTAGAAATTGATTTTGCCTCTATCACTATCTTTCCCGACTGAGCATTATCGGTTTTGGTGAAGTTTACTTGCCCGGTTGGACCTCGTTGGTCGCGGCGTAATTTGCGTAGTGCGAAAAGGGCCCGCAACCGCCCCTGATTGCGTTTGCGCCGTGCGGTTACCCCCTTCCGGAGCCATTCCGTTTCAGCGACCAGTTTGCGATCTAGCTTGTGGCGTTCTGTTTTTTCTTGTTCAACGATACCATCACGCCAGCCTTCAAATTTACTAAAGTTTTTGTCTAGCCGTCTGGTTGTACCCTGCGCTAGCCAGATTGTCGTTCTGGAGAGTTTCTCGAGAAACCGCCGATCGTGACTTATTATGGCTATTGCGGACCGGGTAGTGGAGAGCTCCTTTTCAAGCCACTCGATAACCGGCAGGTCCAGGTGGTTAGTTGGCTCGTCGAGGAGCAAAATATCCGGTTCCGCTGCGAGGGCTCTTGCCAATGCGCAGCGCCGTGTTTCTCCGCCAGAAAGGGTTGCAGGGTCTTCCTTGCCAGTCAGGCTAAGTTGGTCGAGCAAATACTGTGCGCGATAACGATTATCACCTGCCGTTAATCCTTCCTCAACATAGGATAGCGATGTTTTGTACCCCAACATCACGGGTTCTTGGGGTAAATATCGTATGGTGGTCCCAGGCTGTATGAAGATCTCGCCGTCGTCGGGTTCGACTATACCGGCCGCAATTTTTAAGAGGGTCGTTTTGCCCGACCCGTTGCGTCCGACGAGACATAGCCGTTCGCCTTCGGAAACAGAAAGTTCCGCCCCTTCGAAGAGCGGCGTGCCCCCGAAGGTAAGATTAATGTCGCGGAGAATCAAAAGCGGTGGCGCCATGCTGCTCCTGTAGCGCGCCTAGGGGTTGACGGCAAGTCTTCTAGCTTTAAGAAATTGATGTATAATGACCACAAACGGATTGGTAAAATAGGATGGCGCTTATGGAAATTGTACCCTTATCAGATGCCGTCGGGGCTGAAATTAGAGGCGTCGATCTTCGTGAGAGTTTGAGTGCTAAAACATTCGATCAAATAGAAAAGGCGTTTCACGACTTCGCGATCGTCCTACTGCGAGACCAGGATATTACGCTGGAGCAGCAAAAAATCTTTGCGTTAAAGTTTGGCGAGCTTGGAAGCCGCAATCGGCCGGGGACAAAGCCTAACGAGCTTGATGAGTATGGTGAACATGTGATGCTTGTTACCAATGTTCGCGAAAATGGTAAGCCGATTGGGTCCCTACCCGATGGAGAAATGACCTTTCATGCCGATACGGCTTATTTCGAGTTTCCGTCAAAAGCGACTATGCTTTACGCGATGGAGTTGCCGACTTGGGGTGGTAACACCTTGTTTTCGAACTGTTATACTGCGGCAGAGCACTTGCCTGAAAATTTAAAGCGACGTCTTGACGGTCAAAAAGCCATGCAGGTTTACGAATATGGGACAACGTTAAAGACCAAAGAGAGGTATGACCGCAAAAATTTCCCCCATTATGCCCATCCGGTGTTTCGTGAACATCCGGCATCCGGTCGGTCCGCATTATTTGTCAGCGAGCTTATGACTGAGGAAATTATTGGAATACCAAAGGCTGAAAGTGATGAAATTTTACAAAAACTGTTTACGCATCAAAAAAAGTCACAATTTGTTTATGAGCATGAGTGGAGAGTTGGCGATTTAGTGATGTGGGATAACCGCTGTACTATTCATGCACGGACAGACTTTCCAAGAGATCAACGTCGAATGCTTCGGCGTCTCACCATTCAGGACAACAACCCGGTTGTGGAGGGTGCAGTCCCCTATGCGCAGGCGGCTGCTGAATAAAGCGGGTATCGATCCCGTTGCATGGGGATAAATCAGGTGTATCCTTCCAAAAAGTAATAATATTAGCGAGGGTGTGTCGGTGGTCGATTTTGGCGATAAGGGGTTAGATTATATAATTATTGGCGGCGGATCGGCTGGCAGCGTGCTGGCGGGACGCTTAACCGAGCAATCTAGTAAAAAAGTGTTGCTGTTGGAAGCCGGTCAGGACTTTGCCCCTGGCAGTGAGCCGCAAGATCTCAATAACAATTTCGTCGCGACGGCCAAGGGAGCACCTTTGTACACATGGCCGGGTCTTAGTGCCCGTTTTCTGCCACGTCCCGGTAATGCGCCCGATGATCGTCCGGAAAGGCGATACAATCAGGGGCGTGTTATTGGGGGAGGCTCTTCGGTCAACGGCATGTGTGCCAACCGCGGCCTTCCTTCCGATTTTGATGGGTGGGAAGCACTGGGAGCAAAGGGTTGGGGCTGGGAAGCTGTCCTGCCTTATTTCAAAAAACTTGAAAGTGACCGTGATTTCGATGGCCCATTACATGGTGATGAGGGGCCGATAGGGCTCCGGCGCTTGTTCGAAGAACAGTGGCCGGGCTTTACGGCTGCTTCGATTGAGGCTGCTAAAAAAGACGGTTGGAAAAACTTGAACGACCAGAATGGTGTTTTTGAGGATGGTTATTTCCCAATCCCCATGAACAATATTGATGGTAAACGGGTATCCGCCTCATCAGCTTATCTAACGAATGATGTCCGTGCCCGGCCTAATTTCGATATGCTCGATCATGCTCATGTCGAGCATTTGCTTATAGATGGCACACAAATTTTTGGTGTTAGGGTCGCTAGGCGCGGTGAAACTTTTGATATTAAAGCGAAGGAAGTCATTGTCTGTACTGGAGCCCTCCACACGCCGCCTCTCTTAATGCGCTCTGGGATTGGTCCGAAAGCAGAATTGTCTGAGCTCGGGATTGATGTTGTCGCTGACCGGCCTGGTGTTGGTAAAAACTTGATGGAACATCCCGGCGTTAATTTTGGGGCTTATTTAAAGAAAGGCGCCCGGCTTACACCCGGGCTGCCAACTCATATGATCGCTGCAGTTCGCTGGTCATCAGGTCATGAAGGTGTGCCCGCAGGTGATATGTATATTGTTCCAACAAATCGTGCGGCATGGCACCCAATTGGCGATCGCATGGGTATCATGCAGCTTTGGGTCAATAAATCCTACTCAACCGGGGAGGTGACGTTGAACGGCGATGATATTTTTGGAGAGCCCAACGTCGATTTCAACATGTGCTCCGATCGCCGAGATATGGATCGCATGATTGACGGCGTTCGCGTGATGGCAAAGCTCTGTGCGAAACCAGAAATTCAGGATGCTGTCCTTGATGTATTCCCGGTCAGCTATGGGACACGAGCCCGTAAAGTCGGCGTCTATAGTAATTTTAACCGCTTGCAGACTTGGATTGGTGCTCAGTTGATGGATGCGTCATCCTTTGCTCGAAGATATATAATCGAAAATATGATCTCCACGGGCCCGACCATTGCAGAATTACTGGAGGACGACTCCACGATTGAGGAGTGGATTCGTAAGACTGTTCTTGGCCATTGGCACGCTTCCTGTACATGTCGCATGGGCGCAGAAGAAGACCCCGGCGCGGTAACTGATCCATCGGGCAGGGTCTACGGCGTTCAGGGCCTGCGCATTTGCGATGCCTCAATAATGCCAATGGTACCCTGTGCTAACACCAATATTTCTACCATTATGATTGGCGAAAAAATGTCGGCGACAATCCTTGAGGAATAACTATCAGGTGCTAGCTTCCTGAATTGCACGCCAGACTTTCTCGGGCGTGGCAGGCATATCCAAATTCTCAATCCCAAGGGGAGCCAAGGCATCGACGACAGCGTTCATGATTGCAGCGAGTGCACCGACATTTCCAGCTTCGCCAGCGCCCTTTGCGCCGACAGGGTTTAGCTTGGTTGGCACCGGGTTGTTGTCTAGGTCGAAACTGCACATGTCATCGGCTCGGGGCATTCCGTAATCGAGAAAAGATCCAGTTAGAAGCTGACCATCGGAATTATACTGAATGCCCTCTGTGAATGCCTGTCCGACGCCTTGGCCGATGCCGCCGTGAATTTGGCCCTCTAGCGTCAGCGCATTGATCACCGTGCCGACATCATCGGTGACGGAATATTTAAGGATCTCGGTGGTGCCCGTTTCGGGCTCGATTTCGATTTCTACGACGTGACAGCCATTGGGAAAGGTGGGCGTGCCGGGCGTAAATGTATCGGTATCGAACAGGCCGCGTTCCATACCTTCCGGTATCAGGTCGCTGCGATAGGAAGCTCTGGCTACTTCCTGGATGGTCACCTCTTTATCCGTCCCTACAACATGGAAACCGCCGTCCTTGAACTCAATATCCGCATCGGCCGCTTCCAGAATATGNGCGGCAATCTGGGTTCCTTTTTCAANAATTTTGTCGATAGCCCTGACAGCTGCGGAACTCCCAAGGATNGCGGTCCGNGAGGCGTAAGTGCCACCACCATAGGGTAGGGAATCTGTGTNCCCGTAAGAGACACGGATATCTTCTTCGTCAATCCCTAAAGCATCAGAAACNACTATTTTATACATGGTGTCATGACCTTGCCCGTGATCAACAGAGCCGGGTATGACCGTTACGGTGCCGGACTGATCAAACTGAATACTGACCGTTTCGCCATCGAGCTGCGCGGTTTGTTCAATGAAGTTGGCGATGCCAAGACCCCGAAGCTTACCTTCTTTACGGGCATCTTCGCGGCGGATTTCAAAACCATTATAGTCACCCATCTTTAGGGTGTTATCCATATTGGCGCCAAACTCGCCACAATCGAGCGTGTAAAGTAATCCCGTTTTAAACGGCATTTCCTCCGGTGGGACAATATTCTGCAGGCGAATTTTTGCCCGATCTAAATTCATCTCCCGCGCTGCATTATCGATGAGTCGCTCCATGACATAGGACGCTTCGGGTCTGCCTGAGCCTCGGAATGGCCCATTAGCGCTGGTATTGGTAAAGACCGCTGAAGCCTCGGCATAAATCAATGGCGTCTTGTAGGTTGCGGCTAATCCCCCAAGATGACCTGCAGGAGAAATTGTTCCGCCGGGATCGAGCCAGGCACCAATATTGCATATATTGCTGACTTTTAAGGCAAGAAACTCACCCGTCTCGCTAAGGGCAAGCTGGGCGTCGGTGAGCTGATCGCGATCATGATAGTCCGTAACGTGCCCGTCACTGCGTTCGCATACCCAACGGACCGGGCGGCCGATTTTCTTAGCGGCCCACATACAGGCATGATTTTCGGGCGCGTGTCCGCCTTTCATGCCGAAACTACCGCCAACATCTGGTGTGACCATCTTAACAGCTGTCTCTGGTACGCCGAAAACGTCAATCGCTAGTGTTTTTCGCAGGAGATGTGGGCGCTGTGTGCCCCCCATCAGAATATAACGGTCAAACCGGTGATCGTAATCCCCAATACAGGAACGGGGTTCCATCGTGTTGGCGGTAATTCGGTTGATCTTAGTCTGCAGCCGGGTAACGTGATATGCTGATGCGATGGCCGCTTCTACGGCTTGCTTGTCGCCAGCCGTATAAAAATATCCTTCATTATCTTCGCAGCCTTCATGCAAAACCGGCGCACCTTCCGCTCGGGCTTGAGTACCTTCCGTAATCACTGGCATTAGGTCGTATTCCACAACGATTTTTTCGGCAGCGTCTTTACCCAGATTGACGGACTCCGCGACTATCATAGCGACAATATCGCCGGTGACTTTAACCGCTTCATGCGCAATGGCGTTGCGTGTTGGAACGTATAAAGGGGAGCCATCCCTGCGAACCCGATTGTGGCCAGCCGGGTGTTGGCCGTGACCGTCCCCGACCCAGTCTGCGCCGGTATAGACTGCAATGACGCCAGGCATTATTTGTGCTTTTTCGGTGTCGATGCTAACGATACGGGCATGGGCATGTGGCGTGCGCAGCATGTAGGCATGGCATTCTTTTGGTAATCTGATGTCGTCGACATAGCGGCCACCACCGCGCAGCAAACGGGGGTCTTCGGTACGGGGTACTGACTGACCCATTGCAAATTGTCCCACAATCCCTCCCTAGACAGCGTCTCTTATTTATAACGCTATCCTGACGCTCTCTAAGGTCTCGATCAAGACCGGGTAGGTAATTTGCTTATTTTAAATCAGGATAGCGTTTGAGTTGGCCTGCGTTTTTTTCAAAGCTATGAGCCACCTTGAGAACTGTTGCCTCATCCCAGTTGCGCCCCACAATTTGTGCACCAATAGGCATCCCGTCATCAAAGAACCCCGCCCGGACTGTCTGAACAGGGTGAAGGGTTAAATTGAAGGGGACGGCAATCATCGGGACGTCGAGGAAAGGAAATGGTGCTTTGTCGTCTAGGGGTGGCTGCGGGGTCAGCATGGCCGTTGTGATAATGACATCAAATTCTGCAAGGGCAGTTTCGATTTCTTCTAGCAGCTCGGTGCGTCGCCGTTGTGCCTGAATGTAATCGACCGCGCGAACTAGACTGCCAAGCATCATGCGGTTGCGGGCGAGCGGTCCGAATTCTGCCCAACGATTTTGAAGATTTTCTTCGTGAATGGCATAAGCCTCGGCGGGCAGGATGATCCGCCCTACGGCATGCCAGTCAATTAGGGGGGAGACGTTTATTTCTCCCACAGTTGCTCCAAGATCCCGGAGTGTATTGCCGACCCCATCGATGGCTGTGATAATTTCCGGCGGGGCTTCAAAGTCTTTCGTATAGAAGTGACGGAGCATTCCAACCTTGAGGCCGCGCACCCCGTCATTGAGGGGAGCAACATAGTCGGGCACAGTTGTTTCAACCGCACTGGGATCGCGTTCGTCATAGCCTGCCAGCACCTGGAGCATAATGGCGCTATCTTCGCTGGTCCAGGTCATCGGCCCAACACAGTCGAACGAGAAGGATAGCGGCAAATCGCCAAAGGCGCTGACCCGCCCAAAGGTTGCCTTCATTCCCGCGACACCACAAAAAGCGGAGGGTGTGCGGATTGACCCACCGGCATCACTGCCGAGCGCACCGAGACAAAACCCGGCGGCAACCGCCGCCCCTGAGCCGCTGCTCGAACCGCCGGTAGATCGCGTGATATCCCATGGGTTGCGGGCGGGCGGGTAAAGAGCGTCGAAGGTTGGTCGGCCACCAAAGGTAAACTCATAGGTGTTGAGTTGGCCCATAAAGATCGCGCCGGCGTCACGTAATCTCGTGACCACTGCCGCATCTTCATCAGCCTGGAAGTTCTGCATCACCCGGGAATTTGAAGTTGTCTTGTAGTCTTTAAGATAGAAGACATCCTTGAGCCCNATTGGAATGCCGTGNAGTGGACCGCGATAATTGCCAGATTCGATTTCTTTTTCCGCANTTTCTGCGGCCGCAATAGCCTCGTCAGCAAAGACTGCATGAAATGCTTGTATGGTGGGCTCGTAGTTCTCAATNCGAGANAGACAGGTTTTTACNAGTGTAACCGGAGACAGCATGCCCGCTTTGATTTGGCGCGCAGCTTCAGCGATTGTTGGGACGCCACGATCTCTATCCATCATTTTGATCCTTTGGGCGCCTTTGGTGAATAGACTGGCAGCATANGGACATCCCAGCGGCGACCCGGTTTTCGGGTCCTTGTCGCCAGACCCATTAAAGATGAATAAGCTTTGCGGAGATCCCTTTTTTCTTGGTCTGAAACGGGAATACCAGAAGCTTTAATTAGTCCTTCAAAAATTATGTCATTATCTGCNGCTGANTTTTTANCTNCTGCCATAGTCACCCTCTATCCCATAAGTTTAGTGTAATTTCACAGGATCGTATCGATCGCACAAGGGGCGGGGATTAGAGACCGTGTTGATATAAGCCTTAAACCGTGGTGCGATAGACCTNACAGAATAACATGAAGAAAGGATTAACCATGACAGAGTTTTCAGGCGGCTGTCTTTGCGGGGCGGTTCGATATGAAGTAAATGGGGACTTGGTTAGGGTTGCCCAATGTCACTGCGATGATTGCCGTCGCGCGACAGGGTCGGCCTTTGCGACGAANGTGTTTGTTAAGGAAGAAGACCTGAANGTCTTGCAAGGCGAAACCAATACCTTTCAACACAGCGCAGATAGCGGCAGCACAATGACTAAGGAATTTTGTGGAAAATGTGGCTCACAGCTGTTTGGCTATGGATCAAGTGCGGCAGGGGTGAAGAATATTAAGATCGGNTCGATCGANGATGTGGGAGATATTAAACCNCAGATTGAGGTCTTCACGTCTAAGTCGCTGCCTTATACGCCGCCTCTGGACTTCACCGAAAAATTTGAAAAAGGCCGTCCGCGGTAAAGCTTTACATTCGATAAGAGTAAAAATTTTATATGTCTGATTTTATGGATCAAAAATATGACTATGTGATTGTCGGCGGCGGTTCTGCGGGTTGCGTTCTGGCGGCTCGTCTTAGTGAGCGCTCCTCGAATAAGGTATTATTACTCGAAGCAGGTGAGGATCACCCGCCTGGTCGTGTTCCCCCGGAACTACTCGACAGTTTTGCAGGAACTGCACACAGTAACCCCCGATTTACGTGGTCGGGTTTTACGGCTGCCTTCCAGCCCAAATCTAGCAATGCCCCGGATGAACGAAAGCGTCCGCGCTATACTGCAGGCCGGGTTATGGGCGGTGGCTCCTCTATTAACGGAATGTGTGCCAATCGGGGGTTGCCTACGGATTATGATGAATGGCAAAAAAAAGGGGCGAAGGGCTGGGGTTGGGATGGTGTTCTCCCATTTTTTAAGAAATTAGAGAGCGATCACGATTTTCATGGTCCGATGCACAATGCCGAAGGACCGATTGGTATCCGACGTCTTTTCCCGGATCGCTGGCCTCGCTATACAAGTGCTGTAATGCAGGCNGTTGCGGAAAGTGGCTGGGAAAATATCGAGGATCAAAATGGTGTGTTCNCAGACGGATATTTTCCTTTGGCGATCAATAATATTGATGATCAAAGGGTATCGGCGGCGACGGCGTATCTGACCAGGGAAGTGCGGGCGCGGCCGAACTTCTCAATAGTCGACCAGTCNATGGTTAAGCATTTGCTATTTGAAGGGCGCCAGGTAGTCGGCGCCCGGGTTCGCCAGCCCCAAGGCGAGGTAGATATTTGTGCGAAGGAAGTTATTGTCAGCGCTGGCGCGCTGCAGTCACCCACAATGCTGTTGAGATCAGGCGTTGGACCCGCGGNGGAGCTATCGGCATTGGGAATTGATGTCGTGGNNGACCGTCGGGGCGTTGGCAAACATTTGATGGAACANCCNGGAGTTAATTTTGGCTCTTATATGAGACAAGGGGCGCGTTTAACCCCGGGATTAAGGCGACAGATGTTGGCTGGCCTGAGATGGTCATCCGGTCTCGAGGGCATACCTGAGGGCGATATGTATCTGGTGCCGACCAACAAGGCTGCCTGGCATGATATCGGATCTCGNCTCGGTTTGGTTATGATCTGGGTGAATAGGTCTTACTCTACTGGCGAGGTCAGACTAAAATCTCCCGACCNAACTGTTCGTCCCGACGTTGATTTTGATATGTGTTCTGACTGGCGCGATCTTGAACGATTGGTGATGGGAACTCGCATGGCGGTCAAGCTGCATCAGAATGAGGTGATCCGCGACGCAGTTCATGAAATTTTTCCAATTAGCTATAGCCCGCTCGCACGTAAAATTGCTGTCTATAGCACATGGAACAAGTTTCAGACGTGGATAGGGGGTCAGGTGATGGATATCCTACCGGTGGCTCGAAAATTGATTATCAAAAATATGATCGCTGATGGACCTTCTATTGATGATCTCTTGGCTGATCGCGCGGTTGTAGAGCAGTGGATAAGATCGACTGTAGTAGGTCACTGGCATGCTTCTTGTACCTGCCGGATGGGTGCGGAAGATGATCCAGGAGCGGTGACAGACCCTTCTGGTCGGGTCTATGGCGTTGGTGGTTTGAGGGTTTGCGATGCCTCAATCATGCCGGTGGTGCCGTGCGCTAACACCAACCTCCCGACAATAATGCTTGGAGAGAAAGTNGCTAGTTCAATTCTATCTGAATAATGGCCCCCGCTTTGCCGTGCAGACATTTTTNANGATATNTGCAGCGCGGATGGCGATCGNTCTATTNATGCGCTATAAGNTTCCACAATCCTTTCCGTTCGCATCGCGGCATCCAGCGCCTCGCATTTGAATTTCGTGGGATCTTTTTCTCAACAGGTTAGGCTGAGCGCTCTGCTTAACCGCCGGTTTATTGGTAGTAAGTTTTATGTCTAGCTCTGCAACCGGCGCCNCTGTTCTGATTGTCCTCGGAATTTTGACCGCCTTCGGTCCCTTGTCTATGGACATGTATTTACCAGCNTTGCCAGAGCTGGTTGACTTCTTCAGGACAACGCCAGGNAAGGCACAACTGACGCTCAGTGCATTTACAATCGCCTTTGGAGCGGGTCAGTTGGTTTATGGNCCGGTCTCTGATCNATTGGGTCGCCGTAATGTCCTGTTAGTCGGTATCGGGATTTACGCATTAGCCAGCATTCTTTGTGTGTTTGCCGACACAATTGACGAACTGATTCTTGCCCGGCTCTTTCAGGCAATAGGGGGTGCTGCGGGCATTGTTCTGTCGCGTGCAATTATCCGTGACCTTTTTGATAAGCTAGAAGGCGCTAGGGCCTTATCGCTGATGCTCCTGATCCCATCGCTGGCAGCGTTGATTGCACCTTTTGTCGGTGGCTATTTGTTAAAGTTTTTCGATGATTGGCGGTTAATCTTCTGGGTACTTTCCGCATCTGGCGTTGTTGCCTTCATCCTCGGTGTCATGAAGCTTCCAGAAACACACCCGCCCGAGAAACGCACGAAATCAACGATNAAAAGAGTTATGCGTGATTACGGAGTTGTCTTGTGTCACCGGCGGGCCGCGGGTTACATGATCTGCGGCGGGCTNTCTTTTGCGACGATGTTCGCTCAACTTTCTGGTACGCCGTTCATNTACATTGATCTTTTTGGAGTGCCGCCTGAGGATTTTGGAATTCTATTCGGTTTGAACGTATTTGCTATCATGATTGGCTCTTATCTAAATAGCCGTCTAGTGATCAGGTTTGGTGTGCGTCGTATGCTTGCTGTGGGAACGACTATCGCGTTGTTCGGTGGCTTCGCGCTCGTTATCAGCGTGGCCTACGGCGGTTTTGGTTTGTTTGGTGTCGTTATTCCTGTAGTCATTTTTATGATGCCCCACAACATGGTGAATGCAAATGCGACCGCTGGGGCAATGGAATATTTTCCACATTTAGCGGGCACGGCGTCAGCAATGCTTGGCTTTGTTAGGTTTGGAACGGGTGCGGTAGTTGGCGCGCTGGTTGGATATTTTCATGATGGNACGGCGTCACCGATGGCCTATATTATAGCATGTTGTGTAATCGGGAGCGCGTTAGCTTTTTGGTTTTTGACGGATGATAGTTCTGAGGAGGCAGCTAAACCGGTTTGAACTTAGGTAGGGTCAATTTCTCTGTAACGTCGTCGAACACTACCTCTACCGGCATGTCACATTTGACGTTTTCTACCGGAACTCCGATAACGTTGCTAAGCATCCGAGCGCCTTCTTTCAGTTCGATAACTCCGACAACGTAGGGTATCTCGCCGTCCCACCCTTTATGGTAAAGACGGTGAAAGACAACAAAACTAAAAACAGTTCCCTTGCCCGACAACGCAACCCATTCGATATCCCTGCTACCGCAGGACGTGCAGACTGATGACGGCGGAAACCAGTGGTGATGGCATCGCAAACATTTCTGGGCCATTAGCTGGTGGTTCTTGGCACCCTCCCAGAAGGGAACGGACTCTGGTCCGGGAACTGGGATAGCTTTCTTGTAATTATCGGACATTANATTGNCCCAAGTATAANTGTGGANTCACATACCGTGTTCCCGCCATGGCCAGANACGAGTCCAATCTCGGCATTTGGAACCTGCCGTTTTGGACCGTAAATTCCTTGNAATTGGCGGACACCTTCAACGACCTGCAACATGCCTTCGACATGAGCTTCCGAGAGTTGGCCGCCGGAGGTGTTTGTCGGTAAAATACCGTCNAGTGTTAAGGCCCCCGACGCNACAAANTCGCCACCCTCCCCTTTTTTACAAAACCCGTAGTCCTCGAGCTGGACTAANACCATATAGGTAAAACAGTCATAGATTTGTGCATAATCGATATCCATGGGGCTGACCCCAGCCATCTTATAGGCAGCTTTGCCCGACNGGATGGCGCCGGTATGGGTCATATTATTGCCATTAAACCAGCCGCTGATGTTGTTGCCGGTACCAAAACCTTTGATCAAGACTGGTTTTTGACGCANGTCTTTGGCCCGTTCTGTCGATGTTACCACCACCGCGCCAGCGGCATCGGTTTGTAGTGAACAATCAAATAGGCTGAANGGCTCCACAATCATTCGGCCGGCGAGATAATCTTCAATTGTTAGAGGTTTTTGCATCACCGCGTCAGGATTTTTGATCGCATGATCACGGAAAGCGACCGAAATTGCACCGAATTGTTCGCGGGTCGTACCGTATTCATGCATGTGTCGCTGAGCACCAAACCCATGCGCGGCGATAGCACCGTAATAGCCAAACTCAGGTCCAAACTCCATTCCATACATTTGCTGCGGGCGTCCTGAGCTTCGCATATGGTTTTCTTTATTGGCATGGACGCGTGACCAGTTATCGCGGCCATAGCCTACTAGGACACAGCTAGCCATNCCGGCATCAATAGCCATCGCGGCGAGGGCTACGCCCATAACCTGACTAGCGCCGCCATTGGTTAGGGTCGTAGAAAAGGCCGCATCGATTCCNAGTCTTTCGCCCATCACCTGATGAAAGGTGTAAATTTCGTCAGGGCCACGACAGATTAGCCCGTCAACGTCGCGGGTTGTTAGACCAGCATCCTCAAGAGAATTGAGCATTGCTTCCTCAAGGAGGCCCTGGGCTGATACACCGGGGACCTTACCCAATCTGCTATGACCNGCNCCAACAAGGGCGTATTTATCTCGCATATGGGNGGAGGGTTCGATCATTTAGCCATCTCTAGCTTGTTTGATATGCGNTTTAAAATTTCTTCGGTATGTTCNCCGTGAAGGGGTGCGGCGGTGCGAATTTCTGGTGGCGTGTCCGACATTCGAACACCACTTTCAACCAGCTTAACAGAGCCAACCTTTGGGTGCGGGACTTCATGGATTACCCCGAGGTGCCGTATCTGAGGGTCGTCTAGCGTTTCATCTAAAGTGTAGATTGGGGCGGACGGTACATCTTCTTCCAGAAGTTGTTCTAGCCAATGCTCGCGCGTCTCCGTTTTAAACACTGCGGCTAGTAAACCTTCCAACTCATCATAATTGGCTCTCCGTTTTGCTTTATCGACGAAGCGTTCATCATCAAACCATTCGTCGTGGCCGGCCACCTTGCAAAGTCCCTTCCAGAATTTTGGTGGCGAAGAAAGATGGATGACGAATGGCTTGCCGTCTCCCGCAACGAAGGAATAGACCTGAGCAGTTTGCGTGCGTGTCTTCCTGCTCGGGACCTTTCCTTCTTCGAAATACCTTGCAGCATTTTCACCGAGAAAAGACAGCGTTGCAGTAAGCAATGAAGTTTCCACATGCTGTCCCTTGCCGGTGCGTTCCCGGGCTGCGAGCGCGCCTAGGCAACCGTATGCTGCCATCATACCGGTCAGATGATCAGAAAGCGAAATGCCCATTCCTTTTGGTGATTCTAGGTCGGTGAGGACCGAGAGCAGTCCCCCCATAGCCTGCCCGACCGTGTCGTACCCTGGACGTTTGGCGTAGGGGCCCGTGCCACCGAAACCAGTTACGGAGCAATAGACTAATCGGGGGTTGATGGCGGATAATTTTTCGTAGCCAAGACCGAGACGGTCCATAGTTCCTGGACGAAAATTCTCGATCAACACATCGGCTTCCTCTGTCAGCGCGATAGCAGCAGCGACGCCCTCGGTTGATTTAAGATTAAGAATGATGCTTTTTTTGTTGCGATTCACTGAGCCAAAGGTTGCGGAGTAATCTGCAGCGCCCCAGCCCCGAAAAGGATCCCCTGACTTAGGGTCTTCGACCTTTATGACTTCCGCACCAAGATCCCCAAGCATCATTCCGGCGTAGGGACCGGATACATAGGATGCAAATTCTAGGACGGTAATGCCTCCCAGCGCGTCCGTCATACTTCAACTCCCAAACAGACTGTTTATACGGTCCTAAAGACCAAAATTTTTTAAATCCTATCCATCAGTATACAAGGGCACAAGCCGTTCCCTGTGATCTACTTGGGTGGTTATAAATTAAATCAAAAATTTTTTTTAAAGAACCGTTCCCACCCATTTTNTTAAAGTCTAAAATTNNTAGAAGATGCTTGGGAGGCTTAAAAATGGGATCGATTGATTCGGACGCACACGTTATTGAGTGCGAAGCGACATTTAACTTTATGGACCCGGAGTTTGAACACCTTAAACCAATGGTTGTGGTCCAAAAATCTGGAACTGCTGAAACGGATCTTGAGGGGCGTACGCAAAAAGAATATTGGATAATTGACGGTAAGCTGCAGCCCAAGGAAGGTAATATAGGTTCAAACACCTCTAAAGAATCGCGCGAAATGATTGATGTACAGGCGCGTCTTGATCANATGGATGAGCTCGAGATTGACGTCCAGGTCCTTTATCCGACAGTTTTTCTCCGAGCCTGGACACAGAACCCGGAATTGGAATTGGCGCTGTGCCGCTCTTANAACCGTTGGCTGGCTAATATTTGGTCAAAGGCCCCAAATCGTCTGCGTTGGGTTGTGATGCCGCCATTGCTGCAAATGGATAGGGTGAAAGAGGAACTTGAATTTGCTAAGGCGAATGGCGCCTGTGGGATCTTTATGCGNGGGCTTGAGTGTGAACGCCGTGTCGCCACCCCATATTTTTATTCTCTATTTGATATGGCTGCAGAGTTAGATTTGCCGATCTGTTTTCATTCCGGTAACAACAGNTTCGCGGTCCGGGATATTTACGCCAAGGAATGCGGCTTTGGTCGATCAAAGCTACCGGTCGTCTCCGCATTCCATAATTTATTGATGGATGACGTTCCCGCNAAATGGCCAACTGTCCGTTGGGGGTTTGTCGAGGTCAGTGCCCAATGGATCCCCTACGCATTGAACGATATGGANATCCGTTTTGGGCGNCGTGGCAAGGAACTTTCCCCAAGTATCATGGCAGACAATAACATTTATGTGGCCTGNCAGGTGACGGACGATCTCGACTGGGTCTTGAAATATTCCGGAGAGGATACGCTTCTAGTTGGCACAGATTATGGCCATGCTGATACATCGGCTGAGATTGAAGCGCTGCGAAAATTACGCGACGATGGGAAGGTTTCTCNTGCAGCCGCTGATAAAATTCTTAACGATAACGCTAGGGCATTTTACGGTCTGTAATAAACCGTCACAACNTATTCTGTTTTGATCGTTTTCTGCATAAATTTGTCGAAGGTTGCAGCAATTTCGTTGTAGTAAGGCGCCCATTTATCGAAGGGAACGACGTCAACATCCTGAAACTCCAGGGGCAGTTTGTGTAATATTGACCCAGGGATGAGACGGTGGGCGTTCNCCGCTGATTCAGCNGCATGAGTATTGTCGTTGCCGGGGATAATAATGGTCGGCGCGGTAATTGAATTTAGCTCCGAATCTTTCATGCCCATGACATTTAGGTTGGCCCCGGCAACAAAAAGCTCACGCAATTCACNCAANGTTTTGATAAAATTNTCTGGATCCAATGCCATCAATGTATGACGATGTTTCGGNTTGGCAGTGATCCGGTCTCTATAAGCTTCGGTCTCACATACAGCAGCCATGCCGCCNTCGTCGGCAGCTCGAATGAATTGGTCGTAATAGTTTTCTGGCAGGCGCCCAGCCGCGAATGCGCCCCCGGTAACTCGCATCAGCAATAGTCCGCGGGTCGAANTAGGGTGGCGCAAGCCAAAAAGCATAGACATACGTGCGCCCGATGAAGATCCCCCGACGAAGGCGGGGAGGGCATCGTGCTGACTAAGAAGCNCGTGCAAATCATCGGCCCAGACGGCTTCTTCTGTTTCTTTATAACTCAAAGAGATGTCAGAGGCCCCTACATTGCGGCGGTCATGCAGCATAACGCGGTAGCCCTTGGCGGCCACGTACTCAGCAAGAGGCTCAGCCTCTTTGTATTCACGNCGTCCNCCAGGGTTCAACGATACCCAGGGTCCTTTGCTGCCAACGATCTTAAAATTGATCTTTACGCCGCGAACGGAAGTAAAGCGCATGATCTTTTCCCTTATTTATTAGACCCAATTCGTAAAATGCACCGTCTCGATATTTGATATTATCNGAAATGAATGTCTCGTCTATGTCACGTTCCGATGGGTTTAACACCTGTACCAACTGCGTTCGGTATTTGGATGAAGCCACCCACCACATCTATCCCTTCAAAGGGATCGTCGAGTAGCCGAGCAAATTCACCAAATTCACTTGCATACCAGAGGTCGGGAAGCGAGGAGGCGAGTTGCATCGCATGGGCGTTGAGAAGGCGTGATCCCACATGAGCGCCAAATCGGTACCTAATATTGCCCGCCTTACATATTTGGGCGGCAATTAGTGTGTTCCAAAGTCCACCAAGTTTGGGCACCTTCAGGCTTATAGCGTCAACGATTCGGTTTTCTACTAGATGAGCTACTTCTTGAATTGAGCCGGCGCTTTCATCCGCTTCCACCGTGACCGGCACGGAATCTGTGACTAGTTTCATGCCCTTATAGTCATCCATGGCGACTGGCTGTTCGACGAGGTCGAGGCGATACGTCGCCATGCCATTGAGGGCTGCGATCGCGTCTTTGGGTGAATAGGCTTGATTGGCATCGACCGTTAGATTGGCCTCCTCGCCAAGACGTTTACGGATAGCAGCGACGCGCGCGATGTCGAGATTTACATCCCCCTGTACCTTGATCTTGAAATAGCGATAGCCCTGATTGAATAAAATTTGTGCTTGTTCGGCCATTTCCTCAGGACTCTTGATGGCGAGAATTCTAAGGACAGGAAATTCAGTGCGTACGGCACCCCCAAACAACCTATTTAAAGGAACGTTCATTGATTTTGCGGCTAGGTCAAAGAGCGCATTATCGATGGCGGCTTTTGCTTGATTATTCCCTGACAGGGCTTGATCCATCTTGATACGGATCGCTGACATCTCCAGCGCATCATATTCTTTTACATGGGGAATTAACCTATCAAGGGTTCCTGTCAGGCCTTCCATGCTGGCCCCCATGTGGGCGGTGGCTGAGGCATATCCATAACCGGTTAGGTTGTCATCGGTTTCTATGAATACGATGACACCTTCGGTTACAGGACTGGCCCCCAAGGCAAACCGCCAACTTGGATCTTCCTTCCGCATGATGCACGGTTTGAGTTTTATATTGGTAATTTTCATTAAGTTATATCTCGAGGTGAAAAGGCACCATCAGATTCGTTAATGGTAATTGGGGTAGTGTCTTGGATAATTTTAAATTCTATTTTTAAAGCCGAGCATGCCTTTGGTATCCCTAATTTCTAATGACATAAACTGACACTAGTCCTAAATTCAATTTTGCCGTCATATTAGAAGTCGCTCTTATCTTTTT
>NHFY01000055.1 GCA_002170165.1 Flavobacteriales bacterium TMED123
CCAATATCGCGTTGGAAGGCGAGCGCTGGATTATCCTTGGGGTGATGGCAGGGCATCATGAACAGGGAAAATTTCATCGGGTTATCTCTCCGTCATATCGAGGCAACTAAACCGCTGAGCATTAACCCATATTGTGCACATCAAGGTCGGGTTGCGCTACCCATGATACTTCTGATTTTAAAGTCTGCAGTGGGACTGGACAGTTCTTATTGCTCTTCTTAGTTTCTCACTGTGGCGAAGAAAAGAAACAAACAAGTTGGATTGGTAGGACTTGGCACAATGGGGAGTGCTCTGGCGGGGGCTTTCGTGCGTGCGGGTTTTGAAGTGTACGCTGTCGATCCGGTGGTCAGCGAAAAAAATTTCTCGTTAAAGGGTGTAATAGTTGAGCCTAATTTATTGATGATGGTTAAGGCGATGGTAACGCCGCGCCGGATATTGTTAATGGTTACGGCAGGTGACCCAGTCGATAGCGTAATTGAAGAACTCGTTCCGCATCTCGATGCGGGTGATATAATTATTGACGGAGGCAATTCGAAATTTACTGACACCATCCGCAGGGCCACAAGGGCTAAAAATCTTGGGTTGATGTATGTTGGAACTGGAATTTCAGGGGGTGAAGCGGGCGCACGAAACGGTGCGGCAGTTATGGCAGGGGGTACGGCAGAAGCATTTGACAAATCACGTGATGTTTTGGAGACAGTGGCTGCAAAACATGAAGGGGGTTTGTGCTGTGCCCATGTTGGCTCAGATGGCGCCGGGCATTTCGTCAAGATGGTCCATAACGGTATTGAATACGGCATAATGCAAGCGATCGGCGAGGCGCATTTTATAATAAACCATGGTCTTCGCCTAACACACGCAGAGTCCGCCACCGTTTTTCGATCTTGGAATAAGGGCCAGCTGGAATCGTTTTTAATATCTGTTACGGCAAGTATTTTAGACCGNATGGATGAAAATTCAGGTGATCCGCTGATTGATTTCCTTGATGACGCCGCAGAACAAACCGGCACTGGCCAATGGATGGTAGGAGCGGCGATGGAGCTCGGTGTACCTGTGCCGACAATTGCGGAGGCCGTCTCGGCGCGCAGCCTATCGGGAGGCAACGATGTTCGCCGCGTTATTCAAAATGGAACACCACGACACTTAAAGGAAATCACATTTTCGATTGACGGTATNCGTGATGCTTTGATTGCAACAATTTTGTGCTGCTATGCCCAGGGCTTTGCGGTTCTCGCGGCGGGAGCAACAGAATATGGTTGGCCGCGCAAGGAAGCGGAGATAGCACGTATCTGGCAAAAAGGCTGCATTATCCGGGCTGATATTTTGGAGACGGTTAGGCAGGCATTCATGCAACNAGCTGACCTGCCACATCTTTTTGCAAATAAATCGATAGCAAGCATTGTTGATCATAAAACAAAGAATTGGCGAAGCACCGTCTCTACTGCGATTGCTGCNGGGATACCAGTGCCAACCCTGGCATCNGCGATCAGTTACGCTGAGGCTTTGAAAACAAAGCGTTTGTGGACAGCCCTAACTCAGGCACAACGTGACGCTTTTGGTGCCCATGGATATCGGCGGATAGACCGAGATGGGACATTCCATAGNNACTGGTCGNANACTANCNTNGAAGANNANGATTTATGCCGCTTCTGCTGACGGCAATGGCGTCTCTCCTCGAACCATNGCTGCCCCTTTTTCTGCGATCATTAAGACGGCAGCATTAATATTACCAGAGACCANGTCGGGCATTGCCGAAGCATCAATAACCCGCAAANTTTCTACNCCTCGGACTTTTAACTCTGAATCCAGCACGCAGTCCTCGCTGGCACCCATCTGACAGGTGCAGCTTGGGTGGTGTGCCGTGACCGCTGTCTTTCGGATAAATTCATCAATTTGATCATCGGTCTGACAGTCGGCGCCGGGTGCGATTTCGGCTCCGCGGTGGGTATCCATTGCGGGTTGACTGATAATATCGCGAATACGTTTCACGCCGTCGCGCAGAATTGGCANATCATTTGGTGAATCAAAAAAGTTCTGAAAAATTCTTACCTTATCGCGCGGGTTATTAGAGCGCAGTGTAACCTGACCTCGGCTCTCTGGATGTAAGAGCACTGGCCGCATGCCAAATCCCTCCGTGTAGGCCTTCTTGATCCCCGGGAACCAGAGGTGAGCGCCGGGTGCTGTGCCGCGGAACAAGAACTGGAGATCTGGCACAGCTAGTTCCGGGCGAGACTTTACATAGCCATGCAGNCCGCCGGGTAGGATTGTCGCAGGGCCAGATTTGAAGACATAAGCCTGGGCCATGGCGAGAGCCATACGGTCAAATCGCATTAACGCATGAAACCAGTCGGTATCTTTGCGGGCATAATGAACGAGGACTGCTAGATGGTCCTGGAGGTTCTGTCCTACGCCGGGTAAATCAATTAACGGTTCAATTCCAACGTCTTTGAGATGATCAGCCGGGCCTATACCGGATAACATTAGGAGTTGTGGTGAATTAAATACTCCGCCAGAGAGAAGGACCTCACGGTCGGCATTGACAGATTTGATCTGGCCCGATTGTTCGTACTCAACCCCGATGGCCTTTCCCCCTTCCATGATGACGCGAGTAGCGTATGCCTTCGTTTCAACTGTGAGGTTGGGTCGGGATTTGGCTGGATGTAAATAGGCAACTGCGGCTGAACAACGAGTGCCGCCTTTTTGGGTCGATTGCGAAACGCCAAAACCTTCCTGCTGTTTTCCGTTATAATCATCTGTTAACTCGTAACCAGCTTCAACGCAGGCATTAGACCAGTCCTTAAATAATGGGTCCCTGTTTCGTGCCCATTGCGTGACCATCGGCCCCTGCCCGCCGCGATAGGAATTTTCACCGCCCTCCCAACTCTCGCAACGCTGCATGTATGGTAAGATATCGGCGTATGACCAGCCTGTTGCCCCTTTTTGCGCCCATCGATCATAATCACCGCGATGCCCGCGCACATATGCCATAACATTGATGGAGGAAGACCCTCCGATTACCTTGCCGCGCATAGCCTCTATCACGCGGTTATTCATGCGCGGTTCCGGTTCGCCGTCGTAACCCCAATCATGCATGCGATGTTCGTGCATCTTGCCCATTCCAAGTGGAATGTGGATCAAGGGATCTATGTCGTTGCCACCTGCCTCAAGCAATAAGACCCGAATATTTGGGTCTTCGGTTAGCCGTGCTGCCAAAATACAGCCAGCAGAACCCGCGCCAACTACGATATAGTCAAACCCTTTGCCGTCGCTCATCCTTAAATCCTCTTTCTCTCTAGACCTCCCGCGTTTGTGCGGGTGACAATTTTGTACACTGAAGCTAAGGCGCCGAAAACCCCTGTGCATTAATGGTGTGCCGTTGACAGGAGAGGCGCAGGACCTGAAACTGAGGAAAAATTAAGGAGAAAATATATGCCGCATACCCTCCGGTCGTTTCTAGAAAATATCGACAATCGAATTCTAAATATCCAAGACGAAGTCGATCCGATAAATCAGGTGGGCTATCTGTGTTCAGAAAGCCGGCATCCGTTAATGTTCCATAATCTTGAAGGNTTCGACGATTGGCGGCTTACCGATATCTTGATCAAGGACCGAAAAGGCCAGGCGGCCGCGCTTGGGCTCGAGAATGATAATGAGGTTTGTCCGTACCTTGCTAAGCAGATGGCGAATGGTGCGGGTAAATCGAAAATGGTTGAAGATGGGCCTGTCAAAGAGGTTAAACTAATTGGGGACGATGCCGATCTTCGAAAGTTGCCTATCCCAATCCATAGCCATGGTGATGCCGGGCGATATTTAGGCTCTGGTGTGACGATCACACGTGATCCGGAAACCGGGATCAGGAATGAGTCGATTTTGCGGGTGCAGCTAACCGATGATCCGCATAAAGCTCCATTCTGGATGGCTGCACGCCATAACTATCAACATTATCTCAAATATGTAGAGATGGATGAGCCGATGCCAATGGCCTTTGCAATCGGATTGCACCCAGTCTATGAAATTATGTCCAACTGGTCTGGTATTCATAAAGATTTTGATGAGTTGGAATATGCTGCCGGCGTCCTGGGTGAGGAGATTGAAATGGTCAAGTGTGAGACCATTGATCTGGAGGTCCCAGCCCATGCAGAGGTTATTATAGAGGGTACCGTGCATCCGACCGACCGAATGATGGAAGGGCCTTTTGGAGAATTCACTAATTTCGGATTTGGTGCTGAGGGCCCTGCACCGGTCTTTACATGTTCGGCTATTACTCATCGTGAAAAGCCCATCTTTCGTCACATGCAAGCTACCTGGTTTACCGACCATCAGCCCCTTATAACTCTTCCTATGGAAGCGACCTATTACAATCGGTTGCGTGATACTCAGGGTAATACGAATGTGCTTGACGTGTTCGTTCCTCCCTGGGCTTCACAGTTTTTGATGATTGTGCAGGTCGAGGCGAAATGGGACGGTCAGGTCAACGATATGCTAATGGCGGCACTTTCCGGCCCAAATTTGCATGTGAAGACTGTGATTGCTGTAGATGAGGATGTTGATATCTATAATGCTGAAGACGTTTTGTGGGCCATGACAACACGAGTTGATCCTGCACAACACGTAAAAATTCAACCAGGCTCGCGGNTGCATCCANTNGANGCNGTGATNCCCGAAGTNGGCGANGAATATACNGTNATGCGGATTGGNGGTAAGATGGGNATTGATGCGACTAAGCCGCCGACTTGGCGTGCNGAATCTCGNAAGAAATTTCAGNGNGTTGATCCNATGGGNAAAGGCGANGAGGCNATNNCAAAACTNCTCNAAATGGTNCGCCAACCAGGTTAGGAAACCCTAAAATGGCTACAGATACTATCAGCTTTCAAGTCGAAAAACTTACTACGCATATTGGTGCGGAAATTAGGGGTATTGATCTCAACCAGATACAGAGCGCCGAGACTATGGCTGCGCTCAAGCAGGCATGGCTTGAAAACATAGTTCTATTGTTTCGTGGTCAGAAATTGACCCAAGAAGCACAGCTGCGGGCGACGGAATTTTTTGGGAAGATNGGATATTTAGCCAGACCAGCNAATGAGTATCCAGTTGGTTATGACAAGTTGCTGCCAAACGTGATGTTGATCTCGAACATTCGAGAAAATGGTGAGCCGATTGGCGCACTGCCGGACGGCGAGATGATGTTTCATCATGATATGCTGCATGCNGACATCCCCCACAAGGGGACGATGTTGTATTCAGTAGAAATCCCTAGTCAAGGCGGTCACACGCTNTTTTCGAGCGGTTATGCTGCTTATGANACATTGCCGGATGACATTCGAAAACCTCTTGAGGGGCGCACAGCTAAACACCATTATAATTATGGATCGACCCAAAAAGGCGACGAAAAAGGNACTCGGGCCTTTTCAGACTCTGAGCACCCGGTGTTTCGCACGCACGAAGAAACCGGGCGAAAAGCTATTTATGTTAATCGCCTAATGACTGAAGAAGTTGTAGGATTGCCGAAAGAGGAAAGCGACAGGATTTTAGTCGCTCTGTTCGATCATTCCGAGAAATCTGAGTTTGTTTATGAACATATATGGGATGTCGGAGATGTTTTGCTCTGGGATAATCGGTGTTCCTCTCATGCGAGAACCGATTTTCCTGATGGTGAGCGTCGCTTGATGCTTCGTACGACGATAGAAGGCGACACAAAGCCCTACTAAATTGGGCCAGGGATCAGAGTAAAAGCCCTATGATGGTCAATGCTTTTGCGTCGAGAAGGCTTCGGGAGACTATTAACTCTGGGAAAGTCTTGTCCCTATTAGGAAGNCAATATTTGACTTACCCCTTTTAGAACAAGAGCAGCGGCGCCAGCTAATAGTAATACCTGCAAGAAAAAAAAGAAGCGTCGATTGGTTGCAAGTTTAAAAGCGTGCGCTCCTAGCCAAGTTGAAAAAAGAATAGGAAGCCCGAGGAAGAGACCTTCTNTAATAAGTGTGGGTGTTATTAGACCTGCCATCGTCAGTGNGGTAGCTCGCATAAACATGGTTATAGAGGAAAGCATAACGTTAGTGCCTCTCAGGGCTCCCGGGCTTGGACATGCGTGTTTTAGATAGACCACTAAAAAATAAAATGCACCCGCACCGCTCAACCCGCCAATCGTGCCTCCGAAAAAAGAAAAGCNGGCTGTTATCATGCGAGATCGGATGTCTAGGTTAACGATAAGTTTTTCGACGAGCTTGAANGTGTCCATTAGTATTATNACGACAATCAGTGTGCCAAGGATAATCTCCAGAGCGAGACCGGAAAGTCTTGTAAAGACCCATGTCCCGAAGAGTGTTCCCACCACCATGCCGAGAATAAGTGGCTTGGTGACTTNCCAATCTGCCGTTCTGAAACCCGAAGGTAGAAGATGTGCCTGCGCTATTATGGTGGTCATTAAAGCCAGAAGTACCGCGTGATGGGGGCCAATTATAAATGTGGTCGCCACGATAATGGGCATATTTGACCCGAACCCAAAGGCCCCACGGATAAAACACCCACCACAATGAGCGAGAGCAACCAGAAAGATCGCGCCTACGGTCAAATTCTCAAAGGGAGTTATCCCGGATGGAAGCCACTCAAACATTTACTAGAGAACTCAAATAATGGGCTTTTAGAGGTGCNGGGTTTATATCATTTGAGCGAAACCCACTAATAATAATTGGATGTCGATTGTCTTGTTTATAANGAGAATTAAGTTTCTGCCATGCTACAGATATTTAACAATAGGGGTCTTTTTTAATAGACATCTAAATTTATTGGGTGCCGGGTATAGGGATATCCATCTCGTTACCACGGCCTTGCTCNTTGGCACGGTCAAAGACGATTTTAGCGAGCGCCATATCAGCNGCNGCTGTGCCATTATTGTTGAAATGATANGTGATTTGNTCGTCCGATNTTCGGCCTGGATGTGCCCCGGTAAGAATTGACCCTAGCGAGTGAATATCATCTTCAGCGATTATCCCTTGCTGGATAGGGTCGTACAACCCTGCTTGCTTTTCCATTGTGACGGATTCAAGATGATTGACGGCAATGACGTCGGCCCGTCGCACGGTCTCATCATCGTTCTCGCGTCTGCCGCTTTTTAACCATCCCCCCTCGACGAGTGCACTGTTAGATCCAACAACCGTGACCACATGTTGACCAGGCTCNAGCAATGAACCATCAAAAACTGGCACGTTGGAGTCGGTCGCCGAGATAACAACATCTGAACCTTTTATAACCTCCTCCGGNGTTTCGACGGGGATGACCTCTTTATTGATCATTGGTGCCATTTTATCACAAAACGCTACTCGGTTTTCTGGATTGCGGCTAAACACTTTTACCTTTTCGATGTCACGGACAGCGTCGATAGCAAGAATTTTATTCACCGCTTGACCCCCTGAGCCAAACAGCCCAAACACCTTTGAATCTTTCCGGGCCAAGGCGTCAACACCTACACCGGTGGTGGCACCTGTACGAAACGCCATTATGCTAGTGAAGCCTGTCCGCTCATCGAAGATCTCGCCCATCATCATGCCATCGAGCTTTGCAGTNTCAGAATTCCATAGCAGATAGACTGGGTGTTCTCTATAGGGGTACGACTGATTGCTCCCCTCATGGCTAACCATCTCCCCTCGGGTCAGCGAACCGATTACACCAAGCCCGGGAATGCCGCCTGGAAAATTTGACACGCGCACGCCATCAGGAGAATGAACTCGCCGCCGCGGGGCATTCCCAATTGGAAATTCATCGGCTTCTTTGTAGCCTTGAGCAATGGCGGCAACCGCCTCTTCCATATTAATTAGCCCTTTGATCTCATCGGGCCCCAAGATAAGGATCGCGTTACGGTTTGGTCTATCTATTGCCATTCTTTTGAAACCCCTGTTCGATTTGGTTTACCAAGTCATTGACCCATCCTATTTATCAGTAGTTGAACAGGCAAGCGGATGACATCGTCTTTGATATGCTCGGCGAATTCGCATATAGTTTTTAATATGAAAATTCGCGTAGAACCTATCAACGCGCCATGCGGAGCCCGCATAACCGGTGTTGAACTCGGCGCTGAGCTCGATGCGGATACATATGCCGCAGTTCATCGGGCATGGCTTGATTATCAAGTTTTAGTTTTTCCTGATACCAAGATGACAGAGGATGACCAGATTCGCTTTACCAAATATTGGGGGGATATGCCTTTACGAAAGCGTTATGCTGGGCGCCGTGAGGAAAGTCGCCGCTCACATGAATCCATTATGCTTATCAGTAATATCCGCGAGAATGGTGAGGCAATTGGCTCGCTTCCTGATGGGGATATGATGTTTCATTCCGACGGCCAGTATGACGAACATCCCTACCGTTACACCATGCTCTACGCGCTAGAGGTGCCATCGACGGGCGGCAATACGTTGTTTGCGAACCTTTACAAAGCTTTTGACACTTTGCCGGCCGAATTGAAAGATCTTCTGGCGAACGTCGCAGCACACCACGGATACTATGCGGGTCGCCACGTCACGTCAGAAATTCTCCAAGCGCTAGGGATAGAACGGGTGGCCGATAATTGGACACACCCGGTTTTTACGGCACATGAAGAAACTAGAAGACCTGTATTATATGTTAGTCGGTTGCTAACGCGAGGCCTTTGTGGGTTACCGGAAGATGAGGGCAATGAGATACTCGACCGGTTGCTGGACCACGCAGAGAACGCTGACTTAGTTTACGAGCACGTCTGGTCACCTGGTGATTTCGTAATTTGGGATAATCGTTGTCTCAATCATGCTAGGACAGATTTTTCGGGTGGTGAAAGACGCTTGCTACGGCGAACGACAGTTCAAGGTGTAAGGCCCCAGGCTGCATTTGCTAAAGCTGCTTGATACGAATGGAGGAACGGGACATGCATATTGAAAAGCTTACAGACGTTGTTGGTGCCCGGGTTACCGGCCTCAATTTGGCAGAAAAACTCGATGATGAAACCCATTCTAAGTTGCATAAGGCCTGGCTTGACCATCAGGTATTAGTTATCCCGGCTCAGGACTTTACCGAGGACGAACAAATTCGGTTCGCTCGGCGATGGGGGAACTTTCCAAAACGTGAACGCTATGAAGATAGGGCGGAAAAGAACATAGCAGATAAGTCGATTATGTTGGTGAGTAATATCCGTGAAAACGGGAAACCCATAGGCTCTTTACCCGATGGTGAAATGATGTTTCACACAGACGGCGCATATGATGAACACCCCTATAACTATACCATGTTGTTTGCTATTGAATTGCCGAGCAGCGGTGGCAACACACTCTTTGCTAATATGTACGCCGCGTTTGATGCTTTGCCAGGCGATATAAAACGAAAGCTCGCTGATTGCACAGCACATCACGGATATTACTCTGGCACCGTTCAGCGTGATCAGCCGATAGGAAATTTCAATGGCGAGTTTTCCCATCCTGTCTTCATTGAGCATAATGAAACCGGTCGTACGGCGTTATTTGTTAGCCGTCTTCTTACTTTACGGATTAATGAGCTGCCGGAAGCGGAGAGTGACGAGATATTAGAATTTTTATTTGATCATTCTGAAAAGCGTGAATTTATTTACCAACATGAATGGCAGGTCGGTGATTTAGTAATGTGGGATAATCGATGTCTCAACCATGCTCGGACTGATTTTCCCCGCGAAGAGCGGCGCCTCTTGCGCCGTAANGTAATTCAGGGTATCCGCCCCGAACGCGGTCGAATCGATTCTGCGGCCTAGAGTTTTGATATGAGTATTTCAGTTGAATCGATTTCTAAGGCTGTTGGCGCGCGAGTTACTAATATTGATCTTCGCGAGGACATGTCGCCAGAGGTTTTTAAGGCCGTCCACCAGGCCATGATGGATTATCAAGTTTTAGTATTTCCAGGGCAGAAACTTGCTGAGGAAGATCAAGTGCGTTTTACCTCTCGATTTGGCGAAATCGGCGGCCGGAACCGCAAGGTTCCCACCGCAGAAGGTAAAAGCGTTTTGCATCCTGGGATCATGCTAATCAGCAATATTCGCAAGGACGGTAAGCCCATAGGTTCCCTGCCAGATGGTGAAATGATGTTCCATTCCGATGGTGCTTATGCCAAGAGGCCGTTCCGCTATACACTGCTCTACGCTATTGAAATACCATCAGCTGGCGGAAATACTAAATTTGCTAATATGTATAAAGCCTATGATGCACTACCTGATTTACTTAAGGCCCGCCTCGTTAATGCTCGCGCTGAGCAAGTGTACTACGCGGGTAGCGTGGAGAAGAATAACCCGTCAAACTCACTGACAGGAAAGCGCCTCCACCCCCTGTTTATTGCGCATGAGGAAACAGGGCGGACAGCTCTATATGCTAGCCGGCTCATTACCACGCGGATAGAAGGACTTACCCCGGCTGAAAGCGATGAAATCCTTGAACGAATTTGCGAGATTTCTGAGCAAGAAGAATTTGTTTATGAACATGTCTGGACACCAGGTGATTTGGTTATGTGGGATAATCGTTGCACCAACCATGCGCGTACAAATTTTTCATCAGGCGAGCGACGCCTTTTGCGCCGGACTACAGTTTTTGGGGTCGACCCGGTTCCTGCAAGTTCTGAAGCCGCATAAATAAATACTTACATGACCGGTTTACCCCTCACTATTGCTACGGGACCTTATGATCGTGTAGCCCCACTTCGCCTTGGAGAGATCAAGGCGGAAGGGATTGAACTCCAATATCATGCGCAAGTACCGGTGCATGGGATTTTTGTGGAGATGGCTGAACGAGGGGCGTGGGACGCTTCGGAAATGTCCCTAGCGCTTTATACAGTCAAGCGCTCGCGGGCGTTGGGGGGCGGGGAACCGTTTCCCTTTATGGCGATTCCGGTTTTCCCCTCTCGGGTTTTTCGTCATGGTAATATTTTCATAAATAATCAAATGGGGATCACCGCGCCGAAGGATCTTGAAGGTAAAAGAATAGGCATACAGGAATATCGGCAGTCGGCGGGGATTTGGATAAGGGGTATTCTGCGCGATGAATATGACGTCAATACCGATACTATCCAATGGGTCGAGGGTGGTGTAAACGATCGACGCATTCCGGCCGCCAGTGATATTCGACCAGAACGTGAAGTTAATATCACTGGACTTGGACGAGCTGATACATTGAGTGATGCGCTCGCTTCGGGCGATATTGATGCCATCATCGCCGCGCGCCAGCCGGATAGTGCCAAGACATCCGATAATGTCGTTAGGCTATTTGGGAATTATAGAGAGGCGGAGTGCTCTTATTTTGAAAAAACTGGTATTTTCCCGATTATGCATACATTGGTGATCCGCGACGAAGTGTATAATAACAATGAATGGATCGCAAAAAGCTTGTTTGACGCGTTTGAAGCATCAAAAGCACGCGCAGCAGAGCTGATGGCCTACACCGGTGCTATGGTAGTGATGACGCCATGGTTACATGACGCGGTTGAGGAAATGAATACAGTCTTTGGCGTTGATGCTTGGCCTTATGGTCTAGAGGCCAATCGACACCATTTGGAAACCTTTAACCAATATCTTGTAGATGAGGGATTTCTGGAAACTACCCCGGCATTGGAGGATTTATTTGCCAGTATTGCCTAAGCAACATGGCAAACCATCTAATCTGAAACTGGTGTTTTTCGTTCTGCGTCAACAAGCTGAATACGCCAACCGTCTGGATCTCGCATTTCTACCGTCGTTCGGCCCGTAACCTCGATTAGTTTTGGACCCCTGGTAAACGAAACACCGTTCTCGCTCAACTCACTGTGAGTTTTTGCAGCATCATCGACCTTAAGCGCGATGTGATTGATGCCGATAACTTCTTCGCCGGTTGCTTCGTGAATTTCAATAATAGGTTGATTGTCACCTGGCAACTGAAGCTCAGCCGAGCCTCCATGGTGGCTGGTATGCATTAAGACATTGAAACCGAGTTGTTTGAAAAAATTGACATGCGCATCGACGTCGCAAACGATTAGCTCCATGTGGTCAATCGATTTTATCATTTTGGATGTCCCTGCTTGATTTATTTATTTGCCGTTACCTCTCATAACCCACGTTAGCCTTATCCTCAATCTTTGGGAATAGGTTCTAAATGGTTCTGAAAAAGAGCGGATTTCTATATAAACCTATATCTAAAATTAGCCTCAATTCATCCCGCGCAGCACACTATCGATACACCAATTCAACAGTAAATTAGATCCCTTTTGGAATCGTGATGGCGTTGTCAGATCTTATTGGGACCCTTCGTGTTTTAAAAAAGATACGCCTTTTAGGTAAAAATTTACTTTTTTACCCTGGGCTAGCCAGAAAAAGACAGCAAAGTATGCTTGTGTTTTTATTTTATCAGACTATGGTTCGGTTTCGTTTAGACGTCGACGTTGCCATCGTACTTCCCCGCTAATGCGGGTAGCAGGATTCTTCTCCGACATTGTGAACGTTAATTAGGGGAACCACATTGGGTGGGGACCCGCAATTTGTCGTGAAAGGAAATACTCATGACTACTGGTACTGTAAAATGGTTTAACCCCACCAAAGGCTATGGTTTCATCGAGCCTGAAGATGGATCTAAAGACGTATTTGTACATATCTCTGCCGTAGAGCGCGCAGGCCTCAGTGGCTTGAACGAAGGACAAAAGGTTTCTTACGAGCTTCAGGCTGGACAGAATGGCAAATCCTCTGCCGAAAACTTGTCCGTAGACTAAATACTTCTTGATGTGTTGCCTCCGATTAATAGTCGGGGGCGACGCGCAACCGAGACGCCCATGCCATGACTGGCTATCTGTGCGATAGGCCTTTATTAATGGAACCTGCCTGAAAAAGTTAGAACCCATTAAATATAATTGCTTTTATCTTTTTCCTCACGGCCACTACCCGCACTTTTGTTATCCTTTCGGCCCNCGGGGGATTGGCCTAGCTTGTAATNAAGCCGGATTTATTTGGATNATNTGAGGCTAGACATTCCTATCNGTCCGATGTTACCNGTGAGCTCATCTGTATTTCGTATTNAAAAGGGCACCNTTTTAAGGTCTATCCAGCAGNAGCTTTGTCCCTCTCCATGCTTAATACTTCCNTTAAATTACGATGACCCTACAGCCAACTTGCCGGTGACACCGTGTTTGCTGATTAGNCTGGCAATAAAGCCATTGGCTTTACTCTCCGCAACGAAGTCCGCGATAAATTCTGCCGCCGCTTTTTTCCCCCTTGCAACTCCTATTGCCTGTTGCACAGCGGTAAAACACCCTTCGATAATTCGGTTGTCATCTGCTTTCTCAGCTTCTATGGCAAGAGCCGGCCGGAGCCCCGCAAGTGCGTCGAGGTTATCACTCTTGAAAAGCTCGGCGGCGCCGGCTACACCCTGCGCCCTTACCAATTCAGCATTATTGAGATGTCGCGATAGAAAGAGTTCGTAAGCACTGCGCCCCGATACAGCTATTCGCACACCCTCCTGATCGATGTCCTCGATAGATTTGTATGGGGAACCAGAAGGAACCAAGTAAGTTGCTTCTATCTCGACATAGGCAGCTGAGAAATCTATAACCTCCGCTCTTTTTGGCTCGGCACCAATCATACCGAGGTCCCATTCATTTTTATCAGCGGTATCGGCAATTTCTCCCGGTGTCGCGTATTTTACCAATACGACTTCAACCCCTATCCTCTTAGCAACAGCACGCCCCATATCAGGTGCGACACCGTCTGGCTCACCTTCAACAGTGGTGCCAGTGTTTAGTAAGTTGTTGGCCATATTGAGGCCAACACGAAGTTTGCCAGTTGGAGCCAGCTGAGTAAGAATTTCTGGGTTCATATTAACGACCTTAGAGTGGAAAGAACTTATCGACCCAGCTTTTAACAATTTCGCGCACACGGGTGTTATTTTCTGCGAACATAAAATGGTCTGTCTCCGCAAATAAGTGCATATCGCAGGGCTGTTTTGCCTTCTGAAACATTGCAACTGACTGCTCAGTCGGTGTTACTGAATCGTCAGAGCTATGCAAAAGGAGAAGCGGGCGAGGAGCTATATTGCCAACCACATCTTCAGCACAAAAGTTGTACATGCTCTGTGGAACTTCAGCCGGGAATTCAACGACAGACTGCTGTGCTAGGTTATTACGAAGATGTTCAGGTATTGGCACGATGTCATAACGGTTAACCATCAGTGATTCGCCAGTTTTTTCTCGGTGGCGACGACCTTTTTCAAGCATTTTGGTAAATTTCAGCCAGCCTTCTTCAGTCGGATGCTGACCACGGAATTTACGTTCACCGTGCCCCCAGCCGCCCGACGAGATCACGCAGGCAAATCGATCGTCAATGCCACCGGTATATATAGCGACCGCTGCACCAAACGAAGACCCAAGAACACCGACACGAGAACTATCGACTTCATCACAGTCCTGGAGATAATCCATCGCGCTCTGAGTATCTTCGACTTGCTCCTGGCAAATTACTCGGCCGAAATCGCCGTCGCTTTCGCCGCAGCCCCGCATATCAAAACGAAAGGCGGCATATCCCCAGTCATTAAACATTTTGCACGGACCCATAACATTATTGCTGCTGCTGTTGCTGCCGAAACCATGCAGCACGATTATACAGGGGAGTTTTTTTCCTTCGCTACCTTCGGGTGTATGCAAGGTGCCAGAGAGAGTGAGGTCGCCAGATTTGAATTTGATCTTATCTTCCATGATGAGTTCCTCAATTGTGGTTGCTGTGTTTATACGGTTGCGATAGATGGACCGCAAGTTAAGCCGGCCGGTGAGGTAGACGTGGTCGATTGCCAACGCCACAATACGGTCAATCAAAATGGGGTAAATGATGTCCGATAG
>NHFY01000056.1 GCA_002170165.1 Flavobacteriales bacterium TMED123
GGGGTCCTCGCTTGGGGACCTGGAAAAGCCGAAGCAAAAGCCGTTAAAGGCGGTTACCTGGTGACAGCTAAGACGATGTTTGTTAGTGGCAGCCATCATGCCACCTGGCTGGCAACGCATTGCTCAACCGTCTATGAAGAAGACGGGTCGGTCCGCATTGGAAAAGGCGGAAAACCAGAAGTGAGGACAACCCTTATACCAGCTAGTGAGACAACTTTATCCGACAAGTGGCACGTTTATGGTCTTCGCAACACCGGAAGTGATGGGTTTGAACTTAAAGATCATTTTGTCCCTGACGAACATACAATCGTTCGTGCAACTATGATCGAAGATACAGAGCAACTGTCGACACTTTATAATTTCTCCACCATGGCTATTTACGCCATGGGCTTCGCCTCGGTCGCGTTGGGTTTAGGCGCCGCAGTTCTAGAAAAATTTTTAGAAACCGCACAAGAAAAGAAACCGCGGAATGCAGCAGATATCCTACGCGATAATCCAGTTGTACATGATGAAGTTGCGCGGATGCGAGCAAAGCTTCGGGGGGCCCGTCGATATCTCTTCGGCGAGGTTGAAGAGGCATGGGAATACGCGCTCAAACATGGAGAACCAACACTTGAGCAGCGGCTTGAAATTCGACTAGCTGCCACTCACGCCATTCATGAGGCAAAGTTCGCTGTCGACACGTTATTTGATACTGGAGGGACAAGTTCAATTTTTATCGATGGTCCGTTTGAACGGAGGCTTCGTGATATTCACGCCGTAGCCCTTCAGATCCAAGGGCGCAAAACCCATTTTCGCAGTGTCGGAGAATGGCTTATGGGCCACCCTCCGAATATGAGCGTTCTTTAAAATTATTCTCTGAATTATTCTGCTGCAGCCGCATGATTAGCTTTTGCGGCTTCGACTTCGGCAATATCGAAAACCATTTCGACCACTACGCCGTTGGGGTCTGGAAAAAAAATCTGCATTAAATCCTTATCCGGTGTGGGATGTTCTTCATATTTCATTCCCTTTTTCGCTAACAACTTTTTAAAGTCTTCGTAACCGGTGGACTCAAAAGCAATATGGCCAAAACCTGCATCCATACTTTCCGGCTGCAGCACAGGGTTATCTTTAGTACCCGTTGTAGAGATATGAACCCATGGATGATCATCGCGCCACATCCAGTAACCATGTCCTTTGAAGGGCTGACGGTACCCTTCTACCATTCCCAGAATATCGCGATAAAAATCCCGGGTTTCATCCAACTTTTCCGGAGTCGAACGAATATTTATATGATGTATCCGACTTATATTAAGCATGTCGCCCCTCCTAAATCCAATTAAAGCCCCTCTGTTGCGCGCCCGATGCCCAAGGCATAGACTTAATTTTAATATGCTCATATTGAGACTATAAAAGCAGAGAGGCAAGACCATGACGCAAGAACGTATATGGGACAAATTCCTAACCGATCGCGATAAAGAAGTATTTTCCGCCTCCGGATACGGAGCTACAGCTGGTGGTGGGGAAAAACCAGCCCTTCTAATTATTGATGTGAATTATGCTTTCTGTGGTGAACGCAGTGAACCTATTCTGGATTCTATCGAGAAATGGCGCACCTCATGTGGCGAGGAGGCGTGGAAAGCCCTTCCCCATATTCGTCAGCTCATTAATAAATGCCACGACAAAAATATTCCGATTATCTATACAACCGGTTCAGTGCGCGACGATGGCTGGGATAAAGGCGCCTGGCATTTCAAGAGCTCCAGAGGCGATGAGGATATTCCTAGTGGTGCACCAGAAGCCCGCGACACCAATCGTAACGGAAATGACATCATGGATGAAATTGCCCCCGCGCCACAGGACATCGTAATCCGCAAACATAAGCCAAGTGCCTTTTATGGAACCCCACTGACAGCCTTTCTAAATGACCTTGGCGCTGATTCTTTGGTGGTTACGGGAACGACCACATCAGGTTGTGTTCGGTCCTCCGTGCTTGATGGCTTTAGCGAAAATCTACGCATCACGATTGCCGAAGAGGCCTGCTTTGATCGTTCGGAAGCTAGTCATGCGATCAACCTTTGTGACATGCATGCCAAATATGCTGATGTTGTATCAACGCAAGAAGCTTTAGATTATATTGATACAATTGACGCTGAATACAATCTGCCCACCGGCGCTGCACTTTAAGGGGTAAATTTTCATGGTTGAACGGATATGGAATAAATTTCTAACAGAACGTGACAAACAAGTCTTCGAGAAAAGNGGGTTTGGCGCANAAGCTGGTTTCGGCAAGCGGCCAGCATTACTGGTAATTGATGTCAGCTATAATTTTTGTGGTGACCGCCCTGAACCTATCTTAGAATCAATNAAACGNTTTCATAATTCCTGCGGAGAGTATGCGTGGGAGTCGCTNCCANACATAAAAATGCTTATTGACAAGTGCCATGAGAAAAAAATTCCGGTCATTTATACTACAGGGACGGTCCGGGAGGATGGATGGGATGCCGGTGGCTGGGCGTGGAAGAACAGCCGCACTGATGAAGATGTCACTGCACCCAAGATGAGCGGTTTCAACAGAGATGGTAATGAAATCATGGATGAAATNGCACCNTCTCCGCANGACATTGTGATCTACAAACACAAACCTAGTGCTTTNAGNGGCACNCCACTTTCTGGTTTTTTNAATGANTTAGGCGCAGATTCGCTNTTAGTGACAGGAACCACGACGTCCGGCTGTGTTCGGGCNTCGGTTATCGATGCCTTCAGCANCAATTANAGNGTNTCGNTTGTTGAGGAAGGCTGTTTTGACCGCTCCCAAGCGAGCCACGCCATTAATTTATGTGACATGCATGCCAAGTATGCTGANGTGGTAACAACGGAAGATGCGCTCGCCTATGTCAATGGACTTGATGTGGATATGAATATCCCGACAGGCAAATCTTTGTGATTTAAATTGCCTGNGGTAAGCTTTCCGGTTCGGCAAATTCTAAATACACACCGCGNCCATCATCTTTTGCAAGCTCGTAGGCACGTTTGGCAATACCAAGATCAGCAACACCGTTACCATTGGTATTTTTATGATAAGTGATTTGTTCATCAGTTATCCGGCCNGGACACGAATCAGTCCCTAACTCGCCTAGCTCTAATATGTCATCGATATCAACCATACCCTGTTCAATCGGTTCATAAAGATCGCCAGGTTCCTCCGTCAAAATAGTTTCACGCAGGTTACAAACAATTAAATCGGCCCGCTCAGCAGTACGATTATCAATTTCACGCCGACGAGAAGAACGGTAGCCACTTTTTACCAGCTGTATATTCGAACCAATTATNCCCGTGACATGTTGTCCCGATTGAAGAAGGTTTCCATCNAANAACGGAACGGATGTATTAGTGGCACAATGGATAACATCAGAGCCTTTGATCGCTTCTTCNGGCGTATCAACGGGAACNATCTCGATATTAAACTGTTTAGAATATTTNTCCGCAAAGTTTCGTCGATTATCGGGGTTGCGGCTATAGACCTTCACTTTTGCAATTGATCGCCGCTCAGTGAGTAACGCTAGAAGCTGGTTCGCTGCCTGTCCTGCCGATCCCAACAAACCCGCAACCTTCACGTCTTTCCGCGGAAGGTATCGGAACCCAACGCCTGATGTCGCTGCCGTGCGCAGCGCCATAACACTCGTAAAGCCCAAAGTTTTTTCGTCAACCTCTCCGATCATAATTGATAGTAATTTTCCAGTATGAGAATCATGGATAAGGTGTACGGGGTAACCACGGAATTCCTTGGTCTGATTTTCCCCGCCCTTGTTCAGTTTATCCGGGCGTTCGCCAGTTCCAATGACACCAAGCCCGTGAATTCCTCCGGGAAAATTACTTACCCTAACACCCTCTAGCGAATGCACCCTCCGACGCGGCGCTGAAATTGCCGGGTATGAACGCGCCTCGCGATATCCTTGTTCAACAATATCGATAGCTTCCTTCATCGTTACCAACCCTTGTAACTCATGTGGGCGGAGTAAAAGGACACGGCGGGTCATCGGGCGTACTCCTCTTTTAATGCCGTTGGGTCAATTAGATCGATCATTGTCCCTCGGCCGGCCGCTCGAGCCTTCTCATAAACTAGCATCGCAACAGCGATCTCCGACGCTGCAGTCCCATTATTGTTTTTATGATATGTGATTTCTTGTTCGTTATTCCGACCCACCGCTTCTCCTGTCGCCAAGGCACCAAGCTCAAAGATATCGTCTAATTTTATAATGCCCCGTTCTATAGGCTCAAAAAGATCGCCCTGTTTCTCAGACATCACAGATTCCCGCAGATTAGTTACAATGATGTCAGCACGCTCCACCGTACGATCATCAATTTCTCGACGAGCTGCCTTCAGGAACCCCCCCTGAACCAGCTGCATATTACCACCAATTATACCTGTGATGTGTTGGCCAGGCGCAAGTAAATCACCGTCAAATAAAACAACATTGGTATTGGTCGCGCACAAAATGACGTCGACCCCTACTATCGCCTGTTCGATGGAATTTACAGGTTCAATTTCTATGTCAAACTTTTGCGCGTATTTACGAGCGAACCAGGATCGGTTTTCTGAAGTCCGACTAAATACCTTTACACGTTTAATTTGGGGCCTAACCGCCAGTAATGCCAATAGCTGGTTTGCAGCTTGTCCTGCAGACCCAAGAAGTCCAGCGGTTTCCGCGTTTTCCCGCACCATATATTTAAAACCAACCCCGGAGGTTGCAGCGGTTCTAAGAGCAACCAAACTTGTATAGCCNAGAGTCTTTTCTACCGGCTCACCCACAACAATCGACAGNAGTTCACCAGTAGTGGCATCATTCAAAACGTGTATGGGGTGTTCTCGGTAGGCGTACTCTTGATTGCGNCCCTTGTCGAGCTGCACCACACGNTCTGAACGTGTTGCGGCGCCGATGACACCCATTTCATCTACGCCCCCGGGAAAATTACTAATACGAACCCCAGCAGGCGAATGTACTCGGCGGCGCGGCGCGTTGACAACAGGGTTCCTGTGCCCGCTAACATAACCTTTTTCAACCGCCTCNATGGCCTCACTCATTTCCACAAGNTCCTGAATTTCTTCAGGTNGTAAAAGGAGAAACCCCATCTCTCTGGCCCATTTTATTTATTAGACAATTACTATTATATCCTCATCGCCGTGCGCCGAGAACATAGTTTGACATATTATCCACTGCTTTAAGTTTATGCGCAGGCCTTAATGCCAGCGCCTTCAAGAAGATTTATATAATCACAGGTAAGTTTTTTACCTTTATCTTCTTTTACCTCGTAAACGAAGCCCATATGACGCGCATTGAACGCTTTAGCGGCTTGCTTAACCTTTTTTATATCGGTTGCAGCGGAGTCAATAGAAGCGGAAAACCTCGCCCAATATTTTTTTCCAACTTTGATAGCCTCCGAATGAATAAGCAGCCCATCAAAAGTTTCAATTGATGCCTTGTAGAGCCTATCCTGAGGCATAGGAACCTCCTCGGCGCGTTTAAGATCGACTAGTTCCAACTTATCTAGAACCTTTGCCATCTCATTAGTCTCCCATTGCCCACGCTGCCGTTTCCCCTTTGGAATATCTGCGAGCCGGAAATCTTTCTGCTTTGCCACTGGCCGACTAACTACCGTCAACAACCCTCGGGGCGATTGAACAACCAAACGTTTTACCCGTGGCCTTTTAATATCGACAACTTTTTTATTAACCCAGTCTGCGGGTCCCTTACCGTCCGTTAACATTCCTTCAACTAACCAGGCCTGCTTATTCTCACCGACACGCATATAAATGCCACCGCGCCCAGAGCCAAAAAGGTCTTCGTTTAGCTTGCCAAAAAGGCCCGACGCCAAAACCTTGCCGTCTTTGTCTACTACAGTGATCTTCCGTGATTTTGCACCCTTTACAGCTACATCTCGTAGGTTCAACCTTTCGTAACGATCTGGGTCACTCGTCTTGGCTTCAAGAAATTTCATTTGTGCGAGCTCAACCAGAACCGTTTTCACCTTACTAAAATCGGCTTTATACCCATTTAGCTCATTTATTCCCCAGCCGTTTGATGTCCTTTTGACTGTGTAAGTCCTGTCTGCGGATTTAATTTCAAAAGAAACCACATCATTTAGTTTTTCATCCACGCCAGGAAAAATAAGAGCGCGATCGCGCGCAATCATTGTGCTAGCGGGGCGTGAGCTAATCGCGACAATTGCTGCAACAACCAGAATTGCTGTAACGATGGAATAAAGAATGAACGAGCGTGCTGTCATGATATTACGTCTTTTTCTAAAAAATAGGTCGAACCAATTAGCTTGCTGTGGCTTGGTGATGACGCGCATTACGGCGGCGAACCAACCCCAACCCAACCGCAAACAAAATAATCACCGCGGGCATCAAACCAATATTAATCACTTTTAGATTGGCATCGAGTTGATCGATATCTCGACGCAGAGCAAGCTGCACAGAGCGCAGCTCCTTGCGGATAGAGATTGATTCGCGTCGGAATTTCTCGATCCCTTCCTTCTGCTTATCCGTTAGTATAACCGTCTTACCTTCTTTGGTTTCCTTAGTCTGCAGATCTTTAAGTTTACCCTCGATTTCCTTGAGCTTCAGCAACAGAGCCTGTTCGGTTGAGCGGTATTTGTGCTCCGCCGCCCGTTTTATATCATCAACTTTGTGGAAAGGCCGACTAGTAACGCCGCGACTTCGCAAGCTAATTAAGGCCGCTGTTCCTGCCATATTGTCGACAGCATTCGTTAGAAAATCGGCATTATTCGCCACCGGAACTGAAATACGCTGCCCAAAGAAATCCTGCTGACGAACCCAGAAGCGGTCTACTAAAATATCTGTATCAGCAACAACAATAAGGCTGACGGGCTTGACGCTTTCTTTGAGATGTTTTTGAAAATCAGGAACCTCTTCGCCTTTTTTCAAAGCCGCCTCACGAATTTCCTTTCTAATCTTATCTTTCGGGCGTCCCGCAGGAAATCCACTTTCAAACTTACCGGTGTAGCGGGCTGCAATAACGAAGGGCTTACCTGTCGGTTTAAAATTCTTGATAAGTTCCGCTGGTTTTGGATTTCCTTTTGTATCTGCGACATTTAAGGACATGGACTCCGAACTAGTTGTCAGTAAGGGATCCATGGAGTATGTCGCGCCATCGGCCTTCTCCAAATAGCCAGACGTTGCAATATTTATCTGCTCGAGTTCTCCGGTCACCACATCATTAGTTTTAATTCGGGAACCACTCAAGGTAAGCCAGGCGACGTAATCTGTAATGATTGGTTGACCAAGCGAGTTACGACCGGCGCTCACACGCTGAGCACCAAGTCGATCACCAGCAACTTTAGTTTTATCGTATTTAATACCCCATGCTTTGAATAGCTCTTTCAAATCGGAGCCGCTATCCGGAGGCTGACGTTTCATTTGATTGCCGCGGGTTGCCTCCTCTGAATAGGGGTCGACAAAGATTATAGTATTGTTACCCCGCATTACATGCTGATCGATATAATAACGATCTGTGTCATCCATATCCCTTGGATGAATGACTAACAATAAATCGAGATCTTCTGGTATTGGATTTTCAAGGGTAATCCGTTGAACATCAAAACGTTGGCGTAATTGAGCAATAACCTCCCATGGGGCATAGCGTTTCATTGGGTCCGCACCTATGGGAAGCGATGAAACATAACCGATCTTTTTCTTTTTAGGGTTTGCAAGATTCGAAACCAATCGTGTTAAATCGTATTCAAGAAACCTCTCCCGTTGCGGCGATATAAAAGATATTACATCAAGATCATCGGTTGTATTTGTTCCAGCCAAGCCAAAATACCCGAGGTTTCCCGCTTGAGTGATCGGAACACCATGAAGCCCAAACCCAACAGCTCGGTCTTCCTCGGGAGAGAACGGCTCCGGACGAATGATTTCTAGTTTAATTCGGCCATTCGACAGTTCGACATACCGCTCCAGAAGCTCTCGCGCACTCCTTGCGTAATCTTTTAAAGATGGGCTTTGCTTGACCAATTCATCAGAAACAAAAAGCCTAAGCGTCACTGGTTCTCGAACTTTCGAGAGGATTTCTTTTGTTCCTTCTGATAAGGTGAAGATTTTTTGTTGGGTGAGATCTACGCTCACAGTCCTAAAAGTTTCCGTCGAAAAGATATGTAGAGCCACGAAAAAAACAAACGTCACGGCTAGGCCAGCGAATCCCAGTTTTGAATGATCCCAAGATTTAATTTTA
>NHFY01000057.1 GCA_002170165.1 Flavobacteriales bacterium TMED123
ATTTTGAAGCATTAGCAGCCACATCAGAATCTTTAGATACTAGGGTCCACGGCCCCACAACGCAGAGAGATTTTTTCAGAACTCTTGGCATTGAACAGCGGACCAAAGTCCTTGCAGCTAAAGCAGAGGGTGGGCAAGTACCACTTTTATTAGAGGGTAGCCGACGCTTGATTGCTAAAGATGGGATGGGTGCCTTATTCAAAGTCATGGCCATTACCCCCAAAAAAGGGAAAACTCCTGCTGGTTTTGAGTTGAACCTACTAGGAAATCAATCGTGAGGAAGCTAGATTCATTTGATCTACCTGTAATGCGTTCAAAGACATTATCCATGTTACCCAACATCGAACACGGTTTCTTTACAAGGAAGGGTGGTATCAGTACTGGCATTTTTGCATCGCTAAATTGTGGTTACGATTCTGGTGACAAAGAGGAAAATATTGCAGAGAATAGACGTCGGGTAAGTAAACGTCTTAGCATTAGCCCGCACTCATTAATTTCCGCCCATCAGGTGCATGGGTCAGATGTGGTCACAATCGAAAAACCTTGGGAAAGAAATAATACACCAAAGGCCGACGGAATGGTCACAAACCGCAAAGGAATAGCGCTCGGCATACTAACGGCGGATTGCGCACCGGTCCTATTCGCTGACCAAACCCAGGGCGTTATCGGCGCCTGTCACGCTGGCTGGCGTGGTACTTTAGGTGGCATTATCTGCTCCACAGTGCTAGCAATGGAAGCTCTAGGTGCAAAACCTGGTAGGATTAAAGCGGTCATAGGACCTTGTATCGCTCAAAAATCGTATCAAGTTGAAGTAGATTTTCTTGATCAATTTTTGGATAGTGACCCAGAGTTTGCGCAATACTTTATTAATGAAGACAAAGGTCATATGCGCTTTGATCTAAGTGGATTGATAGAGCTAATGATTAAGCGGTCTGGAATTATATTCAGTGAAAGTATAGGCCATGACAACTTCACAGCGACCGAAACGCTTTTCAGCTATCGACGAACAACACTTGCAGGTGGCAGTGGCTATGGCCGCAGTATCTCCGCGATTGCCCTGAGAGATTAATACAATTCCACATCTCATAATCTTCATCGTCGTTTGCCTAGTCGGACTAGTTGTTAGTTGTGTAATTATATGACAATCCTTTTTTGATTATCATTAGTTTTAGATTCTTGTTCTATCCTGACACAAGACTGCTTAGGCACCTTTGACCGACCCAACTTTTAGAGCAACCATTAAGAGAAAAAGGTCCCTCATCCGCTCCGATCCCATCATCAAAATAGTAACGGAGTTTACTCCAAAATAATCGAATATGCCTCAAAGGGTTCATGAAATCGCTTCGCTAGAAACAAAACATCTCGTATCCACTAAAGATGTAGTCGTTGAGGTAAATTCATCGGTTGTTTCAGGATAAGCAGTACCGACTGATTCGTTAGCAACGGTCATCGGAAAATATCAGACATTAAAAATCCCTACTGCAGAAAAAATTGAAAAGTCCTAATTCAATAATTTTCCTGCCTTCACACAAGTAGCCTTTCAATATTTTCGCCTCCAATTCCGAGACGATTTTTCGAAAAAAAACTATATCAACAAAGTTTACCAAGCCGTAATACTTAGTCTGCAAAAAACTAAACAAGTAAATTCAACTATTTTTTAGTTGCAATGAAATATGGCGGCAGACCTTCAAATTTCGCAATTTTGAGAGGATTAAATGCTATAAAATTTTTCCTAAAAGTCTGTTTTTTTTAGGTAAGTTATTAATATGAAATAAAAGATCGAAACAAATCGCATTTTTCAAACAACAGAGTTAATGGCGTTGGAAGCCTAATAAAAAAAGGCTCTGTTATTGTTGAAACTCGAAAAACCATCACGCAAATTCAATCCATGATAATAGTAAAAAACACTGCTAATAGTGGTGGAAAAATCATTAGGTCCCCTATTCTATGAGAAAAACATCGGGATCGTTTACACATTCCAAGGTCACTGTTAAATTGCGCCACCCCTTGGGCTTCGCATTGTTAGAGTCGCCGAATAGATGTTGGTTTAGGAAAAGTCGGTATGAAGATCGTCGCATGTAATAGTAACCGGCCATTGGCAGAAGCGATTTCTGCTTATCTTAATCTTTCTCTTTGCAAAGCCAGTATTCGACGATTTGCAGATATGGAATGTTTTGTCGAAATTGACGAAAATGTCCGTGGTGAAGATGTCTTTGTCATTCAATCGACCTCTTTTCCGGCCAATGATAATCTCATGGAATTGCTGGTTTGTATTGACGCCTTAAGACGTGGTTCAGCTCGCCGCATTACTGCTGTTATCCCCTACTTTGGATATGCTCGACAGGACCGCAAATCGGGACCTAGGACTCCGATCTCAGCCAAGCTGGTTGCGAATTTAATCACCCAGGCTGGCGTTGATCGTGTCCTCACATTGGATTTACACGCTGGTCAAATTCAAGGCTTTTTTGACATTCCTGTAGACAATTTATTTGCAGCACCCGTTTTTTTGCGAGATATAAAACAAAGCTTTGATTGTGGAAACTTGACTATGATTTCGCCTGATGTTGGTGGGGTCCTTCGTGCACGAGCCCTAGCCAAGCCGCTCAATGCTGAGTTGGCAATAATTGATAAACGCCGTGAGCGAGCGGGTGTCTCCGAGGTCATGCACATTATTGGCGATGTTACAGGGGCCGACTGCATCATCGTTGACGATATTGTAGATTCGGCTGGAACTTTATGTAATGCAGCCGAAGCGTTGATTGATGCAGGAGCTAAAACTGTGTCTGCATATATCACCCATGGTGTTTTATCTGGCGGCGCCGTATCTCGTGTATCCTCTTCTCCGCTACAGAGTTTAGTCACAACTGATAGCATTATGAGCACCGAGGCCGTCCGTGTTTCTCAAAATGTAAAGCAAATATCCATTGCCCCCCTTATGGGAGAAGCAATAAACCGGATTAGTGAAGAAAAATCTGTGTCTAGTTTGTTTGACTAATCCGCCGCATAAGATTAAAACCCAACGCTCCCTTCATTAGTTGGGAATTTTTCGCGTCGGCACCCCTGGAGGCAGACGTAAACACTTAATAATGGAGATACGGCATGGCCGATATTCAAACCATCGCCGCGGCATCTCGCGACCGAGGCGGAAAGGGGACCGCCCGTGCAGCACGCCGCGCAGGAAAAGTTCCAGCTGTTATATACGGCAATAACGAAGAACCGATATTGATCACAGTCGACCGTGTCAAGCTGGAGCAAGAAATCAACAAAAGCGGGTTTTTGATCCGTCTTCTTGATGTTGAAGTCGATGATAAAAAACATCGGGTGCTGCCGCGCGATACTCAGTTCCACCCCGTCACCGATCGCCCCATACACGTAGACTTCTTGCGCTATTCCGCAGAGCGAAAGCTAACAGTTGAAGTCCCTGTGCACTTCCTTAATGAAGATGATTCTCCGGGACTAAAAACCGGTGGTGTTATAAATGTGGTGCGTCATGCGATCGAAGTCTCCTGTATTGCCGACTCAATTCCGGAGAGTTTTGAAATCGATCTTGCCGGTCTAGAAATTGGTGATTCAATTCATGCTAGCACTCTAATTTTATCTGAAGGTGTGGAACTCACAATTACGGATCGTGATTTTACAATCGCGACTATTGCTGCGCCTACTGTGATGGCCGCAGAGGGAGAAGTTGAAAGCGAAGAGGGTGTTGAAGGCGAAGAAGCTAGAGAAACTGAAGCCGCTGAAGCGACAGCATCTAGTGATAACAACACGGAAGACGGAGAGTAGCACTCTCTCCCTCCTGGAACCGGATCCCCATGTTGCTCCTGGTCGGCTTAGGAAACCCAGGCCAAAAATATGCTGGAAATCGGCATAATATCGGCGCCATGGCTGTGGACGAAATTGTTCGTCAGCATAGCCTTGGTGCGCCCAGGTCAAGGGCTCAGCCAAAAGGGGTTTTTAGNGAGGGCCTGATCGATGGTATCAAGATTACAACACTCCTGCCCTTAACTTTTATGAATGATTCGGGAAAAGCCGTCGGCGACGCTATGCGTTATTGGAGATTGGAACCAAAGGATGTTTTTGTCCTGCATGACGAACTTGATTTAGCACCCGCAATAGTAAAAGCAAAACTAGGCGGCGGTCACGCCGGCCATAACGGTTTACGAAGTATAGAGTCCCATATTGGTAAAAATTATTGGCGGGTGCGCTTGGGCGTTGGTCACCCGGGGGAGAAGGAAAAAGTGGCAGGCTATGTCCTCCGCGACTTCCCTAAAGAAGATAAGCAATGGGTTTCTAAAACAATAGAAGCGGTTGCCAAAGCAATACCATTTTTGCTTCAAGGAGACAGCCCAGCGTTTACTAATCAGGTTGGGCTTTTGACCAAACCAAATAAGCCTAAAAAGCTGCAAGAGGGTATATCTCTGTCCCCCGGGCTTAGGGAGGATAAATAATGGGATTCACTTGTGGAATTGTAGGCCTTCCTAATGTTGGGAAATCCACGTTGTTTAATGCCCTTACCGCAACAATAGCTGCGCAGGCTGAAAATTATCCATTTTGTACGATCGAACCAAACGTCGGAAGAATTGCTATTCCTGATCAGCGTTTAGATCAGATTGCGATCCTCGCTAAATCTGCAAAGATCACGCCCACTCAAATTGACTTTGCTGATATTGCAGGATTGGTACGTGGAGCGAGCAAAGGAGAAGGCCTCGGCAACCAATTCCTCGCTCATATTCGGGAAATGGATGCAATAGCCCATGTTGTTCGCTGTTTTGAAGATGAAAATATCACTCATGTAGAGGGCCGAATTGATCCTGTCGACGATATTGAGACTATCGATACTGAATTAATGCTAGCTGATCTAGAGAGCCTAGAGCGTCGAAGTACCGTTCTAATAAAAAAAAGCCGGGGTAATGACAAAGATGCTATCGCAACGCTAGCTGTAATTGAAAAAGTAATTGAAGGCCTGAGAGATGGAAAACCTGCTCGATCGATCGCCGACCAATTCGAAGATCGTACCATTTTAAATGAATTACAGCTGCTAACGGCTAAGCCAGTCATGTACGTCTGTAATGTTAGTGAGGATCATTCTTCAACCGGCAATGACTATTCTGAAAGAGTGGCCGCCCACGCTGCCGCCGAAGGTGCAGTCTCCGTTGTAATTTCTGCTGCCATTGAAGAAGAAATAGCTCAACTCACAAACATAGAGGAACGAGCCGAATTCCTAGATTCTATAGGTCTTGGGCAAACCGGTCTTTCGCAGATTATCACTGCTGGCTACAAACTTCTTGGCTTAATTACCTACCTGACAGCCGGCCCGACTGAGTCCCGCGCATGGACCATCGCAGAGGGAACAAAAGCGCCCCAGGCAGCCGCCGCGATCCATACGGATTTCGAACGTGGATTCATTTGTGCAGAGACTATTGCGTTTGAAGATTACGTAAATTACTCCGGTGACGCCGGTGCTAAACAAGCAGGCAAAATGCGCCAAGAAGGCCGAGATTATATCGTCAAAGATGGTGATATAATCCTATTCAGATTTAACGTGTAAGCCCGTGCGCCACATTCATGTGGCATTGCAACTATTAACTTCAACGTTTAAAAAAGTCCGCCTATAGTTTTATACATCGAAACTTTCGCGGATTCTTTTAGGGAGAGAAAAATGGGATCAAACACTGAACTAAATACAAATGATGGACACACACTTAGCGCCTACAAGGCAATGCCTTCGGGAAATGCAAAGGGTGGCATTGTGGTCATTCAGGAAATTTTTGGCGTAAACCAGCATATTAGAAATCTTGTGGATGAGTTCGCTAAAAATGGCTACGTCGCCATTGCACCGGCATTATTTGACCGTAAAGAAAGGGGCCTTGATCTGGGTTATGGCCAGGATGATTTTGGGAAGGGCCGCGATACACGAGGGAGCCTAGACGACGACGGGATCCAAAATGATGTTCAAGCGGCCATAAATGATGTTTCTAGTGCCGGAAAAGTCGGCATCGTTGGATATTGTTTTGGGGGCTATGTAAGCTGGCTCGCCGCCTGCAAATGTGATGGTCTCTCAGCAGCCTCAACCTTCTATGGAGGTGGTATTCATGCTAAACGCGATTATACACCTAAAGTCCCAGTGATCTTCAACTTTGGTGACAAAGACGGTGGTATTCCGCTGAGCCAAGTTTCCGAAATCAAAGAATCACANCCGGACATTCCCTGCTACGTCTACGACGATTCTGGTCATGGATTTTGCTGTGATGACCGTGAGAGTTATAATCAGGGTGCCTGTGAACGAGCCCACAAGCGCACGCTTGACCATTTTACTCAGAACGTTGGCTGACTAGAAACAAACCATTTTAAGAATCAGCTCCGNTCTATGCGGAGCTGATTCTGATCTCAAGAATGCTGCAAAACGCTATCTACGGTCACCCCTACCGCCGCAATGCCTTTTGCGTGCGCCCAATCAATTAGGGTTTTAGGAACGCCCCTTACTAAGATCTACCGACCAACAGAGGCCCGCTGCATAATCATTTTCCGAACCACCATGCGCCTTTAAAGGGGCTGCGACCATTGATCTATCGAGGGGTCCAATGTCCGCAGTTTAATGCAAGTCAGACCAAACCTTACGCTTAATTCCATACAACAGCCCAGTCAGAATGAGCAAAAAGAGGATAACTTTTACACCCATCCGTTTACGCCATTCTAGCTCCGGCTCAGCAGCCCAGGCGAGAAAGGTAGTCAGATCACGCGACATCTGGTCTACAGTGGATTTTGTTTTGTCAGCNTATTCTACACTGCCCTCAACAAGCGGCGGAGGCATTGCGATCTGCTGCCCGGGAAAAAATAAATTATAATACATTCCCTCTCCAAGCTTTATATTTTTTGGTGCAGGCTTATAGCCTACCAGCAACGCATGGAGGTAGTCAGCACCACCAACGCGGGCTTTAGTCATCAACGTTAAGTCAGGCGGAAGGGCGCCATTATTGCCAGCGCGAGCAGCCTCATCATTTGGAAAAGGTTTAACTAATCGATCGCTCAAACGTGCCGGGCGTTGAAACATTTCCCCTTCCGCATTGGGGCCGTCGGTAACTTCCTTAGACGCAGCAATAGTTTTGACTTGAGCTTCCGAGAACCCAATTTCCTTCAGGTTGCGATAGTATATCAACCTAGCAGAATGGCATCCCGCACATACCTCGTTATAGACCTGGAAGCCGCGTTGCAGTGCTCCTCGATCAAACGTACCGAACAGGCCTGAAAACGACCAATTTTGTTTATCAGGCTTAACGCTATTACCGGCCGCAAACACGCTAGTCGTCGCAAAGACCGTCACTACAAGAATAATCGCAATATTGATAGAAACTTTGTGCATCACGCTTTCTCCATCGGCTTAGCGCTTGCTGCGATGGATGAACTCCCACTTCCCTTTAATACCGGTTCACTGATACTGGTTGGCAGTGGTCGAGTTTTTTCAAAAAAGCTCAGCAGTGGAATGATTACGAGAAAGTGCAAAAAATAATACGCCGTCGCTGCCTGAGCGATATAGGTCCATGGGGCATCTGCGGGCTTGGCGCCACAAATACCCAGGATGATACAGTCGATTATCAGTAACCAATAAAACTGTTTATAGACTGGACGAAAGCGAGCGCTGCGGACCGGAGAACGATCAAGCCAGGGCAAAACAAATAGCACCAAGATCGATGCAAACATTGCCAGGACACCGGCCAATTTTGCCGACATCAACCATGAAATTGGTAGATAAATTAGCGCATCCGCTGTAAACGAACGCAAAATCGCATAAAATGGAAGAAAATACCATTCTGGCACGATATGAGCAGGCGTCACCAGCGGGTTAGCTTCAATATAGTTGTCTGGTTCCCCGAAAAAGTTCGGTGCAAAAAAAACAAAGCCAAAAAAGAGAATAAGGAAGACTCCCAGCCCAAACATATCCTTAAGCGTATAATAGGGATGGAACGAGATAGTATCCTGAGGTGACTTGGTATCAATTCCAATAGGGTTGTTAGATCCATGTTGATGGAGTGCAACGATATGCAGCACCACAATACCAACCAAAACGAAGGGCATNAGNTANTGCAAACTAAANAACCGGTTNAGGGTCGGGTTATCGACTGAGAAACCTCCCCAAAGCAACGTAACGATGGAGTCGCCGACAATGGGGATAGCTGAGAAAAGGTTCGTTATAACTGTAGCCCCCCAAAAGCTCATTTGACCCCAAGGAAGAACATACCCAAGAAAAGCCGTAGCCATCATGCAGAGCAAAATAGCGACACCCAGAATCCACAATATTTCCCGTGGAGACTTGTAGCTACCGAAATACAAACCCCTAAATATGTGAATATAAACTACAATGAAGAATGCCGATGCTCCATTCATATGGATATAGCGGATCAACCAGCCGTAATTAACATCCCGCATGATCCTTTCCACAGAATCAAAGGCGAAAGCCGTATGCGGCGTATAGTGCATTGCCAGGACAATACCTGAGACAATCATTATCACCAGGATAATCCCTGCTAGCGATCCGAAGTTCCACCAATAATTAAGATTCTTAGGTGTGGGGTATTCATTGAGCTCATGCTCCAGAAAGGTAAAGACAGGTAGCCGGTAGTCGATCCACGCAACAATCGGATTTTTAAACTTAGAATTACTCATCCAGATTTCTCCTAACCGATCTTAACGAGATTGTCAGACAGAAACTTATAGTCAGGGACAGGTAAATTAGTGGGCGCTGGCCCCTTACGAATTCGCCCCGAGGTATCATAATGAGAGCCATGGCACGGACAAAACCAGCCACCATACTCACCCTTAACCTCGCCCTGCTTAGTACCCGCCGGAATACAACCCAGATGCGTACAAACGCCAACAATGATAAGCCATTCTGCTTTTTTGGTGCGTGCCTCGTCTGTTTCCGGGTCAACCAGTTCCGCAAGGTTCACTGCTTTTGCCTCTGCAATCTGCTGCGGGGTCCTACGCACGATGAACACGGGCTTACCGCGCCATTTGACCAATACGCGCTGTCCCGGTTTGATCGGCGCCAAATTAACTTCTGTCGTAGAAGCTGCCAATGTATCAGCCGCTGGATTCATTTGGTCAACAAGCGGCCACACAGCTGCTGCTGCCCCAAAAGCGCCAAAGGCACCCGTCGTAAGCATTAAAAAGTCTCGCCTTGTTTCGCCTTCTTCGGGTTGCTGAGCACCATCCTCAACCGTATCAGCAGAAATCGCCATTATATCCCTCTTATTTCTGTCCTCGGGCAAACCGTGGGCTTGCTAGGATACGTGTTATAGTTAACGTACCACCAGATTCAAACACTGCGGCCTTACGACGCAGCAAGGTTTGTATGTTAGCAATACTACCCTTTTGATGGGGCACGGGTATAATCGAAAAAGTCCAAATTGCAAGGGTCGCTGAACAGTAATTAACCATGCGAATAGCTTTATATCAGCCCGATATACCACAAAATACAGGGACAATTTTGAGAATGGCAGCCTGTATGGCTATAGGTGTCGACATAATTGAGCCTTGTGGCTTCGCTCTTGATGATAAACGGCTACGCAGGGCGGGTATGGATTATCTAAATCAAGTGGACCTCAATCGCCATACTTCTTGGGCCACCTTTTATAAAAATTGCACAGAAAATAGCAATCGACTTGTTCTGTTAACTACGTCCGGAAATTTACCATATTGTGATTTTGTTTTTAAAACTGATGATCGACTACTTCTTGGCAGAGAAAGTGCTGGAGCACCAGCAGAGGTCCATAACGCGGCAGATGCCCGTATCCGAATTCCGATAACCGAGGGGACACGATCCCTGAATATTGCTGTAGCCGCCTCAATGGTTCTGGGTGAAGCCCTGCGCCAAACAAAGGGATTTTCTGAGGGGGCCAACCCATGACTCAGACTCTTCAGGCGAAAAAAGAAGCCGCCAACGCCTGGTTTACAGAACTTCGCAATCTTATATGCGCAGAATTTGAGGCTATTGAGATAGAGGGTAGCTCTATCAATTCAGCTGCAGCGCCTGGCAGGTTTGAACGCAAGAAATGGAGGCGCCAAGATAAGGACTCTGATGGAGGTGGAGGGACCATATCGATAATGCGCGGAAGAGTTTTTGAAAAAGTTGGCGTTAATATCTCTGCCGTTCATGGGGAATTTTCGCCCGAATTCCGTAAAGAAATTCATGGTGCGGAGGAATTTCCTGAATTTTGGGCCGCCGGAATATCAGTAGTAGCCCACATGTGCTCGCCGCTTGTCCCAGCAGTTCATATGAATACGCGGTTCATTACTACCACTAAGTCATGGTTTGGCGGCGGGACTGATTTAACACCGATGGTTCCTGATGAGGGAGCTGCCTCTGAGTTCCATAAAGCACTGAAAATTACTTGTGACAAGCACGGTGCCGGCTATTACGAAAAATATAAGAAATGGTGCGATGAATATTTTTACATACCGCATCGCGATGAATCCCGCGGTGTCGGAGGTATTTTTTACGACTATCTAAGTTCAGAGGACTGGGCCGCGGACCTCGCTTTTACCAAAGACGTAGGTAAAACATTTTTAGAAGTTTATCTCTCCATCGTCCGCAGCCGCAAAGATCAACCCTGGACCGAAAAACAACGAGAACAACAACTTATAAAACGTGGACGTTACGTGGAATTCAATTTACTACATGNCCGAGGCACAAAATTTGGTTTAAAAACCGGCGGAAATGTTGAGGCAATTTTAATGTCTATGCCGCCTGCCGNNAAATGGCCNTAACGAAAAATATCAGACCGGTAGTTTAAAACAGCGTGCTTTTTTCATTTAACGGCTGTCCCCAAAATTAACCCGTTACCACGTCATTATAAGGCCGCGTAATTAGTCTGAAAGGATTAGATTGCAGTTCTTAAGACCGAGTTGCAGTTAAAGAGCATAAATATTCGAGACATTCATCGCGATCCGCGACGAAGTCGCCCGCAACCCACCAGCTTTCGACCTGCCCCAGCAATTCCCCTATTTTTTGCCCCTCGGGAACCCCCATATCGAGAACGTCCTGGCCAATCAAAGAAAATTCAGGAAGGTAAATTTCCGTGGGTAGCGCTATCAATTGTAACCACTCTTGGTCTGGAACTCGCGTTGCCTTGATTAATGCAAGTTCCGTAAATAACTCTTGGCCAAGATGATAGAGCGTTACCCGGTTTTCTTTTAAATTAGCTTGAGCGTCGGGCAAGAAAGCCGGAGCGCATAGATTACTAAACCTGCGCCTTTCCTTGGCAGAAAATTTTAATCGGCTCGCTAGTTTATCAGCGCCATTCTTATCCAAGTCAACGATTGTAGCTAAACGTCTTAGGTAATTGGGTGACTTTCTGGTCTCTACTTCAACCCTAACCAACCGAGTAAGCAGGTCAACCCGCACTGCCTCCGGCAATAGATGTGGCAAAATCGAGTGGGTGGCCATTAAACTGAATGAGGAGGACGGATCAGGCGCAAGGAGTATAGTTGAAAGCTCCTTCCAAAGGCGTTCCACAGATAAGTTCTTTATTAAAGGCGCCATTTCACAACATACAGACAAGGTTGCCTTATCAGCAGGCTCAACGCCATAAAAAGCCAAAAAACGAAAATACCGGACAAGCCGCAAGATATCTTCTTCTATTCGCGCTCGGGCGTCGCCCACAAACCTAATTCGACCAGCTTTAAGATCTGATAAACCACCCACTGGGTCAAAAACATTTCCATCGGTATCACAATAAAGCGCGTTAAGGGTAAAGTCTCGCCGCGCTGCATCTTCCACCCAATCTTTTGTAAAATGTACGCGGGCCCGACGGCCAAAAGTTTCAATATCCCCCCTTAAGGTAGTTATTTCAAAAGGCATGCCATCGCTCATAACCGTGATGGTCCCATGCTCAATTCCCGTGGGGACCGCCTTCAAGCCTGCTTCACCAATCAAATGTATTACCCGCTCTGGCACCTCAGGGGTTGCTATATCGATATCCCTTACCGGTAGGCCCATTAAGGCATCCCTCACACAACCACCGACAAATCGGGCCTCCTGACCACCGGCTGACAGGGCCTTCATAATCGCAAGTGTTTGCGGTCGAGCCATCCATGTCGCAGGATCAATTCTAGTGGCAGGCTTCATGGCATTAGAATGGCTGTCAAAAATCCAAGATTTCTGGATAGGCGACCATCATAAAAAACATGATAACCATCAGAAATACGCCAGCAAGAATGAGCCATGGCCAAGGTAAGGGTTCCCATTCCTCGCGAGCGATCGCTCGAGATCCGCCAAGCTTAGTTGGAGCGAAGGCACGCCACAAAACGTAGATGCCTGTTGGTAAAATAGCCGATATTACAAACATAAGAACTAAACGTGTCATGCTTTCCTCAATTTTTTTCCTAGCTCTACAAGAATGCGAGCAGTCAGTCCCCAAATATAGTATTCATTATAGGGCAATACATAGTATTCGCGAGACCGTCCGGATTCACTTCGAGTTTCAAGTCGGTGATTAACAGGGTCAACTATAAAGTCCAAGGGTACTTCAAAGACCTTTGCCACCTCGGAGGGATCTGGGGTTAGTGACAATGGGGGCTGGATCAGACCAATAATTGGCATTACCCGATAACCCGTTCCAGTATCCCTAGCATTCATTCTTCCCAAGATTTTGATCTTAGACGCCATAATACCAATTTCTTCCTGAGTTTCTCGCAGGGCCGTTTGTTCAGGACTTATTTCGCCCTTCCTAAGTCCTCCACCGGGGAACGCTATTTGCCCTGCGTGATCAGGCATTGTCTCAGTCCTCTGGGTTAATAATACCTTCATTCCGCTGTCATAATTTATTAAAGGAACTAGAACTGCCGCTGAGCGCAACTTTTTCTTACCTTCGGCTGCTGCAGGCGCCGGCCACACATTTTCAGGTGCGTACGGATCAAGCCCGCTTTCTTCGCTGTTAAATATTTTTTCTAAATGATCGTGCATAAATCAAACAGTATGGACCTTAGCTCAAATCTTCTTCGAGATTTCCTAAACAAAAAAAGACACCCTCGCTCCAAACACCCAAAGTTGCCGTTTCATTTTTGTTTTTTTCAATCCCAAGTTCTACTAAATCGTAGAATACCGCCCGTGTTATTAATGCCTCGATCCCATCCCTTACACAAATATATGGCA
>NHFY01000058.1 GCA_002170165.1 Flavobacteriales bacterium TMED123
CGTCAATATTTAGCGACTGACGACTCATGCCATCGTTAAACTCAAGCGGCAGTACGCCCATTCCAATCAAGTTTGAACGATGTATGCGTTCAAAACTCTCAACGATAGCGGCCTTGATACCCAAAAGATTTGGACCTTTTGCGGCCCAATCGCGCGACGAGCCCATACCATAATCCTTGCCAGCAATGACGATCAGAGGGACGCCGTCTCGCTGATACAACATCGACGCTTCATAGACTGACATCTCCTTACCCTCGGGCAAATGGTTCGTAAAACCGCCTTCAGTGCCTGGCACCATTTCATTTCGGATCCGAATATTGGCGAATGTCCCACGGGTCATAACCTCAAAATTACCTCGCCTAGCACCGTAAGAATTAAAATCATCAGGCCGGATCTGGCGTTCAAGCAAGAAACCGCCAGCCGGGCTCGTTTTGGGAAACCCGCCAGCCGGAGAGATGTGATCGGTTGTAACGGAATCCCCCATTTTAAGCAAAACGCGGGCCCCCTCAATGTCCTTTAGAGGTGCCGGCTCCGGTTCCATACCTTCAAAGAAGGGGGGGTACTGGACATAAGTCGAACCATCATTCCAAGAATAGGTTTCTCCTTGTGGCACAGCCATTTTGTTCCAATCGTCCGACCCCTCACCGACACTTTCATAGCGGGCACGGAACATATCCGGCGTGATCGAGGAACGAATTATTTCCTGAATTTCTTGATTCGTAGGCCAAATATCTTTGAGATAAACCGGGTTGCCTTCGGTATCCTCACCTAACGCTTCCCTGGTTAAATTAATCTTTAGAGAACCGGCCAGGGCATATGCGACAACGAGTGGCGGGGATGCTAAATAGTTTGCCTTAACTTGCTGATGAACGCGGCCTTCAAAATTACGGTTCCCGGACAACACCGCGCCAGCGACTAAATTTCCCTCATCAATTGCATCGGCGACCGGTCCAAGCAGCGGACCAGAGTTACCTATACAAGTGGTGCAACCATAACCAACGATATTAAATCCGAGCGTGTTGAGATCATCTTGCAAATTTGCGGCTTTTAGATAGTCGGAGACTACCTGACTGCCGGGAGCCAGCGAGGTCTTTACCCATGGCTTTACCTTGAGGCCCTTCGCAACCGCATTACGAGCAACCAGTCCCGCAGCGATCAATACTGATGGGTTAGACGTATTGGTGCAGCTAGTAATAGCTGCAATAGCAACATGGCCATCCTTCATTAAGTATGTTTCCCCCTCAACATCAGCTTCACCCTTGCTAGCATCCCAGCTCGGGAGTTCGCCTGAAAAATTCCCGGGCATCTCTGATAGTGAAACTCGGTCCTGAGGGCGGCGCGGCCCAGCGAGCGAGGGCTCAACGGTTGAGATATCAAGTTCCAGTGTATCGGTAAAGATTGGGTCTTGAGAGCTTGCATCACGCCACATGCCCTGCTCTTTAGCATACGCTTCTACCAGCGCAATCTGATCATCTTCGCGTCCGGTAAACTTCAGGAAGTTGATGGTTTCCGCATCGATTGGGAAAAAACCACAAGTTGCGCCATATTCTGGCGCCATATTCGCAATCGTTGCTCGATCGGGTAAGCTAAGACTATCAATCCCTGGCCCGTAGAATTCCACAAATTTAGAGACTACCCCCTTCGACCTGAGCATCTGCGTCACGGTGAGGACAAGATCAGTAGCTGTCATTCCTTCGTTCAGCGCGCCCGTCAGCTTAAAGCCTATAACCTCTGGTAAAAGCATTGAGATCGGTTGGCCGAGCATTGCTGCCTCCGCCTCTATGCCGCCACAACCCCAACCAAGAACCGCTAGACCATTAACCATNGTCGTGTGGCTATCAGTGCCGACNAGTGTGTCGGGATAGGCAATGGTCGCCCCGCCTTCTTCTGTAGTCCAAATTGTTTTTGCAAGATATTCCAGATTAACCTGATGGCAAATCCCCATTCCTGGTGGCACAACACGAAAGTTTGAGAAGGCATTCTGGCCCCAACGCAAGAACTCATATCTTTCTTGGTTGCGCAAGAATTCGAGTTTCACGTTTTTTTCAAAAGCGTCTGCGGTACCAAAATTATCAATCATCACGGAATGATCAATAACGAGATCAACAGGACACAGAGGGTTAATTTTCTGCACATCCCCGCCGATTTTAACCATCGCTTCTCGCATAGCCGCCAAATCAACGACGGCCGGCACTCCTGTAAGGTCTTGCAACAACACGCGCGCCGGACGGAAGGCAATCTCATCATCGGCGCTTGGCTTTCCATTCCAGGACGCTGCAGCCCTTACGTCATCGGAAGTTACTGAGCGGCCATCCTCATACCGAAGGAGATTTTCCAATAGTACTTTCATAGAATAAGGCAAGCGTGCGATGCTTCCTATACCCTTTTCTTCGGCTAATTTAAGGCTAAAATAATCGAAATTTTTGCCATTCACGGAAAGCGTGCGACGCACGCCTAAACTATCATTACCGGTAACACCCACTGGTATCTCCTCATATTATCAGGGTTTATGGCCTGAATTTCGAATGTCGCGCGAAAATAGCGCCTGAATATACTATCTCTCAAGATAAACATTACCTGCAGACTGCGCAAATCCTCCAACGCGAAAACGTCTTTTATTACGACGGAAGGTTTCGCTAAGGGTCCTTTTTCATCTCGCCACGACGACTTCGCTTTATTAAGGTAACCCGAGACCCTTGAAAGCAAGGACGGCAAATAACATAAGTAAGGTAGTAATGCAGTTTTTCGGTCAAAACCTCTCCTGTATGCGCGGAGAAAGGTTAGTTTTTAGCGGACTGGATTTTACCGTCAAACCCGGTTCAGTGCTGGTCCTTAGCGGTAATAATGGGTCCGGTAAAACCAGCCTTTTACGGGTCATGGCTGGATTAACGCATCCCATCGCGGGAGAACTCGCGTGGCATGATGGCTCCGTCGCCGACAACNCTGAACGGCATCACAACCGAATAAACTTCGTCGGACATCTTGACGCCGTTAAGGCAGTTTTATCGGTGTATGAAAATCTTAAAATTTGGGCAAGCCTGAATGGAGGGACGAATAAAACAATTTCGGTGGCTTTAAAAAAAATGGGGTTAGAAGGTCTTGAAAACACACCTGGCCAATATTTGTCGGCCGGACAAAAACGCCGATTATCGCTGGCTCGTCTGGTCGCGAGTCACACGAAGCTTTGGTTNCTCGACGAGCCTACCATCGCACTCGACCCAGCGTCTGTCGAGGCGTTACGAGACCTAATAACCGAGCATTGCAACAACGGAGGGATGACTATAATTGCTAACAATGTCGACCTGAAAATTAAGGATACGACGGAATTAAATTTGCACAATTTTGCAACCATCAGTGAGGGCATATGGGAGGGTGTGGGGTGAAGACGCTAACCCTTATATTACGTTCGGAAATTCGTCTTGCACTGCACCAGATTGGAGATAGCGCTATTATTGTGCTATTTTTTGTTTTAGCTGCGGTACTTTTCCCCTTGGGTATAGGGCCCGAGCCCAAATTGCTGCCACAGCTTGCTCCTGGCGTTATCTGGATAATGGCGCTGCTGGCGGCCATGCTCTCCTTTGAGCGTTTATTCACCCCAGATTACGAAGATGGCAGCCTGGAACAGTTCGCCATCTGTCCCGCACCTTTGGAAATCATCGCACTGGCAAAGGCTACCGCACACTGGCTAGTTACAGGGTTGCCACTGATCATTGCTTCTCCCCTGATTGCGATGCTCTATCGACTGCCAGATAGCGGTTACAGCGTTCTGTTATCCACCATGGTTCTCGGAACTCCGGCGATCAGCCTTATTGGTACCGCTGGCGCGGCAATGATATTAGGCGCACGGCGTGGTGGAGTGCTTTTGTCCTTGCTAGTCATTCCGCTAATGTTACCGACTTTAATTTTTGGCGCTGCCGCCATAGACGCAGCAGTAGATGGTTTACCGGTGCGCCAGCATCTTATGTTGATGGGTGGATTTCTCCTGGGATCACTAGTTATAACGCCCCTTGCGACCGCCGCTGCACTCAGNCANTCGCTNGAATANACNGTATTCTTTNAAGCCTTTNTGNNGACATTAGGAAACNCCAAANNATTATGGTCAANAAATNCTNAAATTTTATATTTAAATTNAAGTTNCNGTCTTCATTTTNTNGTAACGGAATACCATATTTCAANAGGCNAGNTGGAATACCTGGCAGACNTGCCGGCAGGGGATNATGATAAAACAGTATGCGAATCCAGCTCGTTTTAACCGCCTCGCGGGAACGCTNTTGCCNTGGCTTGCATGGCCCGCTGGCNTNCTCATCCTNANAGGACTCTATTTTGGGCTCTTNAATTCTCCACCNGACTANCAGCAAGGTAATACCGTCCGTATAATGTATGTNCACGTNCCATCGGCCTGGATGGCATTATTCATTTATACTTTTATGGCAATTTCAAGNGCNGTNGGGCTAATCTGGAAACACCCTCTGGCACACCTTTCCGCTCAGGCCGCAGCNCCAATCGGAGCCTGTTTTACCTTTATATGCCTTGTAACCGGTTCTCTCTGGGGAAAAACCATGTGGGGAACCTGGTGGGTTTGGGATGCTAGATTAACATCCGTTTTAATTCTATTTTTTCTCTATCTAGGGTTTATCGCACTGCATAGCGCTTTCGATAATCCCACGCGCGGCGAACGCTCTGCTGCCATACTCGGAATTATCGGCTTTATCAATGTACCTATTATTAAGTTCTCCGTGGATTGGTGGAATACTCTTCATCAGCCCGCTAGCGTCCTAAAAATGTCGGGNCCCACAATTCACTCATCAATGCTGACACCNCTTTTAATAATGGCAGTCGGCTTCACTCTTTACTTTTTTTCGCTCCTGCTATTGCGCATGAAGACCTTAATGATAAGACGCCGAGCCCGTGCTTTAAATNTAGCACACATCCATCAGCCAGGCGCGNAATAGGGTTTTGANCATGCAAATGATTTCCNACATTATGGCGATGAACGGCTACGANCTTTACATCTGGGCTGCATATGGGACTGCCACCGCTATCCTACTGGGTCTNCTGATCATATTTAGANGGCAATTACNTAACNCATATACACAAATTTCTGAGCTAGAAAAGAGCTCAAGACAAAGGCCACGTGAAAAAGTCCATGGCGAGGACGGAAGTACGTGACGCGCAAAAAACGCAGAATGAACTTTATTTTGTTCGGTTTAGTTGTCTTAGGAATAGCGGCNGCTTTAGTGCTTAACGCCCTGGAAGATAANATTGTTTTTTTTTATAGCCCGACCGATATTGCAACGAAAACTGAAGTTNCAANATCCCAAAAAATTCGCGTTGGTGGTTTAGTCAAAAAGGGCACCTGGGAAAAACCAAAAACCGGNTTAGACCATANTTTTACGATCACNGATTTACGTCATGAAATTTCGATTCTCTACAAAGGCATTGTTCCGGACATTTTTCGTGAGGGACAGGGCGTAGTCGTTTTAGGTAAGTTCCAGCCTGACGGAAAATTCCGAGCGGAGGAGGTGCTCGCCAAACATGATGAGAAGTATATGCCGCCTGAAGTAGCCGAAGCTCTAAAAAAATCTGGCAAGTGGAANCCCTTGGAAGAAACAAAATGACTGCAGAAATCGGTCACTTTTCATTGATACTTGCGCTGGTTCTCAGCATTTTTCAAGGAACTATCCCTCTCGCTGGAGCCGCGNTTAANCGAAACCAATGGGTCNCTGTCGCCCGCCCGGCTGCACGNGGTCAATTCCTATTCGTTACGATCGCTTTTCTGAGTTTGATCTACGCGTTTCTTACATCGGATTTCTCAGTTGCTAACGTCGCGCAGAATTCGCACACGCTCAAGCCAATACTCTACAAATTTGCAGGCGTCTGGGGAAACCACGAGGGCTCTATGGTACTCTGGGTTTTTATACTTGCTCTGTTTGGACTAGCCGTCGCTGAATTTGGNAATGGTCTTCCGCCAACCCTNCACGCCCGCGTCCTAGCAATACAGGGATTGATNGGTTTTGCCTTTCTCGCATTTATCTTATTTACCTCTAACCCNTTTTTGCGCCTAGANCCCNCTCCAATGGANGGGAATGGCCTCAACCCNGTCTTACAGGATCCCGGCCTCGCCTTTCATCCNCCATTTCTTTATCTTGGCTATGTTGGGTTCTCCATAGCATTCTCGTTTGCGGTTGCCGCCCTGATTGAAGGCCGCGTNGACCCNGCCTGGGCTCGGTGGGTCCGTCCCTGGACGCTTGCCGCNTGGTGTGCGCTAACGGTGGGCATAGCGCTTGGGAGCTGGTGGGCCTATTATGAGCTCGGTTGGGGTGGATGGTGGTTCTGGGACCCGGTCGAGAACGCNTCCTTTATTCCATGGTTGGTAGGGACAGCNTTACTGCATTCATCTATAGTTGTTGAGAAGCGAGACGCCCTAAAAAGCTGGACTATTTTGCTCGCGATTCTGACTTTCTCTATGTCCCTACTTGGNACCTTCTTGGTTCGATCGGGTATCCTAACGTCAGTACACACCTTTGCCAGTGACCCCGAACGCGGGGTGTTTATTCTGGGTTTGCTGGTCTTCGTGGTTGGGGGATCTCTAACCCTCTACGCCATCCGCGCGCCAATGCTAAAAGGTGGCGGGCTGTTCGCGCCGATATCGCGCGAAGGGGCCTTGGTTCTTAACAACCTATTGCTCACAACCGGCGCAGCGGTCGTTTTGCTTGGGACGCTTTACCCCTTAATTCTCGACGCTGTTGGTGGCGGTAAAATCTCCGTTGGNCCCCCTTTTTTCAATGCAACCTTTGTGCCCTTAATGGTGCCTGTCATGTTGGCGCCTGTAGTGGGCGCGATGTTGCATTGGAAGCGTGGAGACATCGGATCAGTTTTGGGTAGGTTAAAAATAGCGTTGTCCATCGCGCTAATTGGCATTGTCGCGACTGGTTATTTTGCTGAGAATATAAAAGACCTTCTTGCCGCCGGCGGGATAGGGATTGGTGTCTGGCTGATATTCGGAAGTACTGTTGAAATCTCTGAACGTATCTCTTTGTTTAGGGGGACATTTTCAAACAGTCTCCGTCGCTTCGCTCGCTTGCCGCGCTCACAATGGGGTATGGCAATTGCCCACGGCGCACTGGGTATAATGGTTTTAGGTATAACTGCCTCATCTGCCTGGCGCGTTGAAAATATTCAATTGATGGCACCGGGTGATATCGCATCAGTGTCAGGTTACAGCCTAAAGTTTAATGGGACCAAAAAGATTATAGGACCAAATTATCAAGGGGAGCGTGGCACATTCATTATAACTAAAGATGGCAAAAAAATTGGCACCCTAAACCCTGAGAAACGCCGATACCCCTCAGCAAATAGTGAAACCACGGAAGCGGGAATTCTTACAACAATCAGCGGTGATCTTTATGCCGTTCTCGGTGATGAGAGAAAAAATTCAGCCCAAGGCGAGAGTTCCTGGACAGCGCGCATTTATTTTAATCCGCTGGTCGCGTGGATTTGGATTGGGGCAATTTTAATGGCAGCCGGCGGTATTATATCGTTAACAGATCGCCGCCACCGTATAGGGCCACCTAAGACCGCGAGAAGTCGAAATAAAAACAATAATAAAATTTCAAGCGTTTAATATGAAAGGAAATTTTCGTCTTATATATTTTATACCAGGCATCATTATTCTAACTATTTTAGCTATATTTTGGTCATACCTCAGCAAGATTAAAGATGGAAAATCAATACAAGATTTACCATCTGCGCTAATAAATAAACCCGCCCCAGTTTTCAAGCTTCCCGGAATCAGCGTCGGGGACAAGGGATTTGATAGCAGAGAGCTCACAGGCAAGGTAACGCTTGTTAATATTTGGGCTTCCTGGTGCCCNCCATGCCNCGNNGAACATCCNAGNCACATGCAGCTCGCNNGCGAAGGGGTCNCNATTTATGGGATTAACTATAAGGACAANCCTGANGCNGCCAAAAATTTCNTANANANNCTTGGCAANCCTTACNGAGCAATTGGNGCCGACCGGACNGGNAAAGTNGCAATTGATTGGGGNGTGTATGGGTACCCCGAGACTTTTGTGGTAGATGCAAAAGGCCAGATTCGGTACCGCCACGTCGGACCTATTATGGAATATGATTTAACGAACAAGATTAGGCCGCTAATTAAGGCGCTAAATACAAAATGATCACTCGATTCATAACCATTATATTAACAGCTTTCATTATTTCCTTTTCCGCCGTTGCCGTAGAACCTAATGAAGTTTTGAAAGATAAATCCCTTGAAAATCGCGCGCGAAATTTAAGTAAGGGTCTACGTTGTTTAGTATGTCAAAATCAGTCGATAGACGATTCCAATGCCGATCTTGCTCGCGATCTCCGAGTTATTTTGCGTGAACGTTTAAAGGCTGGAGATAGCGACAAAGAGGTTATCGGGTTTATCGTTGCCCGTTACGGAGAGTTTGTCCTTTTGGACCCGCCAGTAAATCCCCGTACCGCTCTGTTATGGGGCGGCCCCGGACTTATTCTCCTAATAAGCGGCATTAGCCTCGCGTTATGGTTCCGACGGCGCAACACCACTATGGCAGAAGAGCTGAGTAAGATTGAAAAAGAAAGCCTCGTTAGTCTTTTGGAAGACAAGCCTGATAGAAGAGAGCCTGATAAATGAGTAAAATTTAATGATTTGGTTGATCTTCGGAGGGATGATCGCTATCGCGTTAGTTTTTATCTTGCGCCCACTTTTGCTTTTTAAGGAAGGTAGTCTTAGCCGCGCGGAGTTTGACACCCAAATATACAAAGACCAACTAGCCGAGCTTAAACGAGACATAGAGCGCGGTGTAATAACCGAAGAGGCCGCGGATGTCGCATACACGGAAATTGCTCGGCGCCTGTTAGCAGTAGAAAAGGAAGCAACTTTAATATCAGAGACTATAGCGCCACCAGCCAGCAAAATTTCTACTGTCATCGCCGGCTGTATGGTGCCGTTACTAGCCCTTAGTATTTATGCCGCTATCGGTTCACCGCATCTAACTAGCCAATTTGTCTCCAAGCCAAGTGTATCATCGGAAGGTCAACCTGGACCCAAAATCTCTAATACAAGTCCATATCAAAATGAGATCATGGCTCAACTATCCCAGCACCTAAAACAAAGCCCAGATGATTTAGAAGGGTGGAAGCTATTCGCTCGCGCTCTAACGAACATTCGGCGATTTTCAGACGCTGTAACTGCCTATCAGCAAGCGATCAGGCTCGCCCCAGAAGATCCTAATCTTTGGTCACAACTAGCGGANGCNCAAATTTTTGCCGCCGGAGGATCAATAACACCCGCCGTCAAAGCTACAATTAAAAAAGTCATGATAATTAATCCTAATGACCCCCGGGCGCGATACTATGCTGGAATAGCTGCTCGGGAGGCTGGAGAGATTAGAAAAGCATTAACTCTTTGGCTCGCTCTCGAAGCAGATTCTCAGCCCAATGCGCCTTGGCGAAAACTGCTGGCTAAGCGCATAAGCCAGACAGCTATAGAAAATGGTATTTCTGCAAGCGCCCTGGCTTCGATTCGTAGAAGCGTGGATATACAAAAAAGGGGCGCATTTTATGCCAAAACACCGCCCGCTGACATGAGCGCCGCTCAGCCCCCAGGGCCAACGCCCAGCGACGTTAAGGCAGCGCAAAACCTATCAGGGGAAGAACGGCTCGCCATGATTAACAATATGGTGGAGCGGCTAGCCCGTAAAATGGTCAACGATCCCGAAAACGCAGAAGGTTGGGCGCGTCTTGGCCGATCATACGGAGTACTTAACAANCACACCAAATCCCGCGATGCCTATTCCAAAGCCGCCGCCCTTAAGCCAAAGGATCTTTCGATATTGACCGCCTACGCCGTTGCCATTGCGAGAGCCCAAAAATCCGGCGCAGCAATGCCGGCAAAGTTAAAGAGTGTCTCAGAACAAATTCTCGCAATTAACCCTTCGCATGGCCCCGCTCTGTGGTTTAACGGTATTGCCATGATGGAATCCGGGAACCGGATTGGGGCTCGCGATCGATGGCTTCAGCTGCTCGCTACACTTGACCCGAAGGAGGCTAAATATTCAAAGGTTTTGGAGAAAATCAAAAGTTTAGGGTTGCCCAAGAAACCCTAACAAGGGTGGAAAACCACCTGCCGGCACAGCATCCATTTGTACATTTTTATAATTCCCCCGCTGAAATTTTGACGCTAAATTTTAATTAAGAACTAGAAATTATAATTGAGTAAAGCTCTATGGCTGTTAAACGAGAAAAATTAAAATCAATTCCCGGCACAACTATTTTTGATGGTGCGGAATCTCGTAAAGGATATCGAATAAATAAATTTGCAATGTCTTTTACTAAACCTGAAAACCGTAAGGCCTTCACTGCCAATGAAGAAGCCTATATGGAAAAATGGAAGTTAGATCAAAAGGAGAGGAAATTTCTGCGCGATCGAGATTTTCGCGGTCTAATTGAAGAGTGCGGCGGTAATATATACATGATTATGAAAATCGGTACCTGCACTGGCCATGGGCGTTACCATGTCGGAGCGCAGTTGCGCGGCCAGACCTTTGAGGAGTTTTTGGAGACTAGAAACGCATCGGGGGCAAGATAAGATGGCTAAGATCATAGGGGGTATCGGTACATCACATGTGCCTTCCATCGGAAAAGCATTTGATATGGGCCAGCAGGAAGAGCCTGACTGGAAACCAGTTTTTGACGCCTACAAACCAGTGCAAGAATGGCTAGCTGAGATCAAACCAGACATCGCCATCGTGGTATATAACGACCACGGCTCTAGTATGTTTTTTGATAAATACCCAACTTTTGCTATTGGAGCGGCAGATTCATATCCAATAGGCGACGAAGGCTGGGGGCCGCGGCCCTTGCCTGAGGTGCCGGGGGATCCAGAGTTTTCTTGGCATCTCGCAGAAGAGCTAGTCTATAATCAATTTGACATGACAATCTGTCAGGAATTGTCGGTCGAACATGGCTTTCTTGTGCCAATGAACCTCTGCTTTCCTCATGAACCCAACTGGGCAGTGAAGACGGTGCCTATTGCGGTAAACGTCATCCAGCACCCGCTCCCGACGGCAGCACGTTGCTATAAACTCGGTCAGGCAATCCGCCAAGCGGTTGACGCATGTGAACGTGATCTTCGTATCGTAATTCTTGGAACAGGTGGTATGTCTCACCAGCTAA
>NHFY01000059.1 GCA_002170165.1 Flavobacteriales bacterium TMED123
TCAAAATGAGACAAAATTCCCTTTAACGTATTTTTCTGGCGCCTTCCTTCTTTATTGACCCACCGCCCGATATTCAGCTAGCGCGGCAGTAACACCATTACCCGCGGGCATTGAAACATTATGTTGACGCAACGTTGCCTCAAGTGCGGCTAAACAAGTTAAAATATTTTGTTTTTGACAGTTATAGCCCATCGCCCCGATACGCCAAATCATGCCATGTAGCGGACCAAACGAGGTACCAATCTCGATCCCGAAATCATGAAGCATATCCGCTCGGGCGGCTTCCCCATCAATCCCCTCAGGAATATAAACGCCCGTCACGTTAGGCATTTTATGTTGTTTATCGCCAAATATTTTTAGTCCAAGACCCTCAAGGCCTGCGACCATCGCCCTGCTTGCCAAGGCGTGCCGGTCAAAACCCGCTTGTAGGCCTTCTTTGAGAGCCACCCGCGCGCATTCCCGCGCTGCATAAAGCATTGAGGTTGCCTCCGTATGATGATTTAGCCGTGCTTCCGACCAGTAATCCATTAACATCCCAAGATCAAAATAGTTTGACGCTACCATTGGGCCTTTGGCTGCTTGAAAGCCCTTGGGGCGAATACCTTTTTCAATATGTTTACGAGAATTAATAATTTCTGCAACATGATCATTAAAGGTAATGGGTGCGATACCCGGCGGGCCTGCTAAACATTTCTGGAGGCCAATAGACACACAATCGATTTTCCATTTATCAACAGGTAAATCCATCCCGACAAGGCTTGCCGTTGCATCAACAAAGGACAAGGCTTCATACCTCGCGCAGATTTCTCCAATTTCTTCCAGCGGCTGGGCTTGTGTTGTGGAAGTATCCCCCTGACAAATAGCAACGAGCTTTGGTCTTATACGCTTGATGGTGTCTTCAATTTGTTGAGGATCAAACACCTCGCCCCATTTAACTTCGATTATCTCAACAGCAGCGCCACAACGTTCTGCAATTTCGGTTATCAGGTGCCCAAACCGACCAAAAACAGGCACTAAAACCTTATCGCCGGGTTGAATTACCGACACCATAAAAGTTTCGATTGCAGCACGAGCCGTGCCGTCGATCATAAGGGTCCATCGATTTTTAGTTTGAAAAATCTGGCGGTAGAGAACCATCACCTCATTCATGTATTCCGTAAAGGCCGGATCAAATTGACCTAACAACGGCATAGACATTGCGTTAAGAACACGCGGATCGACATTGACCGGGCCCGGTCCCATCATCAAACGCGGTGGGGGATTAAGTTCCTCAAAAATCTCGCTCTTAATCATTTCTTTTCCTGAACTCTTATTCCATGCCCCTAAAGTGAGGCGGGGTGCTCTGCATGCCAGTGGCGCGCGATATCAGCTCTTCTGCACACCCAAACTTTATCGTGTGAGGCTACATGATCTATAAATCTCTGTAATGCATAAAATCGGCCCGGTCGGCCCGCTAGACGACAGTGTAGACCGATAGACATCATCTTTGGTGTTTCCGCCCCCTCCTCATAGAGACAATCAAAACTATCACGCAAATAGGTAAAGAATTGGTCACCAGAATTAAAGCCCTGGCTGGTCGCAAACCGCATATCATTTGCATCTAGCGTATAGGGGACGACTAGGTGTGGTTTATCGTAGCTGCAATCCCAATAAGGCAAATCATCGGCATAACTATCAGCGTCATAAAGGAATTGTCCCTCTTCAATGACAAGATCGCGGGTCTGCGGGCTAGTTCGCCCCGTATACCAACCCTCCGGATGGGCACCTGTCATGGCTGTGTGGATTTTAACGGCTTCATGCAAATGTTTGCGTTCAATTGCCTCATCAACAAACTGGTAGTTGATCCAACGATACCCATGACTGGCAATTTCCCAGTCGGCCTCAAGCATTGCGTCTACTGCGTCTGGGTTACGTTGCATAGCCATTGCAACACCAAAAACTGTCACCGGCAGGTTAAGTGACGTAAAATGGCGATATAACCGCCAAAACCCTGCCCGGCTGCCGTACTCGTAAATACTTTCCATACTCATGTGCCGGACACCATCAAAGGCCTCCGCCCCAACAATCTCAGATAGAAAGGCCTCGGACGTTTGGTCCCCATGCAAAATATTATTTTCTCCACCCTCCTCGTAATTGATCACGAACTGAACGGCAATCCGCGCACCTCCAGGCCATTTAGGATCAATCCCCTTGCGCCCATAGCCAATCATTAACCTCGGATAGGTCTCATTTTCTTCCATTGATCGTTATCCATCAAAATTTTCTACGACTAATCATAACGAAGCCTGTTGCCGCGAAAAGGGTTTAACGTTACGCAGATAATATAAAATGAATTAATAAAGGAGTATCCAAGCAATGGCGAGCTTAACTACCCACATACTAGATACTGCAAATGGCGCGCCAGCGGCAGACGTTAATATTCAAATTGTGAAGATCAATGGGGAAAAGCGTATTACGCTGAGAACCCTAAAAACCAATTCAGATGGCCGCACGGATAGCCCGGTGCTCACAGGGGACCAATTAATTCCTGGCGTTTATGAAATGGTTTTCAATGTAGGTGATTATTTTCGTAACCGGGCAACCAACCCAGACTCGTCAATGTTCCTTGATTTGATACCCGTCCGTTTCACGATAACTTCCGAGGATGACCACTATCATGTGCCACTTCTCGTTACGCCCTGGAGTTACTCTACCTACCGCGGGAGTTAGAATAAAACGATATTAGGATTTTACCGTTAGTAGCCGCAACATCCGACCAGTCCCTTCCGACTGCAAATCATATTCCGCAAAGCCTATAGGCCGCTGAACACAATCAAATCGATCTAATCATTTAAAGATCGATCCCGGCCTGTTTAAGGATGTCACGAACACGGCTTCGTTGCGGGTCAGAAATTGTGAGCCTTTCCGCGAAATCACGGCCCGTAGGCTTTGTTGCGTCAATACCGACTTTAGTAACAGTATGGTTTTTAGGGTCAGAGGTTGGGTCGAGAATTGCCCCCATAGCACCGTGAATATAAGTTACATCCTGATCAGCACGTGTCCGAGTAATCACCGCCCACATCACGTCAGAGAGATTAAATAGATCAACGTCTTCATCAATAACAATAACTGTCTTTACATAAAATTCTGTTCCTAGCGCAGCCATAATTGCCTGCTTAGGCTGGCCCTCAGCTGTCTTTTTCATCTGCACAATCGCCATCAAAGCTCCAACTGTACAAAGGGGAACATGTACTGCGCGGACATTTGGCAAATTGCGGCGCAGGGCATTCAAAATTTCAGCCTCGCGGCTAATTGATGAGACAAGAATATGGTCGCCGGCTGTACCGGAGGCGACACTATGAAATATTGCATCNCTCCTCATCTGGATCCGTTTAGCAACGAAAACNTTCTCGGTAGATCGATAAGATGCNTATCCAGTAAATTCCCCAAATGGCCCTTCTGGTTCATTTGTATTCGCAAGAATTTCACCNTCAATGACGATTTCTGCNCCCGCNGGAATAGATAACTCATTTGTCTTGCAGGNCGCNACCTTATAGGGCTCNCCAAACAAAGCNCCNATNATCTCGTATTTTCTTACATCTGGGGGATANTGATANGCCATTGANCCCATATAGTGGATTGGATGAATACCAATNGTAATCGCCGCAGGNAGAGCCTCACCTNTNGCTTCNGCACGGCGGTGAAACTCATACATCCGACGCCTCGAATGAAGTGAAAGACCGAGGCGATTTTTACTTTTAAGCATGAGACGATGGAACCCGACCGTATCGGTTTCGCCGTCAGGATCCCGCGCAGTAATTTGTCCTGCTGTAATATATGGCGCGGCGTCGACCTGAAAATGCAATGGGATGGGAAGTTTTGTTAGATCAACATCGTCCCCCTCAATTACGACATCTTGCCATGGGGCATCACCTACAACTTCGACCGGCTGATAATTTTGACACCGTTCGCGGTAAGCCAATGGTAAATCATCCGGCTCAACGCCAACTGCGGCCGCCAACAGACGCCTATTGCCGGCAGTATTTGTTACGACGGGGCCATTAAAGCCCTCGATATCTTCAAATAACAAAACCGGGCTTTTACCATGCCGTTCGAATTCGAACACACAAGAGGTAATATCGAGTTCTCGGCGTACCGGGTTGGAAATCCTAACAAAATCTGCCGGGAATTCTGTCTCCACCAAATNAAGGAAACCACGAAGGCTTTGATCAGTCATAANTCTCTCACTGTGTAAAAACCATTTTCATTNAAATAGNANATTAGCGAAGCTATCGGCCTCTGTCTGCCTATAGATTCCTGCGTCTAATATTCCATTCCNGGTTCNCNCTTATTGNNATCANGANAAATATATAAAACCATAGATNTCCAAGTATTTCATAGGGCTATAANTCCAAGGCTCTANCCTTTCTCNAGACTAATTCAAGGCCTCACATACTCGGGAAAANAGGGNCATNGGNGGNCGATAAATACCGGCNCCCANCCCACCGTTNATCCCATNTTTATCCGCTATCCCAAGCTCAAGAACCGGNGTCACGTNGGACTCAACTNTTGCCCGAGCAGATAANCCTACTCGTGCCCCACTTTTCTNCATACGGGGATGCTGCGCCATTANAAGNTTTTCAGGCAATTCAAAAATATCANCAGGTGTNNAGNTCGAATGCAANGACNGCATGTCGGGGCAATAGCTTTGNGCCATCGCGCCAAGTCCTAGACCTTCTGCAACAGCACTGTCACCAAANGCGCCNACACATGTCTCTGTTGTAAANGGTTCCCGAATTTTTCCAAGTGGCGGGCTCGCCGGGCAGGTGAACCATCTGCCGGGCAAACCCGCAACCTGCAATCCAAATTCNTNTCCGTTNCCACCNANGGCGGTGATAATTGANCTGCCTTTAATTCCGTTTGCGGCAGATAAAATCAGTTTCGANGCTGCCATCCAGAAATTGAGATGNAGGAANGGCCATTTTTCAATAAATTCNTCAACAGNCCTACTNGCAAANTTAGNACCAAGTCGTTCACGAATAACCTCAANTAAAATCTTATGNGCTTCTATGTGCCTTAGGTGGCCGTCATCGCCAAGGGTCAAAGCCATATCGATAATTGGNAGCCATTCAACCGGAGNAANTTCCGANACCTTAGCNANAGTAGGGCCAACTTNGTCATTCAAAAATACTAAAAAGTCGATTGCTGCTTGGCTTTTATAGCCATAGCGGGGTACCGGATCTGCTCCCGTACCTCCACCATTCAATGGCGCCCAAGCCAAGTGGTTTGGTGCGTTTAGATCAACAAACTCCGTTAACTTCATTGACGGAGAAACTACCGCAGCCATAGGCGTAACGATGTTGCGGTCCTGCGCTGGGGAAAATTTGACTTTGCCNGATCCGATTAAATGATCAGCTTCTGTAAGCGTCTNTGCCCAACCCTCATAGACACAAGCGACAGCAGCGGAGTTCAGGATTGGTGTAACTAGCGCATTACAAGGNTCCGATGGAGGCCCACAATGCAACAGCTCGTAGTCTGCCAAATTAACAGCTTTTCCCGCCGACGTGACACCTCGCCAAGCAGGAACCACAGCTAATAATTTCTCGATAGCCGAATTGTCAGCGGCATTCATGATGTAAGCTTCGCGTTATTAATTAATTCAAATAGTCGGGCCGGTGAGACCGGTAATCGGTCAACCGCCAGATCGATTTCCTTAAACGCATCATTGATCGCATTGACGATAGCCGCTGGCGGGCCAATAGCTCCGCCCTCCCCCAAACCCTTCTGGCCAAAAGCAGAAAACGGCGACGGTGTCTCCATATGAGAAATTCTTACATTTGGCATCTCACAAGCACTTGGAAGAAGATATTCTGCTAACGTGTTGGCCATAGGTTGGCCATATTCATCATATGGCATTTCCTCAAACAACGCCGTACCTATTCCCTGCGCAGTGCCCCCGTAGACCTGTCCATCAACCACCATCGGATTAATCAAAACACCACCATCTTCAACGATAACATAATCTAATATCTCGACGTCACCTATATCAGGATCAACCGCGACAACACAGCCATGCGCGGCATAGGAAAACGTTCCACTATCTGGCTCTGGACGATAACCTTCGGTGAGTTCCAATGCCCTGGCAGCCAACTCTGCAGGTAAATCTTGTGGGGCGTGGTGCCAAGTCCTAGCAATATCTTTAATCGCTACGCTCCCACTGCTTGATCGGACTTCACCTCTCAATAACTCGACCTCTCTTAAGTCAGCTTGCAATAGATGGGCCCCAATCTGGAGCACCCTTTTTGCAAGTTCCTTACATGCTGAAGATACCGCTCCCCCCGCCATCACAGCACAGCGGGACCCCCAGGTACCTGTAGAATATGGCGTATAAGCGGTATCACCGTGAACGATCTTTATATCATTAGTATTGATTGTAAGTATTTCTGCAGCCACTTGCGCTAATGTGGTCTCTAAACTCTGGCCGTGAGACTGCACGCCCACACGTACCTCCAGACCACCATCAGGTGTCAATCTGATTGCTGACTGCTCAAACCCCGGGACCATCGGAATCCCCCAGCCGCTGTAAACCGACGTTCCATGTGCGGCCTGCTCACAAAAAATTGAAAACCCAACACCTATTTTCCGATTATCCTCCTCACCCTGTTTTTGCCGTTCACGCACTGCAACCAAATCTATTTCTGTTGCAGCACGGGCCATACATTCGGGATAGTCTCCAGAATCAAATAGCTTATTGGTAACATTAGTAAATGGCATCTGCTCTGGAAGTGGTAAGTTCTTAATCCGGACGTCATGCGGCTCAATACCAAGTTGGCGTGCCAACGGATCAATCAACGTTTCCAAGGCAAAACAGACCCCGGTTCGTGCTACGCCGCGATATGGTAGGATTGGCGGCTTGTTAGTCGCCGAAGACCATGTTCGACAACGGAAACCTGGAAAATCATAGGGTCCGGGTAGAATGCTAGCAATCTGTGCCGCCTCTAAACAGGCTGAAAAGGGATAAACCGAATAGGCGCCAGCATCGACTGTTGCCTCGCACTCGACCGCTAGTATTTTACCATCACCCGCGGCGTAAGCAGTTATTTCGTAATGGTGCTCACGGCAATTAGCATTTGCACTCAGCTGTTCTCGGCGATCTTCAATCCAGCTAACCGGCTGACCAGTGCGAATTGCGATCCAAGAGAGAACAACTTCCTCGGCGAGTAGAATTCCTTTGTAGCCAAAACCACCGCCAACATCTGGTGCGACAATTCTTACCTGTCCCTCGTCAAGACCGAGGCATTCGGCAAGCCCCGTCCTCACAATATGTGGCATCTGGGTCGAACTGGTAAGCGTTAATAACTCTAGCCGCCGATCCCATTCCGCAACTACACCGCGGCCCTCAATAGGTGCCATCGACTGCCGAGAAGTACGAAAGGTACGAGTAACTGAAGCTTCTGCCTCAGACTTTAGAACCTCAATATCTGCCTCAGCTTCAACGAAGGTTTCCAAGAATACATTGTCACCCCACTCATCATGGACCAGAGGTGCATTGTTTTCACGTGCCTGTAACATGTCCGAAACGACGGGCAGTGCGTCTATCTCAACCTCCACAAGATTGACGATGTCTTCCGCTTCAGCGCGGGTATTAGCTACACAGGCAGCGATCAACTCGCCAACATACCGAACCTTTTCCTGTGCGAGGATTGGCTGAAGTGAGGACTTAAATCCAGGGAGACCAGAATCGGCACGAATAGGAGATACTTCATCGAGGTCGCCTGCNACGAAGACATCATTCTCATATTTTAATGGTTTGGTAACTCTNACTTCTCGTCCATGGGCTACCGGGCTNCGCACAAAAGCCACCTCACGCATACCAAAATGTTTGATATCAGCGACAAATTCGCCGCGTCCCCGNAGATAGCGTTCATCCTCCTTTCTAATTACAGATGCGCCAATNCCGCCAGTCGCCACTGGTTTCACAATTTTCATAGNAGAACGCCTATTAGTTGATCGCAGTTGATCACCGCAGTCCTGNGGGTCATTATTAGGGCAGAATACGCNTATATCAATATTAGNCGCAAATTACCTATCGGAGACGNAGACAAAAATGACAGAACAGTATGATCTCGTNATTACCGGCGGAAGGGTTATCGATCCAGCTAATAACATAGATAGCAAAAATGATGTNGCTGTCACGAGCGGCAAGATTATGGCCGTTGGCGAAAATCTCGCAAGCGAGGGGAAAAGATCTATCGACGCCACTGGTAAGCTAGTTATTCCGGGAATGATCGANACTCATGCCCATGTTTTTGAACATGTAAGNGGTCGCTTCGGTATGAANCCTGATCTTGTAGGGGTACGATCAGGCGTCACGACGGTCATTGATCAGGGTGGACCAAGCTGCATGACATTTCCCGGCTTCCGTAATTTTATCGCTAAGCCCGCCAAGACTAANGTCCTAGCCTTTATNTCGATCTATACAGTNGGTGGTCTTGAGGGACATTACTACCCTTACCTATATGGTCCGGGAGGCATAGATGTTGCCGCCTGCGCCAAAGCTGCCAGCGCCAATGCAGANATNGTNATGGGNATAAAAGCGCATGCCGAACCAGGTGGTATTTCACGGTGGGGTCTGGAAACTCTCGAAATGGCNAAGNATGCCTCTCGNGANGCGGGTATCCCAGTCTATATTCACCTTGGGGAACTATGGCCGACCCAAGACGGTGTCGACGTGGATATGGATGCCAGGTTACCCGAGATTGTCGCTCTGATTGAAGAAGGTGATATCCTNGCCCACCCATTTACACGCCATCCCGGGGGATTTGTAAATAAAGAGGGTAAGCTGCACCCGATCGTCAATGAGGCAATCGATAAAGGTGTACTCATTGATATAGGCCATGGATCACACTTCAGCTTTGACATGGCGCGGCGCGTGCTCGATGCCGGGGTACTGCCAAACACCGTCGGGGCAGATATGCATGGATATAATACACATGTCCCAGCGGAGGCCGGTACGCCAGATGAACACCCGGACGATGAAATGCATTTGTTTGCTGGCCAAGCGCGTTTCAGNATGTGCCACGCGATGACAGAACTGATGGCAATGGGCATCAAAATGGAAGATACCATCCCAATGGTATCTTCACACTGCGCCGACATGATTGGAATGAGTGATAAACTTGGCACTTTAGGAATTGGGCGTGATGCAGACATTTCGGTGCTGCACGACGAGAGTGGTAATTGGATACTTCACGATAACAGTAACGTTGAAGTCGAAACGACGCGCCGACTGCGGCCGGCATTCTGTATTCGAAAAGGAGAGTACTTTGATGCTGATGCATCGATATTACCTGCATAATTTAACTACTTAGGAAACCCAATTGAAAATTAGCCTCGTTACCCCGGCTGGAGAGAAGTCTCGAAACGGAAATCGAGCTACCGCCATACGTTGGGCTAAAATTCTGCGCAATCTCGGCCATCGCGTATCAATCGCTGAGTGGGACGATGGGTCTAATTCGGATATGATGATCGCCGTCCATGCCTGGCGATCTCATAAATCGATCAACACATTTTCTAATACCTACCCAAACCGTCCATTGATTGTCCTTCTTGCCGGAACTGACATATACGCCTTCCAGCACAGCCGCCCCAAAGAGACGCTAAAGTCTATGGAATGCGCAACAGCTCTCGTGGGTCTGCATGGCCTGGTGCATCACGCAATTCCAAAAAGATTCTGTCACAAACTCCATACAATCTATCAGTCTGCTGTGCCGCTTCCATCTAAACGCCAACCAAGTAAACGTACGTTTGATATTTGCGTTATCGGGCATTTGCGAGACGAAAAAGATTCTTTGCGTGCCGCCTATGCGGCTCAACTGGCACCACCCGATTCCAAGCTTCGTATCATTCATCTCGGCAAAGCCCATAACGAAGCATGGGGCCAGAGGGCAGCAAAAGAAATGAAAGTTAACCCACGTTTTATATCACTCGGGGAAGTGCCGAAATGGCGAGTGCGCCGACAATTTTCTAACAGCCACGCCATGGTCATTAGCTCAGCGATGGAAGGGGGTGCTAACGTAGTCTCCGAAGCCAATGTCTGCGGGTTACCTATAATTGCTTCTAATATCGATGGAAATGTTGGACTACTAGGTGAGGACTATGAAGGCTATTACGCACTGAATGACACCCAGGGCCTCGCCGCACTTCTTCAACAGGCCGAAACCAATCCGAAATTTCTTAAACGCCTTGCCGCACAAGGAAAAAAGAGACAGGCCCTATTCAAGCCAGAGGTTGAAATAGCTGCATGGTCAAAATTGATAAACGAAATTAAACCCTAACAGTTATAGGTTCCAGCCGGTCGGATTGCTCCAGCACATTTCCTACAATCATTGACTGGAGATAACCGAGTTCTTTGAGCGACGTGATACAATCATCCGCCCGGTTGGCCGGTACGCTTGCAAGTAATCCACCAGCGGTCTGCGGATCAAATATTAGCGGGTAGCGCGGGTCGTTACTTGCTTCTTGAAGATTGGCAACCGCACGCCTCAGGCGGACGTTTTGAGGCTGTAGTGACGAAACAATACCGGCTTTCACAGTCTCAACCGCTCCATCCATTAACGGCACAGCCTCCAATTCCAACACCACATCGACCTCAGAGGCACGCACCATTTCCACTAAATGCCCTAAAAGGCCGAACCCAGTTATATCGGTGGCGGCCTTTGAACCATGATCAACAAGACATTGTGCGCCGCGATAATTTGACATGACCATATGATCAAGAGCGGAGGCGATCCAGCGACCTTTCGCCTTATGCCGCATGTCAGCAGCAAACAACGTACCAGTTCCTATCGGCTTAGTGACAATTAACTTATCTCCGGCCCGCATGCCGCCCTTTCGCATGATTTTTTCTTTATCGATCAAACCGTTTACCGCAAAACCAAGACTAAGGTCCGTCCCCTCACTGGTGTGACCACCAACTAGTGAACAATTTGTGTCGTTAAGAATTTCCATTGCGCCCGTCATCATCTGGGTCAGTGTGTCTTCAATCTTTTCTTCAACACCAAACGGGATTGTCGCAATTGCCAAACCCGTCTGCGGCTCGCGACCCATGGCATAGATATCGCCAAGACTGTGATTTGCAGCGATTTTACCAAAGACATAGGGGTCATCTACCATCGAACGAAAATAATCTACCGTGTGAACCATTACCTTACCGGGAGGCACTTCAACGACAGCGGCATCATCCGGTTCATGCAAACCGATCAGCACATCATTACGTGGCACAGGCTCAAGGCTGTTGAGGGCACGAGAGAGAACCGTCGCACCAACTTTGGCGCCGCAGCCCCCACACCGCATTGCAATAGCAGAAATTTCCTTGACCACGTCAGCACTCGCTAAACCCTGCGGAAGGTCTGTTTTGACATCTTCTTCCATATCCGGCAGATCGTTAAATTTGTCCATAAACCTGCGGTCTATCCAGTCCTTCCAAAGCCAGATATTTTTGCCCTGCATCGAGAATTTTCCGCGGGATGCGACAGCATATTTATCACCTGTGGAAACTAAGCTGAGAAATTTCTTTTGCGGACGAAATTGTACAAGTGGCCTACCCAACAAAAAGCGCCTCAAATTACGCTCCAAGGGCTTACCCTGACGCACAGCAAAAACGCCAGACTTGGGGCGGGGGTGATTGACCATCGTTGCGACATCGCCAGAGGCAAACACTTCCGGATGTGACAATGACTGCAACGTGTCGCCGACCTTAATAAAGCCCTTTTCATCAACTTCAAGTCCCGCGTCAGCTGTCCAACTTGGCGCCCCCGCTGCTGTCACCCAGAGAATTTCATCCGCTTCTATCTCTGCGCCACTAGCAGTCTTGATTTTCCCAGGGCAAACCCGCACGACAGCGTCATCAGCGTGGATGACAACATCACGATCTCGCAAAGCCGTCTCAAAACGAGACCTAACCCTTGGATTATGTGTGGGCATAATCTCAGCGGAATTACTAAACAACGTATAGGAGATTTGTTCATCGGTCCTGCCCGCTTCTTGTAAGATTTGTTTCAAGCGGAACTGAATTGCGAGCAGTATCTCCACCCCTCCAGCTCCAGCACCAACAACCGCGATTTTCATTGCACCTTCATGGTTCAGTGCTCGATCACGCAGAGCTTCCCAACGATTCAGGAAGAGGTTAATAGGCTTCACCGGCACAACGGTTTCTGTCGCCCCGGGGACAAAAGCTGTTGTAGGTGTTGACCCCGTGTTGATAGAGACTAGATCATAAACTACTGGCGGGCGGTTATCACATATCACGCTTTTAGCATTTACATCGAGACCGGTGACCGTACTGTGATAAAACCTCGCGCCAGCAAATCGCGCGAGCGAACCCAAATCAATATGCGCCTCATCATAAGTGTAATGACCAGCCACATAACCCGGCAGCATTCCCGAATAAGGGGTGTGGGCGTCACGGCAAACCAAGGTCAAGCGAATACCCGGTACTGGTTTCATACCAAAACGCTTGAGTACGGCCACATGACTATGCCCGCCGCCAATCAGCACCAAATCTTTTACTATTGGAGTATCTGTTTTCTGCATATTTTACTGTTGTTCCAAACTTGTTTGCAATCTTAAACGGACACGAACTGACCTAGAAATGGCATCAACCGCGATATTAAGTAAAGCAGTTATAGCAATCAGAAATATTGCACGGTCAAACCTCAAATCAGCAAAAGCGCTGTCTACATAAAACCCTAGTGTCGTGATGCCAAGAATACCTAGTATGGCAGTCTCCCTCATAATCACCTCCCAGCGATAGAATAACAACGCCAGCATGGGGCGATATACGCGCGGCAGCACCTCATACGCGTACCGATTNAAACCCNTCACAGCATCCTGCCGAAGTTTTACGGTCNCCGTATAACGTCCAATCAAATGACCTATAATTGCTCCATTATGAAGAGTTAAAGCAACAATTGCAGGGAGCATCGACGGACCCCAAAGCTGAAGCAAAACAAAAGCCAAAATATATTCAGGGGTGGAGCGAGCAATGACTAAAAAGATATGACCAAGGAAACGCGAGCCCTTGCCAAATAATAACGGCGATATAAGTGGAAATAGTATTAGTGTTAAAAAGCCTGTAGCAACCAAAGCGATCATTGTAAGTTGTACAGTCGCAATCGTGCCAGGCAAGACCTGATCAACGACCATGAACTCGACCCAATTACAAAAACTTTCAAATCCAGACCCATTACGAATTGGATGAGGAATAATATCCTCTGTAAGGAAACGCACGATGTTAGAAAAAGAAAATGCCAGCCCCCACGGCAAGATCGCGGCAGCGCCTATAAGATAAATTGGGAGCAGTGGACGTTTCATCCAAAAGCGCATCGTGGCGATTACGAGATAAAATATAAAGAGTAAAGCAGCAACTTCAGAATATTGTCCTTCTTTAAAGGCTGTTTCCAAATGAAATCCGAGAGTTGGCAGTCCAATAAAGCCCAGTACCGCGCTGGAACGGATACCGCATTCCAAGCGATACATTGAATAGGAACGAAAATGCGCCCAAACATCGGGCAGACGGACAAAAATAAATGCTGATATTCGACTTGTACCAACCGGTATCGTTTTCAATGGTGCCGGGTTAGCTTCCTCCAGTATCTCTGCATAGACTTTCGCGATAATCCCGGCATAAGGGATAGTGATAGCGAGCACACCGGTTAAAGGTGACAGGCCAAACATCTGCAGGAATATCAACGCCCAGAAAAGCTCATGCACAGCCCGCACTACTGCACAGAAGGTGCGAACAATCCGGCTGAAGAAAAGTAATGCCAGAAATAGCCCTAATATATTTGCAAGGGTTACCCCAAGAAATGCAAAGGAAAGCGTGTACGCAATTGCCTGCCCTATGCTGTCAGTGGCATAAAAATCTGGGGTAGCCAGTCCAATTAGTAAGAGGCGAAACTCTTGCCACGGGTCAACAGTAGTAATTGCAACGTCGGAGAAGACTAAACAAACTAACGCAATTCCAACAAAAGTGGTTGTAGTTTTAACTAATGGTGAAGGCGTTGACCGCAAAGTCATAGACTTTGATTTTTATATAAATCGTCCAAATCACTTGGCTTCATCCCAGAGGCTGGTTCGTCAAGCGCGATTACACCGTTCTTAATCCCGATCAACCTATCCGCGAATTTAATCGCTAACGCGCGATCATGCATCGCCAGCACAACAGTTGGCTTGTTTACGGTTACAGCTTTGAGAATTTCCCTTGCCTGATGCTCATCTACAGCAGATACCGGCTCGTCAGCGATTAAAATATCACCCGGGTGAAAAAGGGCCCGGCCCACAGCTGTGCGCTGCTGCTGCCCGCCCGAAAGTTCTCCAACGCTTGCATGGATTTTGTCGTCTAAGCGCAGAGTTTTCAGGACTGGCAAAACTAGTCCAATATCTACCTTTAGTGGCAGGAAGAGGTTACGGAGATTACGCCAAACTGAGCGCTGATGTAGTCGGCCCATATACACATTGTGAAAAACACTGAGAGCTTGGACTAGCCCAAGCTCCTGTGGCACCAGTGCCGCTGAGGCGCCTAATCGAGAATAAATTAAATTCAAGAGCGTCGTTTTTCCTGAACCGCTTTCACCGACTAAGGCAATCCGCTCACCCGCTTCAATGGTTAAATCAAGTTCGCGAAGTACCGACGCGCCATTATAGCCGACGGCATCTTCGCGAATCTTGAGTAAAGACATAAAGACAAAACCGATTAATCTATTAAACCAAGTTTCTTTGCTGTCTCTTTGATTGGGGCATAATCGGAATTTTTAGCAGAAATAAAGCTCGACCGCGGAAACGATTTCAATAAATCAGGGTCACTCATCAAGAGCAATGCCCCTTGAACTTTCTTGGCAAAGCCCTTCCCAAAATTTTTATCAACATCGCCTCGGATTGACCAGTTATAATCAGGATAACCCGGTGTCTTCCAAATTACGCTAATCTTTTTTGGATCAATCGTGCCGCTTTTAAGGCCTCGCTTCCAAACCTTGAAGTTTGTTGCACCAACTTCATACGCTCCAGATTGCACCAGGGCGACGGTTCGAGAGTGGTTACCACTAAAACCCACACGCTTAAAAACTTTATTAGGCTTTTTACCAAACGCCTGACGAATATGATACTCTGGCATCAGACGACCGGAGGTAGAGCCCTTTGAACCAAATGTGAATGTCTTGCCCGCAATAGCCATGGGAAAGTTTTTAGAAAATTTTAGCCCTGTACTACTGTGGGCAATAAAATAGGTTTCGAAGAAAGGGTCCTTCTTTCCCTGGGCAATTGCTTTTGAGCCTTTTACGAGTTGGCGAGCACGAACCCCCGACAGACCACCAAACCACGCCAATTGAACCTGATTATTCCTAAATGCAGTGACCGCTGCAGCGTAGGACTTGACCGGAACATATTGAACTTGGAGTCCGAGTGATTTGGATAAGTATTTTGCAACTTTTCCAAAGCGCTTGCGGAGCTGGGTTTCATCTTGATCAGGAATCGCCGTAAAAACGAACGTATTAGCGGCAAAACTCGGCGTAACAATTGGAGTATTTAATACTGCAGCTGAAATCAAAACCGCAAAAACAGAACGCGCAGGTTTCATTTTATCTCCCTCGTCTTACGAAAATTTGTTCATACAATGTCAAAACAGCGGGACATTACATCATGACATCACCTAAAGGAATATCGAATATCAAAAACTGTGCCGACTGTATTCTTTGTTCTAAGTACCCGATCATAAGGGTTTCGATACAATTAAACTCAACTAGTAATAGTCTTTCATAATCGAGATTTCATATTCCCGGTCCAGTGACATTTCCGCCTGACGAATTATTTTCCAGGCCTCTTGCCACGTATCAAACTCTTTTTGCTGCGCTGCCCTAGCAGAAATCATTTCCGGGGTCATCGGATTTCGCGATCGTTTTGCAGGGACTAATTTTTTTCCTTCTTCTATGCCCAGCGAAGTGAGTGTGTTTCGGACCTGACTATATTGATTCTTTTGGTCGCGAATATCGCTTACTAAGGTTGTCAAAATAATTTTATCAAATTTCCCATTATGGGTGATCGCTAGGGTTATAGTACTGTTTTTATGGGATTCTTGTTGTACCCCTTGAAGGTTAAGCAATAGCTTAACAAACTTTTCAAGCCATCGATTTTGTGCGGCGCTAATGGACATCGGACGACCCTAATCGTGATCCAAAATGATTTGCCATTTACAAATTTAGAAATTCCGAAGAATTTTCATCCATTTATGGCGGAGAGTGAGGGATTCGAACCCTCGGTACCCGCAAAGGCACAACGGTTTTCGAGACCGCCCCGTTCGACCACTCCGGCAACTCTCCGCCGGCGGTTTTAAAGTAGGAGTTGCAGTCGGGTCAATCTTTCCTGTGAATGAAATTAATTTTTAATAGGGTCAAATTGTACCTCAGAATCCATCCTTCCCGACTGCGCACTAGGAGTGTTTTGCCTTTTGTGCTTCTTCGTCAATGGAGTTACCCATAATCGAACTACCTCACAAAGGTTTTAGTCCCTACCTATTCAGTAAAACGGCCTAAAAAAGGTTTTTTTAGTAAGAAAAGCGAGCAATAGCTCTAGAAGTTTTAATATATAGAAAATTAGGATGTTTGAGATGCTTGACACATGGGACGTTCGGACTATATTTCCGCCTCCCATGAACGGGCAAAGGTATTTCGCATGAGATACTTCTTTTGCCTGTCAATTTTTGGTGTTTTGGAGCGTCATGTACGCAGTAGTAAAAACTGGCGGGAAACAATACCGCGTCGCAAAGGATGATGTAATCATCGTCGAAAAGCTATCCGCTAATGCGGGAGCTGCCGTTGAGCTTGATCAAGTTTTAATCCTGGATAATGGTAAAGAGACTGTTGTTGGAAAACCCCTAATAGAAGGTGCTCGTGTTGCCGCGACTGTTCTCGACCAAACCAGGGGCGACAAAATAATTGTTTTCAAGAAAAAGCGGCGTAAAGATTACAAAAGAAAGAAGGGCCACAGGCAGGACTTAACGGTGCTGCGGATCAATGAAATTCTGGCCAGCGGACAAAAGGCCAGCATTGCAAAAGCCTCTGTGGACCAAGTTGAGGTCGCACCAGCTAAGAAAGCCGCAGCTAAGAAAGCCCCGGCTAAGAAAGCCGCAGCTAAGAAAGCCCCGGCTAAGAAAGCCCCGGCTAAGAAATAGGTTTAGGAGACAGATAGATGGCTCATAAAAAAGCAGGTGGTAGCTCTCGTAACGGGCGTGACACAGAAGGTCGACGGCTCGGTGTAAAGAAATTTGGTGGCCAAGCTGTGATTCCAGGTAATATTATTATTCGTCAGCGTGGAACGAAGTATCATCCTGGAGAAAATGTGGGGATCGGACGGGATCACACAATTTTTGCTACCTTAGAAGGACGAGTTAGTT